>JAFZLC010000009.1 GCA_017551675.1 Paludibacteraceae bacterium | reverse complement strand
GTCGACGCTAAATTACAAAATTGAAAGCAATTCACAACAAGCCGCTAATCAAGGTTTTTGGAATGCTACTGTTTTTGTCGACGCTAAATTACAAAATTGAAAGCAATTCACAACTCAGTTTACATTTTATATTGATGAAGATAACTGTTTTTGTCGACGCTAAATTACAAAATTGAAAGCAATTCACAACAGCGAGCATTGTCTTAACATTCTCGTCGGGACTGTTTTTGTCGACGCTAAATTACAAAATTGAAAGCAATTCACAACACCATCAACATCAACCGTTGCATTCAACAACTGTTTTTATCGGCGCTAAATTACAAAATTGAAAGCAATTCACAACTCATCCTTGTTCGTTTTCACGTTTATCTTACTGTTTCTGTCGATGCTAAATTACAAAATTGAAAGCAATTCACAACTATCATGACCAGTTGTTAGTGTTGATGCGAACTGTTTTTGTCGACGCTAAATTACAAAATTGAAATCCGAGAAATCTTGTAAATCTATTCAAATCATACAAATCTCTCTTAACGCAATTCATATTTGTTAGATTTGTAAAGATTTGTAAGATTTCTGTCCGAAGGACACTCCTATGTCTCAATGCGTTCTCTTGTATTATGTCTGTTAATTCCTTATTGTGGTTTGCCTAAACGAACATGACAATTCACAATGGACGCGGCGCGCCACGTCCCTACGCCCGATTGATCTTCCATATCAAAAGAACGATAGCTGTATCGGCATTTTGGCTTCATCTGTTTTGCGTTTCTGTTTTTTTGTGCCGACAAAGTTTTGCATATTGTCGTATTGTTTGTCTGTTACTCGCAGAATGCTGACTTGCCCCGATTCGGGCAATAGATTTTGCACTCGCTTGGTGTGTACGTCTGCATTCTCCGAACTGGCACAGTGACGCACATAGACGGAGTATTGCATCATTGTGAAACCGTCTCCCTGCAGACGCTTGCGGAAGTCGGCATACGCCTGCCGATCCTGCTTGGTCTCTGTCGGAAGATCGAAAAAGACAAATAACCACATAATCCTGTATTCACTTAACCGTTGCATATCCTAATCCATTATAGGGTAGAGTATCTTGCGGCATTCACCGCTGAAACATTTGTAGAGCGAAGCGGTTGTTTGTGCCGTCGCCACCATGAGGGGACTGCGTTGCTCGGCGATGGTGACGTCGAGCGCAGGAATGGTCAGTAATTGCTGCTTATGTTCCATCGTGATCTCTTGTGGATATCCCATCTTTTGGGTGATCTCTATCACGAGGGCGTCCACGTAGGGACGGTAGGGTTCCATGATATCATCTGCCAAGCAGTAGGCGTTGTATCGGTTGTGGTGGTGGATGCCCAAGGTGGGAAGGAGTCCGCTTGCCACCAGCGAGCGGGCTACGATGGCGCGCAGGATGGCATAGCCGTAGTTCAGCAGGTTGTTGGGTGCGATGCCCTCCCGTCCGCGGGTGAAGTCCGGCACGTCGGGGAACATGTTCTTCCAGTAGAAAGCGGCTGCTTTGCCCTCCACGTTTTCGGTGTCGCCGCTTTTCACTTCGTTCACCCACCGCATCATATTTTTCACCGCCAAGCCTCTTTTTTTGTTGAGCACTGCCGCTTGGTTGGCAATCTTCTGTTGGATGGTTTGTTGCCACAATTGTTTTTTCAGGGGGAGGGAAGCCTCTAATTGGTCGCGAAACCGTTCACTTTGGGTGGTGTTTCCTTCCAGGGGAAGTTGCAGACCGATGGGGAGGTGGTGGCTGTCGCAGGTGATCACGGCGCAGTTACATTCCAGCAGGTGAGCCAGCAGTCCTTGTGTGAGGGTGATCTGTTGATGGTCGAGCACTACCACGCCGATATCCTCGATAGGGATGGTTGTGACGGACTCCTTCTTTAGATGTTCTGTCAGGTTACTCTTCTCCACCTCTGGCAGTTTGATGACCAGCTGGTGGTTGGTCAGCGACAGATACGCCGGGTTGCTGAAACATAATGTGCGTTTGATCATAGGCTATTCTATTTTAGTGTTGTTTTGTCATCAGCATCTTCAAATTTCAGTTGTACGAAGGAATCGTACAACTGAAATTAGGTGAAAACCTATCATCGTCTCTATTTTTTAGGATAGGTACAATTTGTACCCATCCTTTGTAATTATGCTCTTACCATCATCGATATTCAAAACTAAAGCGAATATTCTGTCGATGAAGTTGCAGTTTGGATTGAGGTTATATTTTCTTCCCATTGAGTTCGATAATATTACCAAGACGATCCACTTTGATGGGAATACAATAATCTCTGATTTTTCGATTGCCGCAATTCGCAGTTTTTAAAATTCGGCTTCCTTGCAAATTGCCAGAAGAATCTTTTTGCAAATCTATTTCGTGTTCCCCAATTTCCTGAGCTATATTGTATGGTCTAAAATAAATTTTTTCCCCTTCAAAATCATTCACAACAAATATTCTGCTGAAATCAATTTCGTCGCTTAGATATTCGTTGATGATTTCATCTTCTGTTGGCATATAAACCAAATCAAGAGGAGACAATACGAACTTTAATTTATATTCCTCATTTTTCTCTACTATTGTCTTAGAAAACAAATTTTCACTTGCCTTTGCCGTTTTTATGTAGTCTCTTAATGTTGGAACAAATATTTTTGTCCTTCCATTTCCTGACTTGTAAAATCCACAAAAATTGTTACTGCCTGCATCAGAGATGACTAATTGTTTGCCCTTTACTGTCTCTGTTGGGGCGTTTTCATTTGTGTCTTTATTTATAGATGAAATAGAAAACATTTTTCCTAAAGCTTGTATCATTTGAATCTTGTATATTGGTTTGTGCTTTCTTCCATTGTTTAGTTCAACGATACAATCATTTAGGTCTTTTATTCCATCTGTAGAAAACGCAATTTGCGGGTTGTGCATAATTTGTCTATCTTCAGTGTTTATGTTTCTGACATATACATCAATCTTCACATCTGTTCCATTGCTTTCCCCTGTTGATTCGTATTTTTTAACAAGTTCCTTTTGCGCATCTGTTACAATGTCGTCATAATAGTTTACTGCATCAGCAATTGGAATTTTTATGGAGTCATATTTAGCTAAATGCTTTTTAAGAATGTTCTGAATTGTTATGTCTGCAATACATTCAATCTCCTTGATTATGGTACTTTCTTCTTTGTTGGCAAAATAGTCTAGAGAATGAGACCATTGAGTTGTGGCACAGTCTTCTCTTACATAAACAACAGGATTTGTTTTTTTTAATTCGGAAATGATTTGATCTCTATCTTTCCCTTCTTGAGAGTATTTCTTAATAATTAGTTTTACGGAGTTCTCAACTATTCTGTCTTCTTTCTTTATGGCGTCTTCAATAGGTGTCGGCTTTATATTCCTCTTTCCATAATAGGTGGCTTTATGTAGAGATTGACGAACGCAATATTTCTGTTTCATGTTGAGACATTCTTCTTTGTATCCTTCTTCGTAATCAGGGTGTTGTATAATGTTCATTCTTTGGCGCGTGATGCGATTTTTTTGTTTGAATGTTACAAGAGTGTTCTGTAATGCATCTAGAACAACTTTTTTAAAAATGGTTTGAGGTTCACTGTTTTTATAAACGTACTTATATGTCACTGTTGTCCCACTTCGTTTATATTGCATTGGTGGTAGGAAATAATGCTCTTCTGATTCGTCACTGTTTTTCCTCTTACCCATGTATTTTGTTTTCAGGTCTTTGCGTTCGTCTTTCCTGTCCTTGTTGATGTCGAGAGAACTAATGTTGTTTATATAGTTTACATGATTACTAGTGGCTAATGCTATAATTAGAGCGTCTAAGGCATGATGTCTATGGTCGATTCTCTTTTTGTTTATCTCTTTATTTGGTATTGTTGGGACAAAAACGCTGTGACCGTTTATGATTCGTTCTTCTCCGAAATCGTTTGTGTCTAGTAATTCATTCATTCGAATGAAGCGTGGTTTTATCAATTCATTCCATGCATCATCCAATTGCCAATCATGTTTCAAAATGGTAGTTACACCACCTGAAATCACCAATACATTCTTCGATTTGGCTTCTTTTTCGTCTTCTTCTCTAACAATATTGCTTAAAAGAGTCATTGCTAATTTTGCAATGTAGCGACTATTGTTCATTTGATTATTTCCAAATTGATTAGGAATATCTTTGCTTAAAAGAATTTCTTGTTTGTCTTCGTCGGTAATGTTTCTTTGAACATGTTCTGCATATTCATTTGGATTAAGTAACTTGATTTCTTTCCCCTGATATATGCACTTGCCGTTGCTTTTTAAAATAAACTCATAACCAGTCATTGCCCCTTTGGCTTTGTTAACAATGGTTTCACAGATCACTTTGTTTTTGTATGAATTTAAAGTAACCCTTTCTTGAGGAAATATATGTTCAATTTCATACTTTGTTCTGTCAAATAAATTTGACAAACTAATAGGTCTACCTGTATATGGAGATAAATATCTTTGTTCCAGCCATAAACGGTATCGCTCAATGTCTTTTTTTGAGATTTCTGACACCTCTTTTTTCAATAGTTCTTTAATGTCTTTCTTGGAGAATTCCTTTTCGGATGTCTTTGTTTTGTATTCATATTTTTTGTCATCCTTGTCGTATTTTATAGCATCAACTATTCCAGCCTCTAGAATCTTTAGTTTCTCTTGCTGAAATGGTGATTTTTCTTTGATGCCGGCTTCCTTATATACTGTTTTTAGTTCTTTTAATATGGCAAAGGCTCGTTCGTTAGCTAATCTGTTATCTTTATTTTTTTTAGTGTCAGATTCTTTCTCTTTGTTGTTTTTCTTTAGACATGTTCCTATCTCGATGTTTATTTGATCAAAATATTTTTTGTATGTTTTGATTTCCTTGCCGACTTCGTTTGTGTAGCATCCATCAACATGACCAAACGTTGTCCATATGTCATGGACAACATATAACATTTCTCGTACGACTTTCTCGACAACAGGGTTGTTTAATGAATTGTGCTCGAATTCTTTTTCTAGGTAATCTAATATGTCATTGGGCTGAGTCCATTGTTTTGCTTTGCCTGCTTCTGAATATTTCCCATAGACAATATAACAAGCACTCGAAAGCCATAACCCTTGTAAATCTTTTATTTCTCCTTGGATATTTTCTTTTTCTAACACTTTTGCCTTGATGATGTCATTTGTATTAATTGACTCAACGTCTTTTTCACTCCAATATTTCCCAAGACGCATGAATGGTAATAGTTTTTTTATGGCTTTCTCCGAGTATGTTCCATATGCATTTTTATATGTAGAAATAGAACTTAACATTTCGACGATTTTGTCTCTATATGTAAGGTCCATATTGGCATTCCTTAATAGCTTTTCGACAAGACATGGAAGTCCTTTGGTTCTTTCATCCTTTTTCTTTACAGAATAAAAGAAGTGCCACAACAAATATTCGTTTGAACACCCATCTATAAGAATGTTAGATTTGTTTTTACTTCCATCTGGCTCATGTGTTTTTGCCTTTGCATCAAGGAATTCATCATAGTGGAATCCTTTTATTCTTTTCAAACGTAACACAAAATCATATCGGGTTTCATTACATGGCTCTTTATGATCTTCTTCGAAGTTCCACTTGTATTCTTTGTATTCATTTTTTTTGTGGAATATCTTTTTTAACAATGTGTCTTGAGTAATTTCCTTTTTGTTTTTGAAAAAACTGAAGAGTTCCTCTTTGACTTGTGTTGTGAGTATTGTTTCTGTTACGTCTTGATTAATATTTTTTTCTTTTTCATTGACAATCTCTCGTTTTATTATTTTTAGACGTTTGATAAATTGCCATAACCTAAATTCTTGGTAAAGAGGGTTGGATTTAGATATGCACTTTATTGGGTGCATTCCCCCTTCTTTATCGATACGGAATTCGTATGGACAATTGTTTATCAACGATTTTTTTGTTTTTAAATCTCGTTGATAGAATATTATGTCGTCAGTTAATAGTGCAGAGAAGTCCTGTTTCGCAAGCGCATTTCTGTGCGTTTCGTTGTTAGGATAAAGTAACCATAGTGCGTCTTTATATTTTTGAACATCTTTCAATTCAGGATGAAACTGTTCCTGAAATTCTAATATTTTTTTGAGTTCTTCTTTGTAAAAACGTCTTTCGATAGTGGTTACTAATCCTGCTTTTATTTTTTGATTCGGGTCGTGTATGAGCGCATCATATATATAAGATGCTACTCCACATGTTTGGTTTTTTAAATTGAAACTTTGAATGGAAGTCTCTGTTTTAAGCTTTTCTAATTGCCAATCATCTTCTTTATTCGGCATTTTTATATTTCGTTTCTTCAGTTTCCCATTTTCATGATATGAACAACTTATGATAAAGTCTCTTTTTTCGCCTTTGAATTTAGGTGTATATTTACTTGTATATTCGTAACTCCAGCCAGTTGAGAGTTCTATTTTATATTTTGTTTGGTCTTTTTTCTTCTCGAATTTGTTAATTATATTAGTGATTTCAATATTCTTTATTTCACTAATAGTATATTCTATATTTTTGATGGTTCCGTCATCGTCAGGGTCAAGTTTAGAAACCTTTTCGAGTTGTTTTAAGTCATCTTTTTGGGTGATTTGAAAAAGCGCTTCTTCATCGTATTCAAAGACTATATTCTCGTATTCGTTTGATAACTTAATATGATATTTATTTAACCCATCTGAGGATTTCTCATTCAATGGTTCGACAGAAGCAACTTTTGCGTTTATAATCTCGGATAATTCTCCTTCTTTTTGCTCTTTCTCGTCTAATCCCATTACTTTTTCGTATCCTCTTTTTTGAAGGAAACTCATTGTTACCCATGCTAATTCTTCTTTTTTTAGTTCCTGAGTTAACCCTTTTTTCCTTAGATAATACAGAGTCCAGTCGTATGGTATTTTTGTTTGTTTCTTTGTCCTTGAACTTGCATAAAATAATTCGGGATGAATTGCCTTGAATTCCTTTTCCATTTCTGCGTATGCATCCATGAAATAGAATTGAGATTTGCCATTCTCATCTATGTAATAGGCTAGTTTAGGTTCTTTCCCTTCTTTAATTTTCCCAGATCGTTTTCCTTTTTTATTAACAAAGTCAATATCTAATTTGTAGTGTTCTGGTAGTGCGTTTAATAAGTTTAGAACGCAATGTAATCTATCCCTTCGCAATAAAAATCTAGATATATTTTTCCTTTTCGATTTACTGTCAGTTCTATCAGATGCAGAACTTTTTAATTTGCCACCATTTTCAAATTTACTTATTTCACCTGCGTCCATTGGTAGTATACGGGATCCTAATGCTATTATACGAACGATTTTTAATTCGTGGTCTATCTCTACCACCGCCCATCCGATGCTATTGGTTCCCAAGTCTAGTCCTAAGATTTTTTTCATGGAATTACGTTTTTGAAAATTTTTAAAAATAGTTGTCCAAGATATGATTTTATTTTTATATTTGCAATACAAAATTGAAGCAATTCACAATAAGGATTATTCCGTTGTGAAAACATTTAAAGCGGCTCTTTCGGGAGTCGCTTTCCTTTTATTCTCTAAACTCACTTATATAATGGTAAGCATACCCCTCAATCGTGTCGAACACTAGCACATGATGAAGCGGTGTCCTCGTACAATGGTAATAGACAAGATGATTTTCTGGCGCATTTTTCCATTCTGCAAAGTGATTGAAATCGGTACTCTCCCTAAGTTGGAAATGATCTATGGCATACTCTCTGTTACACGGTATGAGTGTGATGTCAGGCTCTATCTCTACATATTCACAAATGTGAGTCATCAACGCTGTCTCCACCGTGGATGGGGTGGCTTTATACCTAAACCAATACTGGTAGCTAAAGCCGTTGTCGCATTTCATGCCAACACATGCGGTGTCGGCTAATTCGGGGTAGAGAGAAGAGATTTGAGCGTCTATTTCCTTTCCTCCGTTGATGATCAGTTCCTTCATCTCCTTTTTGATTCTCTTGCAGGAGGTGCTGGTGAATAGGAGCGCCCATCCCATGCAACATAGGATCACAAGGGGGATAAGGGTGCTGGTTTTTGTTTTGTGGGGTGTCATGTTTTTTTTGTTTAAATATTTTCTGTTTAAGTGGGGTACAAATTGTACCCTAGTCGAGTTCGTGAAATTTATTATTAAATATGAATAATAGACAATCAGTTGTACCCAAAATGGGTACGACTGATGCTCCTGATCACGATTGTAAGTTACAATTTTATTCCTAAATTTGCAATACAAAGAGACATTTCACTATTAGAATTACGAAAAATAGAATGCAGAATATGAAGAAATATTTATTTTTCTTGCTGCTTATTTCCTTCTGTTCATGCGGAGGAAATCAAGACAACGTTGATGTTACAAAAGAGGATACAATCCCGGATAATTTTTGTGATACAGTCCTTTTGGTTTTGGGGGATTACAAAGTGGATTACGATAGCTATCCATCGGAAACACCTAAATCCGTTTTCTTGATTGATGAACTCTATGGTAAATACGGATCGAAAATCTTCCAGCTTGATGAACTCTACGGTAAATACTGCTCGATAGGCTTCCCGCGGCCGCTCACTGCGGCACTCAATGCCTTCGATAAATTGCCTGAATTTACCGATAGTACCATTGCTGAGATAGAACAATTTTATAAAAATTTGGATGAAAGTGAGGTTACTGGGGATATGGTTTTAGCTGCTAATGTTAGACGTAACCTCGCGTTTTACAAGACCATAAGAGAATATTCTGAGCTTAATAAAGATAAAATGACCAGTGACGTATATAATTTAATTTTATATGATTTTATTGCTGCTGAATATGTAGAGTGGAATTTGTTGGCTGATCAGGTGGGGCGCTTAGGTGTTGATATTGTTTATTTGACCTATTTTGAAGGCTCCATGATCGAACCCGTGAGCTCCAATTTGATAGCCTCTATTCAGGAGATTGGTTTTTATAATGCTAATGTGTTGAAATGTCGCCTGATACGTGATAGTTGCCACTTGAAAGAGGGAATACCTGAGAAAATTGCTGCAGAGGCTCTCTGTAAGACAATCGACTTCAATCTTGAACAGTTAAACCACCCTGAGTATTATGAGGGAGATACGAGAAGGGAATACAAGTTGTCACTTAAGAATGCCAAATCAGAACGAAAAGGACTTGAGGAAAAGATAGAGAAGTGGCTTACCCACCGCTATTTGATAAGCGGAATGGTGGATGGCGATGACTACAGACCGTATATTGGTTCGACTGGTGTGCTGCTTATAAATTTGGCGGCTGAGATAAATAGGTAGGTTACGCTACCATGCGGCACACTACCACAGTGGATGCGGCACGCCATTACAAGAGACGCGTCACGCTCACTATAAGAGACGCGTCACGCCACGTCTCTACGGAGCGAAATCTTAACCTTCTGATTCTGTTTCTGTTGTTACCTCTTCCTCCTTTTCTTCCGCTTCTAACTTCTGTTGCTCTTTGGCAATTCGTTGATAGAAGAATGAGGAGACTAAAAGCAGTATACCTAAGGAGACAAAGACTATTGTCTTCGCAAGGGTGTCCAGATGTCTCAGATCGTAGAAGAACAGTTTGAGAATAGTTACTCCGAACAAAATGAAACCATCGATGCGAAGGTGCTTCATCTGCTTGAACAATCCGAAGTAGATGAGGAACATAGAACAACATCCCCAGAAGATGGACAAAGCCAACTTATAGGATTCTTTGTAGTGCATTAGGTTGAAGATGTTGAATAGCTCGCTTGTTCCGATGGTCAGTCCGATAATCACTAAGATGGTGTCAAAGCAGACCTTCTTTTCGCTCTCCTTCATTCCAAATTTGTAGTAAGGCGAATTGCGGTAATAGACAAATACTGCAATGGCTCCTGCCATTACGGCAATTGATAGATATCGGACGAACAAATATTGACCAAGGAAGATGGATTGCGTTTCCTCGTTTGAAAGCATACGTTCTCTTATGTCGCTCAAATGATTTAATCCAGCCAACAAGAACATTATTACCGCTAAGAAGAGCAGAACAAGATCAAACTTGGCCAGCATCTTGAGGTTCTTCTTGGAAGCGAGGAAGGTGGTGAGAGCAAGCGCACCTACTGCAAAATCAATGGCATAAATTGCTGAGAATTTGTCGCTGAAATGAGTGATAATTCGTATTCCCAATATTAAAACCAGAACTGAAATTGTGCATTGTAACACATCTGCTAATTTCTTGGAATAGGAGATTTCATACTGTTTGTTGATCCATAAGGTGGCAAAGATGCCTGCAATAAAGAAGAGGGATGCCAGAATCGTCAGACCAGTTAGTTCATTTCTTGTAGATATTAGTGGGATAGCCCATATTATTAACAGTAAGAACAGAAGTGGTAACAGAGATTTCTCGTAAATCGGTTGCTTGAAATAGCGCGCCACAAATATAAAGGCTACCACCTCGGTTGTCCATAGGAAGACCAGATTGTTGACTGGCATATGCAAATATGGATAACAGATGACAAAGCAACTGAATGCAATGGCATAGATCCAGAGTCCGCGAATGATGAAAGCAAAATTAGTCGATAGCTCGCTCTCCTTACAAGGAATCATTCTGTCGATAAAGACAATGGCAGCCAATGATAGAACATAAGATATTGATGATGGGATCACATTCCTCATGAACATAGCAATTGTTGATCCGTCTTTATAATCAGAGATGGATGATATTGTATGGATGAAGAAACATAGGGTGGTCAGTGCGATCAGTCCATAGACAATCTTCTCCAAGAATTGGTTCTCTTTTTTCCTTGCGAAGTAGAATGCTAAGGCACATTCCAATGCTAAAAGGATATTTATTCCTGGTTGTGAGAAATGGACGAAGAAGGAGAGGGTGAGTACGGCTATGAAGATGACATTGAAAACTTTCGTTTTCTTTGTAGCCATCTCATCTTTCTCTGCGGATGGATAGTAATTGTCGATAAGTAGGAATGCACCTGCGGCGAATAGGGAGATCACTGTTGTCACCCAAGGTAACACCACACCCTGTTCTGCATGCGGATGAGCATCCCAAACACTTCTCCATTCGGCAAACATGGTTGCCAACCACGTCAATGGTCGGAAGGCAGCGCCACTAGGATTACCCCAGTCTCCCATCAGACTCAACAAGGCGATGAGTAGTATAGGGTAGGACATGTTTTCATAAAACGCTTTCTGTTTCGTCCTTCCCACCCAGAAGAGTGCCAGTGCCTCCATCATCCAGAATATCGTAATCCAATGTCCGCTCGTTCCAATCGCTATGGCTACAGTGAAGAAGAGTACACCCAAAGCCAATATCAATCGTTGTAATGCCTGGTCGACCAACTGCTTTTTGTGGAGCAAGAAAAAGACACCGCAATGAATTACCGCATTGATGATGGCGAAGAGAGGCAATGAGATAGACATCTCCTCGTGGTTGTGAATCAAATGATAACCTATGGCAAAGAACAAGAACGAATTGCTCAGTAGGAAGATAATATCGAACCGAACAAATTCAAAATCCTTTTTCACCTTGTAGTACAATGTTGAAAAATAGAAGATGGCAAAGAAAGCAAAAATTAATGCCAGCACACTATAGCATTGGGATAATGTTTCCCATGTCTTGAGACGATAAGAGATCACCACGACCAACCATGTGGATATGAATGTGATGGCAAAGAGTTTTTGCCAATACTTTCTTATGGAAACAACCAAAATACCTGCATTGATTAATGCGATATATGTCCATAAAGAGAGAACGGATCCGCTGCCGTCGCTTAGTATGACGGGTATGATGTAGGCACCCACTTGTCCGATAATCGCAACGATTTCCATATCATACCACCAAGCAGTAAAGATGGAGAAGGCTGTGATCAAAACCATAAGGATGAAGGCTAATGGTCTCGGTATCAAATCGTAGAATGCGTAGGCGAAATAGGTCATGAAATAAAGAATGGCCGATGATCCACTTGATAGGATGGCACTGAATTTCTTATACTCCTTTTTCAGTTTTAGTGCCACGCTTTGCAGTGCCAAACCAAAAACAGTACCGAGGATGATTCGGACTGTCGGACTCAGCATCTCATGGTCGATTGCATATTTGCCACCGATACCTACACCAATCAATAAGATCAATATACCTAGTTTGCTGATGAGATTCTCGCCAATGAATTTCTCCCAATCCACAGTTGGGAATATATCTT
The DNA here is from genome assembly GCA_017551675.1 of Paludibacteraceae bacterium. Classification (GTDB taxonomy): domain Bacteria; phylum Bacteroidota; class Bacteroidia; order Bacteroidales; family Paludibacteraceae; genus UBA1181. Next base: position 86,933 of record JAFZLC010000009.1, on the reverse strand, counting down.
CGGTGGTGGATTCTTTTTTCTTCTGACCTGTTGGCTGAACATTTTTTGGTTGCTCTTCCGAAGACATTTCCGATTGAACTTCCGATTGCTCCTTAGTTTGTTCTATCGTTTGCTCTATCGTTTGCTCATTCAACACTTCCTCGCAAGGCACCTCTATTGTGTCAGAGATGTTAGGTTCGGCTATCTGTTCTTCACTTGAGTCAATTAACGTTTCCGATTCTTCATTTGCCATGAATGCAGCAGATTGAGGTGCCGTTTCGGTTTCGCTATTCTCTTCTTCTACCTTGAGATCCTCAATCAACGGTGCTTCTTGTGGTGTTTCTACATATTCTATTTCTTTGCAATTCTCCTTCAATAGATTCATCTGCTCTTGCAGTTGAGTTAAGCGAGAAAGAAAGTTCGTTTCTTCTTCTGACAATGATTGAGAAAGGCGAGTTAAGTTAGGAATAACCCAATTCAACTCCTTCTTTAGTTCATCCAAACGAGTAGAGAAGGTTTGATGTTCCTTTTTTAAGCAACTAAGTTCCTCCTCCAGCCGCGTTATTTCTTTTGTTATATCCTCCATATATTTGTTGAAAATACTATTGTAATATATTAAATGGCGAATATAGTCAATTTTTCAGAAAATGACTAATTATTGGATTTATTGTTGAATGCAGATGATGATGAAATGATTTGATTGGGATTCATAGACCATAAAAAAGGATTGCCTTGCATAATGCGAGACAATCCTTCTTTGTTGTATGATTACTTTCAGTAAGTATCTCTTGCTTAGTTGAAAATGATTTCAGCCACGTTTGCTTGAGAAGTGATGACGGAACCATCCTGAAGACTTAGTCTTGGGGAGTAGTTGAATGATTTTCCATCTTTTGTTTCAACGTGGATATTGATGTTAGAGTGAGTGTCGCTCACATTGCATTTGATTAAGTAAGCCGTATTGGTTTCACCTTCGAACAATATTTTACCGTCGCTCTCATCCTGTCCGTTTAGTAGCATGTCGAATGTTAGTTCGTTGATAGTGACTTTAGCACTATCGAATTTTGCGATGATAAGGTATACCTCCTCACCATTAGCTTTCAGTGAAAAATCCTCTTTTTGTGCTATTTCAGGGAATATATGAGCAGCTTTTATATAGTTGTTGGAAGATTTTAATCTTGCATAATCTTTAAAATAACCCATGAATTTTACGCCCAAAACATTGTTTTTATCGATGGCATTTTCTTTCTTCGGTTTTTTCGTAGATGTAGCTTGTGATGATTGTTCCTCAACGGCAACAGAATCCGTGCTTGCGATGATTGCAGTTGTGTCTGCCACTTGTGAGGTTGTATCCTTTTCACTGTTGTTTTCATTTTTCTGTGTTTGTGATTCACACGCACACATTGCCATTATTAGCAGTCCGTATAAAAATTTTCTTTTCATGCGTTATATTATTTAGGTTATGCAATTACTATAGATATTTTAATTTTATGTTTCTACGTCTAGTCTTGCGCTCAGATGGCACATCGGAGGGAATGTATGGAAAATCCCTTCTTTTTTCGCAAATATACTAAATTTTGGATAAAAGAGAAATATTATGCAAGATAAATGATTCTTTCGTTAGGTTAGAATGCAATGTTTTTAGGTAGATGCGATGCGTTTTTGAGGGAGGGTAGAGACGATGTGCACATCGTCTCTACGGGTTCCTCACCTATTTATTTAGCACCTGTTCAATTATTTGTGGGAAATATTGATATTCAAGTTCGTGAACATTGTGAGCGACATCTTCTGGGGTGTCGGTTGGTTTCACTTCACATTTAGCTTGGAATATGGTGGCGCCTTCGTCGAGGTTTTCGTTTACATAGTGAATGGTGATACCACTCTCTTTATCTTTATCATTCACCACAGCTTCGTGGACATGCATTCCATACATACCCTTTCCGCCATGTTTGGGAAGAAGAGCAGGATGAATGTTGATGATCTTGTTAGGGAATGCCTTAACGATGTCTTCCGTCACTCTCAAAAGGAATCCAGCCAAGACAATCAAGTCAGGTTTTTCACTTTTCAAATATTTGAGTATTTCACCATTTTTCCACTCCTCTTTTGTGAAGTATTTGAATGGTACACCCAATTTTTGAGCTCTCACCTTTACGTAGGCATCTTCTTTGTTACACAAAATACATGGGAACGTAACTTCTTTGTTTTTAGAAAAATAGGTGATAATATTTTCAGCATTTGAGCCAGATCCGGAAGCAAATAATATTATTTTTTTCATACTCTTTTTTATATAATTGAAAATCAGTTAAATACGCAAAAATCAAAATGTTAAAATCTGTTAATTTTATGCACAATATTTTTAAAGTGTGCATTTTGGACAAAATTTCCTTGGTAAATATTACTCTATATCACCAAAAATTTGTTCCTTTGCACCGCAAAATTAAAAAAATGCATTCAAATTATTAACTAAAATTTAAGATTATGTCAGACGTAGCAACAAGAGTAAAAGAAGTTATCGTTGAGAAATTGGGTGTTCCTGAATCAGAAGTAACTCCAGAAGCAAGTTTCACAAACGACCTAGGAGCTGATTCTTTGGACACTGTAGAGTTGATTATGGAGTTTGAGAAAGCATTTGGTGTTGAGATTTCAGATGAACAAGCTCAAAAGATATCTACTGTCGGAGAAGCTATTGCACACATTGAAAACAGCTTAAAATAGTCGTTTTTATTTATGAGATTACGAAGAGTTGTAGTAACGGGATTAGGCGCGATTACTCCCATAGGTAATACGGTTTCAGCATTTTGGGATAATTTACTTAGGGGAGTAAGTGGAGCCGGTCCCATTACCCTCTTCGATGCATCAAAGTTTAAAACACAGTTTGCCTGTGAGGTAAAGGGGTATAAATCAGAAGATCATTTTGATTTTAAGGAGACGAGGAAGTATGATCGTCATGTTCAGTTTGCTTTGCTTGTTTCCAAAGAGGCCATCGAGGATGCCGGGTTTAAGCCTGAGTCGATTGATTTAGACAGGGCGGGAGTGATTTTCTCCACTGGTATTGGTGGTATCATGTCGTACGAACGCGATGTAGCTGATTATTTGCAGAATCCGGACATTCCGCGTTTCAATCCATTTTTCATAACACGTATGATTGCGAATATGGCAGCAGGTCATATATCGATGCAGTATAGTTTCAGGGGACCTAATTTTGGCGTTGTCTCTGCTTGTGCTTCATCGACACATGCTATCGGTCTTGCCTGTGATCAGATTCGGTTAGGAAGAGCGGATATCATGATAACAGGAGGAGCTGAGGCTCCAATCTCTACCTCTGGTATAGGTGGTTTTAATGCGATGCGTGCTCTCTCCACTCGTAATGATGAGTATCAGACAGCATCCCGTCCGCTAAGTGGATCGCGCGATGGTTTCGTACTGGGAGAGGGAGCAGGTTGTTTAATATTGGAAGAGTATGAGCATGCAGTGAAAAGAGGTGCTCATATCTATGCCGAGTTGGTGGGCGTTGGCGCTTCTGCTGATGCATATCACATGACGGCAACTCATCCGGATGGCTTAGGCGCTTCATTGGTGATGCGCAATGCTCTGAAGGATGCTGAACTATCCGTGGATGATATTGATTATATTAATATTCATGGTACATCAACGCCTAATGGTGATCCTTCTGAAATAAAGGCCATTCAAAATGTCTTTGGTGAGGCTGCGAAGAAACTAAACATCAGTTCCACCAAGTCTATGACCGGTCACCTGATGGGTGCCACTGGCGCTGTTGAGGCTATTGCCTCCATCTTGTCTGTTGTGAATGATGTTGTCCCTCCGACCATCAATCATAAAGATGGAGATGAAGATCCGGAAATTGATTATTCGCTGAATTTTACCTTCAATGTTCCTCAAAAACGTGTGGTTCGCGCTGCGATGTCCAATACGTTCGGATTTGGAGGTCATAATGCGACTCTCATATTTAAAAAGTTTGAAGGTTAGTGTTCCTACAGACGATAGTGGAAAAGTTAAGGCTCTTGGGGCGTCCTCATAAAGAGCCTTATTTTATGTTGAAAAAGTTGCTGGGCTTTGCTCCTAAAAACATGGAGCATTATGAGTTGGCTCTCTTGCACAAATCATCGTGCGTCAAAGATGGCCATGGACATAAACTCAACAATGAACGTTTGGAATACCTGGGTGATGCCGTCTTGGAGGCAGCCGTCTCTGACATTTTGTATAAACTTTTTCCTGCGAAAGGCGAGGGCTATCTAACGAGTCTGCGCTCTAAAATCGTTCAGCGTGAAACTCTGAATAAACTTGCTGTCGATATAGGTATGGATAAAATGATGGTCGTGCCTAGATTGACTCATTCTCATAATGTGAATGTCTTTGGTAATGCTTTCGAAGCATTGATTGGTGCCATCTATTTGGACAAAGGGTATGCTTATGTCCTTCGATTCATGAAAGATGTGGTCTTCAAAACTTATTTGGATATCCCATCTTTGGCTGTGGTGGAACAAAACTTCAAGTCCCGATTGATTGAATGGGGACATAAATATAAGGTGACGGTTGATTTTGACACCTATTCTGAGAAAAAAGACAGAGACAACAATATTGTCTTTCGCTCGAAAGTATTGGTGGGTGGAATGGCAATCGCCGAAGGCTCTGGCTATTCCAAACGTAGCTCCCATCAGGAAGCTGCGAAAAGAGCGTTAAGCAAAATAAATTCCGATAGGGATTTGTTTCAAACACTTATTAGAAATATCTGACGACCCTCCGGTCTGTCACCACTGAAAAATTAAAAAGGGATTTCCCCTTTATCAACAAAAAATAGTACCGATATGGCTTGTGTTCATTTAGGAAAAATAGCATTTGAAAAAGCAAAAGAATGTGGCAATAGAACAGTTCTTAAATACAGGGATGATGCCGACAATAAATGGAAAGACATCTCGTGGAGTGAACTGGCTCAACAAGTGAAAGTCATTGCTCATTCTTTAATTGAAATGGGTGTGAAAGAAGAGGATAGGGTGGCTATCTTCTCTCAAAATATGGCGGAGATCATCGCTGTCGATTTGGCTTGTCAGGCTGTTCGTGTCACTACGGTTCCTCTCTATGCCACTTCATCGGCCTCACAAGTCGATTATATTGTAAATGATGCTCATATCGGACTTATCTTCGCGGGTGAACAATATCAATACGATCGCTGTATCGAGGTCCTTCAACATTCTCAACACCTTAAAAGAGTGGTGGCTATTGATGCTTCTATTCAGTTGGGCGGACAAGATGCTGCCATCTCATTCGAAGATTTCAAAAAACATGGTGAGGAGTCGAAAACGGCAGCTGCCGAGTTTGACCAACGTCAGACTCGCTTGTCGAACAACGATCTTACCACTCTTATCTATACTTCAGGAACGACGGGTGAACCGAAGGGTGTCATCTTGCGTCAGTCTAATTACTTGCAAGCTTTCCATATTCATGACATCCGATTGACAAACGTGACGGACAAGGATCTTTCACTCTCCTTCTTGCCACTTAGCCATATCTTCGAACGGGCATGGACCTACTTCTGTATGTACAAGAACGTAGTGGTGGCTGTCAATAAAAATCCTAAAAAGATACAACAGGTGCTTAAAGAGGTGCGTCCGACGATGATGTGCGCAGTGCCTCGCTTCTGGGAGAAAATCTTCATGGGTGTCAATGATAAGATTGATTCCTTCTCTCCGATGATGAGAAAACTGATGAGACATGCCATCAAGGTGGGTCAAGAGCGCAATCTTGAGTATAAACGTTTTGGCAAAAAGGCTCCGGTCGGACTGAATCTGAAATATTTATTCTACAAGAAGACCCTTTTCAAAGTGCTAAAGAAAGTGATCGGATTGGACCGCGGATTGTTCTTCCCGACTGCTGGTGCTGCTTTGTCGGATGAGGTAAATATCTTCTTGCATAGTGTTGGATTTAATATATGTGTGGGATATGGTTTGACCGAATCTACGGCCACCGTCTCTTGTTACAACCCATATAACGAGAAATATGAAATCAACTCGGCAGGCGATATCATGCCAGAGGTGGAGGTGAGAATAGGAGAGAATGATGAGATCCTGCTTCGTGGTAAGACAATCACTGAGGGATATTACAACAAACCAGAAGCTAATGCCGATTCATTCATAGATGGTTGGTTCCGTACAGGCGATGCCGGTTACCTGACGAAAGAGGGTAGATTGGTGGTGCGTGAACGTATCAAGGAGCTCTTTAAAACCTCCAATGGTAAGTATGTGGCACCACAACAAGTGGAGAGTAAACTGATTGTTGACAAGTATATTGAACAAGCAGCCGTTATTGCAGATCAACGCAAATATGTCTCTGCACTGATTGTCCCTTCTTACGAGGCATTGGAAACGTATGCTGAGAATTCTAAAATCAAATATGACTCTATAGAGGATCTTCTTCAAAATGAGAAAATCATCTCTTTCTACGAGGGACGCATACAACAATTGCAGGTGGAATTGGCGGCATACGAGCAGGTGAAGAAATTCACGTTACTACCACGTCCGTTTACGCCAGATAATGATGAACTGACATTGACATTGAAACTGAAACGCAAGGTGATCAGTCAGCATTACGAAAAAGAGATTGAGGCAATGTATGAATAGCAATATGTATTACGTGTGAAGGGGTACTTTCTATAAATTATCAGATTTTTTTCAGTATTCGTTCGCTTTTGCGTACATTTGCCGACAAAATATTTCACAAGTATGGCAAAAAGAAAACGTTCTAATTTTTCTGGATATTCGGGATTCTCAAGTAATTCGGGAGTTTCGGGTCAAGGCCATTCTAAATTTTCAAATAATTTAAACGATTCATTTAATTCAAACGATAAAGGAGGGTACGATGGTATGAGTACGATGTATGTGAATAAAGGGAAATTAATATTCGGAATAATTTTAACGGCTTTAGTATGCTTTACTATATCCCAGAGCTGTACGACAATTGATTCAGGATCGGTAGGAATTCGTTTCTATAAGTGGTCGAGTGATAATGACAAGCATGGAGGTGTAATCGAAACATGTAAAGGTTGGGTATGGCATAATCCTATTACGCAGAGTGTGTTTGAATATCCTACCTATGTGCAACGTAAGACATACGAGCCATTCTCTGTAAATGCAAAAGATGCGAGTACGTTTACGATGGACCCTACCATTGCTTATCGCTTGAATCCAGATAAGGCTACTCAGGTGTTTGTAAAGTACAGAAGATCATTACATCAGATTGAGGAGGGATACATTAGAACCTGTATTTATGAGGCATATCGTACATGTGCCAACCAATATACATCAGACTATTTGATGGCAAATCGTGGTGAGTTTGAGCTTGAGGTGAGAAAGAGATTGGAGCAATCACTTTCAAACGAAGGATTTATCGTAGAGGAGTTTACATCTCAGATTACACCTCCTAACTCATTGGCACAGGCTATCAATGCAAAAAATGAGGCAGTTCAGAATGCATTAAAGGCAGAGAACAAAGTGAAAGAGGCAGAGGCTGAAGCTAAGATCCAAATTGCTAAGGCAGAGGGAGAGGCCAGAGCCTTGAAGATCAAGGGAGATGGTGAGGCTTATTACAACCGTGTGGTAGCTCAGTCACTCAATGAGTTGTTGGTACGTCAGTATGCTATTGAGAAATGGGATGGTAAGTTGCCAACCTATATGATGGGAGATAAAAGTTCAGTACCAATTATCGGATTAAAATAATAAACAAACAGATATATATGATTACAATAGACCAACTAAAGAATGTGTTGGAACGCACGGATGCGTTGAGGAGGTATCTTTGACGTCGATGCGAAGTTAGTTCAAATCGAAGAAGAAGAGTTGCATACGCAAGCTCCTGGTTTTTGGGATGACCAAAAGGCTGCAGAGAAGCAGATGAAAAAAATCAAAGACCTGAAGCGTTGGGTCGACGGATACAAAGAGGTGAAGGCGGCAGCAGAGGAATTACAACTTTCGTTTGATTTCTTCAAAGAAGAGGCTGTCACTGAACAAGAGGTGGATGCTGCATATAGTCATGCGATAGATTTAATCGAACGACTAGAGCTCCAAAATATGCTTCGAAAAGAGGAGGATAAGATGGGAGCCGTCTTGAAGATTGTTGCAGGTGCCGGTGGTACCGAAGCGCAAGATTGGGGCGATATGTTGATGCGTATGTATCTTCGTTGGTGTGAAAACAAAGGATATAAAACAGAGATAGCCAACCTTTTGGAGGGTGATGAGGCAGGTATCAAGTCCGTTACCATCAAAGTGGAAGGTGATTATGCCTATGGCTACTTGAAGAGTGAGAATGGTGTTCATCGTTTGGTACGCGTCTCCCCATTCAATGCACAAGGTAAACGAATGACCTCGTTCACTTCAGTCTTCGTGGTGCCATTGGTCGACGATACCATCGAAATAGAGATCAATCCTGCAGGACTTTCATGGGATACATTCCGTTCAAGTGGAGCAGGAGGACAGAACGTCAACAAGGTGGAGTCAGGTGTTCGTTTGCACTATAAATTCCACAATGTGTTGACCGATCAAGATGATGAGATTGTCATTGAAAATACGGAGACACGAGATCAACCTAAGAACAAAGAGAATGCTCTTCGCTTGTTGAAATCTCAATTATATGAGATAGAATTGGAGAAACGTCGTGCAGAGACGGCTAAGATTGAGGCAGGAAAGAAGAAGATCGAGTGGGGATCTCAGATTCGTAGTTACGTCTTCGATGATCGTCGTGTGAAAGACCATCGTACAGATTACCAAACATCAAACGTACAAGCCGTGATGGATGGTGATTTGGATGCCTTCATCAAAGCCTATCTGATGGAGTTCGGTGGTGCCGATTGATGTGAATTTGATATAGAGGGCCTAAGTGCCCTCTTTTACCGAAGAAATATTTTTGTTTACTGAAAAGTGTTCCGTTTATACTCTCCCTGTCATTGGAATTTGCTAAATTTGCGACTGAGAGAAAACCATTAGGGGAATGATTATAGGTTGATTGATAGAGGTTTATCATATCGTTCCCAGTTAGTTTGTCATTGGGAATACCTAAAATTCTCCCTTAGTTAATAAATTGAAACATCATGAAACAAATTGCACTAATTATCTTACTTTCACCATTGTTTTTCCTATTCTCGTGCGAGAGTGGGGTGACGAATGGTATTGCCGACGATGAAATATTTAAAGAGGATATTTTGGGAGGTTGGAGAGTGACCAAAATCAACTGTCAGCTTGTCTATAATACAGCAGACCCATTGGCCTCTTTGATGCCTGTTTTGAAAACTAAAATGCAGGAAAATTTGGAGAAACGAATATCAGATGGTTCCATCCTGTTTCTTCAAGATACGGTATATTATATTGAAACACCAGCTCCAGGTATCTCTTTTGTGAGAGCATACGGGCATTACGAAATGGTCAATTCTCCCGGCATTCTTTTTATGGAGAATACCCATTTGATTTGCGACGCCTATGCCACCTATTTTTACGTCAAGAAGATTGACAATCAAATATGCCTCTATCTGACCCGTGAGGGAGCCCTTGCCATGATCAAGGATGATGGCTCGTTGAATGATTATATTGGTCTGATTCAGAGTAAAATAGAGGATGCTCAGTTCGAATTCTATCTTGAACCATACCATCTGGATTTTTACGATGAAATAATCCATTTGTACGACTGATTTTTCTGAAGTTCGTTTAGGGAGTAGAGAGGAAGAACGCACAAGGCTAGAAAAATCTGTACACAAACCCCAAATATTTTGCCATAAATTAACACTTTTTAAAATATTATTTTTTATTTTTGTCTGTTGAGTAATATAATTTAACTAATTGTGATGATATGGTTTTGGCAATGATTATGTGTTTTTACGTAGAGATTGTCAGAAGTGTATATAGATATAGTGTTAATTATGACAAAGTTGCATAAAAAGTATTGTCTGTTTGCGTTGGGCATGGTTATGTCAGTTTCTGTCACATGGGCAAACCGTTTGACAGTTGGAAACGTAAACGCAACGTATAGAGATTTGGTAAGCGCAACAGATGCTGCACTTTCTAATGATACAATATTTCTAACTAGTGATGTAGAATTATCGTCTTCAATATCCTTGGCTAGGGATTTAACCATCCAGTCGGATAGTGGATATAGAATCATTAGAAAAAGTCCGAATTTGCCAGGAACCGTTAGTCCGACGATCTATGTGAATACAGAAACCACATTGGAGTTGGTCAATATCTGCCTTGACGCAAATAATCAATCTAGTAATTACGGAAGTCCATATTCTCATTTTGTTTCGGTTAATTCAGGTGCGACACTTCGAATGGATTATCGAACCTCCATTATCAACAGTACAAATGGCGCTGTGTTGAATGCACAGGGAACCGTTATTGGTGGTAGGGTAATGAATAACAGCAGTTCCGAATCGTCAGTCGGTGTTATCTATGTGACCTCTGATGGTGCCTTGATTAACATGGTGATCACATCCAACAAGGTTAGTAGAGGAATGGCTGTGGTGAAGATGAGTGGAGGCCGAATGATTAACTGTACTGTGGTGAACAATAATCAGAACAGTAATTCAGAACGTTATGCAGTTGATGCGTCGGGTACAGGTTGTAAGGTATACAACAGCATTATATACAGCAATAAAAGTAGTTTTATGGGCAATACTCCCGACGTTCAATACTCTTGTGTTGACAGGGGAACGTTGAGAGATGGCAACACGGATAGCGCAGATAAAAATGGCAACATACATGTAAGTCCTTGTTTAAATAGTGATTTGAGTTTGAAAAAGGCCTCTCCATGTGTGAATGCAGGTAACTCGTCATACATTGAGGAATATACGCAGGTGGATGCGGAGGGTAACCGTCGTATTCGCCTTTCTTCTGTTGATATGGGTGCTTACGAATATCAACCAGAATATTTCAGAGTAACTGATAATCGCGTCACCTGTGGTGATCCGTTTGTATGGATTGATGGCAATACATACACTGAAAGCACAAATACACCAAGAGATACTATCGACGGAGGTGCAGATTGTGACACAATCGTGATATTAAACTTGCAAGTTAAAAACAGATCTGGTTTCTCTGATGTCCCATCTGAGGATTTGGTGAAGACGGGTTGTGAGGGAGATCCTGTTCAGTTCTCTTATACACCTGCTGAAACGGATAGCTCCTTCTTTAGATGGGAGAATGCTGCAGGTAACCTCCTATTGGAAGGCACAACGTTGGATACTGTGATTGGTTCTTCCGATCAAGACTACTACCTTATCTCCTCTTTTGAGGATGGTACGTGTGCAGATACATTGATCTATTCTGCAAAGGTAGAGCGATCAATTGAATTAAGGAACTTCATCTCTCAGCTTGAATACGATGCTTATGATGATTGTTTCGTGGATGAGTTATATGTTCCCGATTTCGTTCCTGACCATTATCAGTGCTTTGATAATTATGTGGAAGAACACTACTATTATCAGGTGAATGGAGAAGGAGAATGGCTTGATGCTGATTATGATGACGTGATTATGACTGTTGTTGATAGTACGTACATCTATTGGAAGTTGAAACTTGAATTGGACAATGGAGAAATAGTTGAGAGTGGCGTGAGCGATCCGTTGCTAGTACGCGTTCTTGATGACACACCTCCTTCATGGATATATAGTTGGTTGGAGACAAGATTCCGTCTATATATTAGTGATCCTATATCAGGTGATGCAATTGCAACCACTTCTGCTAAATCTCTTATGAACGCAGTGATGGATAATTGTACTGAATATCCTGAATTACGTTATAGTTTGGATGGTGTAAACTTCAATTCAGACGTATTCCATCTGAATGCTTTTGATGATACATCCAAAGTGGTCTATTGGGAAGCGGTCGATAAGGCTGGCAATACATCAGAAATCGTTGAGACATACTACTCTTTGCAAAAAGATTATGAGGTGAATGGTAAAATGTATGCACTTGTTCGTGATACTTTCGTCTGCGCAGAGGATTTCCCATTCACATGGCATGGTGCCGTATTCCCTCATAGTGGTGAATCTGCAGAGGTGGGTGCCGCTTACCTGACGGTGTATGCGGATAGCTCTTTCTTCAAAAAAGATTCCATCGTGTCTTCTGATCCAATCGTATGGCGTGACGGAAACACTTACGATAAAGACACCATTATTTATGACTATCGTGTACCTAATGTTGCTGGATGCGATAGCGTCTTCACGTTGGAATACATAGTAAATCATCTCGACACCACCATTTGTATGGGTGAACTGCCTATCGTATGGCACGGACAGGAGTTCACACAAGATGGACAAACAATCGTAATGGGCGAAGAGCCTTATACGGTTCATGTAGATAGTTCATACTATGTTCTTGATAATATCATGCAAAAAGCTCCTTTCGTATGGCGTGATGGTAATGTATATACGAAAGATACAATCATCCTTGAATACCATGTTGCTACAACTGGTAAATGTGATAGCATCTACTCATTGATTTACGTGAATAACGCTGATACAATAGCACCGATCTTGGATTGTGATAATATATCGGCCAACGATAGAATCAAACCATTGTCGGATTCTATCTCTGGTATCGTCGAGTTCTCACTCTCTGCCTCCGACATCTTGTCGGCTGCTTCCGACAACCACTCTACTACTTTCACTACCTATGTTAGTGAGGATGGTAACTCATGGAGCGAGTTCACATCGGGCAACTATACGTTGAATGCTTATTCAAATGCAGAGAAGACCCTTTGGTGGAAAGTGGTCGACGATTCTGAAAACGAATCGGCAGTCTGCTCTACCACCTACGCCATTGAGCGTGCAACGGAGAAGGATGGTCAACTCTATGCCATCGTCCTTGATACACTCGTGTGTGCTGGTGACGCTCCATTGGTATGGCACGGTCACACGTTCACCACTGATGGTGAATCTGCAACTTTGGGCGCTGCTCATTTGACCTTCCATATAGATAGCTCGTTCTTCCAAACAGAACGAATTGTTTCTGAGAACCCTATCACATGGCGTGATGGTAACGTTTATGATGACGATATAGTCGTTTCTGATTTCCATGTGGCCAACGTTGGTACTTGCGATAGTGTCTTTACGTTGATCTTCACGATAGGAAGAGATACGGTTGCCCCTCTATTAGATTGCGACAACATATCTGTCAACAGTCGAATCCAACCATTGGTGGATACGATTTCTGGAGAGGTGACATTTACAATCCCTGCTTCGGATGTCTTGCCAGCTGCTTCGGATGATATTTCTTCTGAGTTGACTCTTCAAGTGAGCGACAACAATGTTGATTTCTACAATGGAGAAAATTATACAATCAGTTTAAATGCATACGCAGAAGATGCCAAAACCATTTGGTGGCGTGTAGCTGATGGGGCTAACAACCTATCAGCATCCTGTCCTGTCACCTACTCGATAGAGCGTGCTTCAGAGAAGGATGGCGAAATGTATGCGGCTGTATTGGATACGTTCATCTGTAAAGATACTACGGGTGTTGAATGGCACGGATATATATTCAATGAGGATGGAGAAACAGTTGTTGTGGGTGCTGCACATCTCACCATGCATATTGGTGCTTCCTTAACACGAGAGGATACCCTTGTTGTCTGTGGTGATAGTATCCGTTGGATTGATGGTAACGTCTACTATTCTAATTGGGACGAATCTGCAACCTACGATCTTGTCTATCAAAAGGTAAATGGAGGTGGCAAATGCGACTCTACTATTAAAACACATTTGGTGGTTGTCCCTTATGGCGGAGGCGTCTCTAATGATACAACCATCATTGAGGGTTGCGCATGGGATAAATCCTATATGTTTGGACACAAATTGGAAGGAGATCGTACCATATATAGATGGTATCTGAATGGAGAGTATCTGCCAAACTTGTATGGAAAGAAAACCCATGTTATGCAGTTGGATGGCTACGATAATCAAGCTTATATGGTAATTACGACCACACCAGAGGGATATTGTCCTGACACCTCCATCTATTTAACACTTACCACTCATGATGTTGAGGCTGGTCTGATTAAATTGTTGGATTTTGAAGCTGGTGAAAATTGTAAAGCGAGAGTTCGTTTGAGAGATTATATGCCAGACTTTAACGACCACTGTTCGTTGGAGATGATTGATACCGTTTGTATGTACAATATTAATGGTAGCGACACCCTCTTGGCTGGTAAAAACGATTATTATGAGTTTGAGGATGGTGATCAGATTGTTTGGACGGTTGGTATCATGGCTCCAGATAGCTTCTCATATACTACCTCTAATGCTAATTTCCATCAACGTATTAAGGTGACAGACCGTACTGCTCCTAAGGTTGATTCTTTGGGCATCTCTTATGGAAACAGAAGACAAAAAGTGACCGATACAATAAATGGTGTGGTGGCATTTAATGTACCACTCTCTGATGTTATCGATCATGTGTCTGATAATTGTACTAATTCGGAAGACTTGATAATTCAGTATGGTTCGGATACTTTGTCCATGCAAGCATTTAATGGAGCAAACCTTCAATTGAATGCCTTCACGCAACCTGCACTTCTTGTTTACTATGCTGCTACTGATGCTAGTGGTAACAAGATGATAGATTCTGTCTTGTATGAGGTGAAACGTGATGTGAAGATTGGTGCAGATTCCTTCGCATTGGCAATAGATACTGTTGTTTGTGCAAGTAGCTTCCCATACACTTGGCATGGTGCTGAGTTTACTTATAGCGGACAATCCGCAGTTGTGGGTGCCGTTCATATGACAATAGGCGTGGATAGCTCTTTCTTTAAAGTGGAGAGTGTGGTTGCATGCGACTCCTTCGTATGGCGTGATGGTAAGACCTACACAGAAAACACCCAATCACCAATTTATGTGGTTGAGAATGAAAATGGATGCGATTCTGTCCTCACACTTCATTTGACAATCTTGAATAGTTCTACTCACTATGATACAGTTACTATCTGTGAAAGTGAACTTCCTTACGTATGGGAAGGATATAGCATGATGGGTGATACGGTTATCCGTCTGACGAATAGCTTGTCATGCGACTCCTTGGTAGGCTTGAAACTGAATATCTTACCTTCTGTTACAGAGGATATCTACGAAACAGCTTGTGTTAGCTATACATTGAACGGAGAGGTATATACTGAGTCGGGCGATTACGAGCAACACTTCACTTCTCTTGTGACAGGTTGCGATTCAACTTTGACACTTCACTTGACCATCACTCAACCTGATGAGGTGAGCGAAACAGTGAACTTGTGCGAGAAACAATTGCCATTCACATGGAACGGTTTGG
The DNA here is from genome assembly GCA_017551675.1 of Paludibacteraceae bacterium. Lineage (GTDB taxonomy): Bacteria > Bacteroidota > Bacteroidia > Bacteroidales > Paludibacteraceae > UBA1181. The sequence goes on along the minus strand of JAFZLC010000009.1, from coordinate 71,643 downwards.
AGGTAACAGGTGATACAACCGCAACTCTTCAAAATCAGATGGGTTGCGACTCAATCGTTCACTTGACCGTCAATATTCTTCCTGTGTTAACGGGTGAATTGACCGAGACCGCTTGCGTAAGCTATACTCTCAATGACGTCACTTATACAGAGTCTGGTGTTTACCAACAACAGTTCACTTCAGAGACAACCGGTTGTGACTCTATCATAACATTGAACTTGACCATCTTGCAACCAACATACGGAAAAGATAGTATGGCAGTTTGCGAAACACAGTTGCCAGTTGCTTGGAATGGATATAATGTGATGGGTGATACGACAATCACACTACAAAATGTGAGTGGTTGCGACTCTATCGTATCGTTAAAGTTGACCATACTTCCAGTTGCACATGAGACCATTCTGATGACGGTTTGCTCTTCTCAGTTGCCATTCGTTTGGAATGATATGGAGGTGACGAGCGATACTTCTATCACACTCTCATCGGTAGCCGGTTGCGATTCAGTTGTGTCATTGCAATTAACTGTTCTTCCTTATCTGACTGAGACATTGTACGATACTGCATGTGTCAGCTATACGCTTAATGGAGAAACTTACACTGAGAGCGGCGTATACGAACAACGTTTGCGATCTACAGCAGAGTGTGATTCCATCTTGACACTTCATCTTGTCATCAACCAGCCAACTGAATCAGAACAATATGAAACAGCATGTGAAAGCTATACATTCAATGATGTTACCTATACAGAAAGTGGAGATTATACACATACATTTGTTTCTGCCGCTGGTTGTGATTCTGTTGTCACACTACATTTAACGATTCTGCAACCTGTTTATGGAGAAGAAACAATTTCTGTATGTGCTCAATCATTGCCATATCAGTGGAAAGGCTTCGATATCTATTCTGATACCGTGCTTACGATTCAGGGCGATGCAGGTTGTGACTCCATCGTCTCATTGAAAGTTGACACTATACCTACCGCTATAGAGGTTCTTACAGATACAGCTTGTTCTGTCTACTCATTAAATGGCGTTGTTTATAGAGAAAGCGGAGTTTACCAACAAAAGTTCACCTCTCTGGTGACTGGTTGTGACTCCATTCTACAATTGAATCTAACCATCCTTCAACCAACAGAAGGAACTGATTCTGTCACTACCTGCTCATCCCAATTGCCTATAGCATGGAATGGCTATGAGGTAAGTAATGATACCACCATCATCATCGAAAATAGTTTGGGTTGTGACTCTATTCTGACATTGGCTTTGACAATCATCCCTGAGGTTCGTGAAACCCTTTATGATACAGCATGTGGAGCTTTGACATACAATGGTGTTCTATATACTCAGAGTGGAGTTTACGAGCAACGATTCATCTCTGAAGTGACTGGTTGTGATTCCGTATTGGAATTAAACTTGACAATCCATCAGGAAGCCATTGCTTACGATACTATTACGCTCTGTCGTGATCAGTTGCCATACGTATGGCACGGACATAAGATTGAAAGCGATACCACGTTATCAATTCAACGCGAAAATGGTTGTGACTCGGTTGTGAAGTTCACCATGAATATTCTCCCTGTCATGATCGAGAATATTTACGCAGTTGCTTGTGAACGTTATCTGTTGAACGATTTCATCTATTTGGAGAGTGGAACGTATGATCAACGATTTGAATCAAAGATTACAGGTTGTGATTCTATCATTCGTTTGAATCTAACAATTTTGAGTCCATCTTCAAGTTCAGAGAAGATTAATATTTGTGCCAACGAACTTCCATACGTATGGGAGGGTCATGAGATTGTAGGTGATACAGTTCTCACCATCTCTAATATGGCAGGTTGTGATTCTACTGTCACATTGAACTTAAATGTCTTCCCAATCCATACAACGGTCTTGTATGACACAACTTGCGGTGTCTACTCCTTTAACGGAACCTTGTACAATGAAAGTGGTGTGTATGAACAACGATTCACTTCTAATGTGACAGGTTGCGACTCCATTGTGATACTTCACTTGACGGTTCGCAAACCATCTAGCGGAACAGAGAACATTACATTGTGCGACAATGAACCATTTGCAGAATGGAATGGCTATCGTATCTACGGAGATACAACCATTACAATTGAGAATAGTGTTGGTTGCGACTCTATTGTTGCCATCAGCCTAACAAGATTACCATCTTCAACCACAACATTGACCGAGACAGCATGTGTCTCTTATGAATGGAATGACTCCACCTATACGACGAGTGGAATTTACAAGAGAACATTCGTTAATCAATTCGGTTGTGATTCGGTGGTTACACTCAATTTGACGATATTGCAACCTACATCATCTTCATTCAGTGAAACAGCTGTTGCCTTCTATGATTGGAATGATGAATTGTATGAGGCTTCTGGAACATACGTACAGACATTAAAAGCTGTGAATGGTTGTGATTCTGTTGTGACGTTGAATTTGACTATTCTGCCTACTTTGGCAGAAATCGATACACTTTCATTTACAGTATGTGAAAATGAGATGCCATACGAATGGAACGGCAATCGATTGAATAAGAGCAAATCCATCTTCAATTTCAAGAATGAATTGGGTCAAGACTCCTTGGTAGTTGTTTACTTGGATATTCTTCCAGCAGGCGTTTCATACGAGACGGCAGAGTCTTGTGATTCCTACAACTGGCATGGTAAAGTATATCGTAGAAGTGGTGAGTACGTAGATACCCTAACCAATGTTAATGGATGCGATAGTATATGTAACTTAAGTTTGACAATCTACACACGCACGGAGACTAAAATTAACTTGGTGGCATGTAGCCAGGAATTGCCACTCTCATGGCATGGCTTTGTCATCAATTCGGATACTTCATTCGTGTTGACCTCTACACATGGTTGTGACTCTATCATCACAATCGACCTGACTGTTCATGAATCTAAGATTTCAGAACCAGAAGTCATCTACACATGCTTAGGACAATATGAGTGGAGAGGCAAAATGTATAAGACAAATGGAATCTATTACGATACATTGAGTACGTTGTATGGATGTGACTCTATACTAGCTATGCAGTTGGTTGTAACGCCATTGGATACGCTCTTCTTGCAGGATACGGTTACTCTTGGTCTAAGCTACAAGAGAAACGAATTTGATCTAGTGCCAGAGGCAGTGGGAGTTGCACAATACAATAAAAAGATGACAACGGCAGATGGTTGTGACTTTATCATGCATCTTGATCTGACTGTATTGGAGCCAGATATCCATCTTGATTATCTCACTGTTGAGGGAGGTACCGTTCTATATCAAGGAGACAATGCCATCGGAAGTAGATTCTGTTCGGCAGAAGAATTTACATTGAATTATAAGGTGTCAGGAGGAGAGGCATTCACTTATATCGTATTCTACGATAACCATGCAGTGGAACAAGGATTCGAGCCTTTGTTGGGCACACTTGATGATCAAGAGGGCAGTGTGACGCTTTCTATGCCATCCAATGTTGAGCCAGGTACCTACACCGTCTATATGCAGGTGTTGGGAACATATAAGAAGAGCGAATTATTGAGTGCATCTATCATAGTGGGTATGGATTCTAAATATATTAAGAATACATACGGTAATGTGGTCTATTGTGATGAATCAAAGGTGCAGTTCGAATCTTACCAATGGTATAAAGACGGTTATGAGATAGATGGAGCAAGAGACCAATCTTATAAGGATGTTTCCGGTAAGGGAGGTGTTTATTCATTGACTGTAACGACGAGTGGAGACAAAGAGTTCTATATCTGTGGAAAGAAGGAAGGCTTAAAAGAAGTACCATTCTCTATTTGGCCAGCTTCCGCTTATGCAGATGGAGGTCACATCACAATCTATGTTGAGGGAGTTAATCTAAAAGATTTGGAGACTGCCAACTTGTATGTTTACACATTAAATGGTGTAATGATGCATCACTCGTCGGATGTTCAAATTCAAAATGATTTTAGACTTCCACAAGGTATCTATGTATGCCGTGTCGTATTAGAAAATGGTGATGCAGCAGCATGTCAAGTAGTCTCTTACGGAAAGATGTTTGGATATATAAAATGATAATTCGTCGATAAAAAAAGATGAATTGTATTTTATATGATGAAATTTGAATTAAACATTGTATCTTTGAGTATTAGTAAAAAAAATATTATGTCTATGAATACGAAACATTTAATTCCTATTTTAGCCGTAGCTTTCATTAGCTTGTTTTCAAGCTGTAAGCGTGAGGTGGTTCATGAAACGGTTGTGAATGAGATCACGAAAGAGGTGGCAGCAACCGTTACTGAGGAGGTGACAGTTAGAGCGAAGGATTGGATAGAGGATAGTGAAGCTAACTACTATTATGCAACATATGATTGCAGTAGTTTGACGAAGGATGTAGATTCTTATGGAGCTGTAATTGTCTATTATTATGATAATGAAGGAAGATGGAACATGCTTCCATACGTAACGCCATACTATAGTGATGAGATGGATGATACATGGGCAGAGAACATTCGTTTTGATTGGGAACATGGTAAAATCACATTTATTGTGCAAGATCTAGACGGAGGACTCCCAGAGAATATACAGCTTATGCCAGATCTCTATTTCAAGATTTGCATCATTTTATAGTCGGTAAATCTAATGAGTTAGAAGGGTTGAAAATAATAATTCAACCCTTTTTCTTTTTTTTTTCTGCTTTAAAAATATGTTAAATAATATAAAAACCAGCAAAACTTTTTTCGTTTTTAAAGTTTTCAACATATCTTTGCTTTGAATTTAAGCTGCATCATATATAAAATGGGTGAGCAGATTAGAAACGTATAGTTATGAATATCGAAAGCAGGGAAAAAATAACGAGAGGAGCTTTGGATTTATTTCTTTCTCATGGGATAAAGACGGTGACGATGGATAAGATCGCTGCTGCTTTGTCTATGTCTAAGCGTACTATTTACGAACAGTTTAGTGATAAGGACGAGTTAGTGACAGAGTGTCTGAAATTATTTAGAACAGAGTTGGACAAGGAACGTGATGAGATACGTGAGAGGTCTGAAAATTCTTTTATTTTCTTGTTGTCCATGTTTAAGATGAGTTTTATCAAGCTCAATGGAATCAATGTACGTTTTCTCCAAGATGTTGAGACGATTTTTTCTGATGACATAAAAAAGTGTCGGTTGAACAGACCTTCGCAGATTGCGCAGATGAGAGAACTGATTCGTCAATCGCAGGAGGATGGATATATTGATCCTATGTTATCCACAGATGTTTTGGCGACGGTTTACTATGGTATGTTAAGTTCATTAAGAGATAAAGATTCGTATGATTATTCTGTAATCTCTCCCAAGGATGCATTAAAGATGTTATGCACAATCTATTTTAGAGGTGTTGCTACTGAGAAGGGATTAAAATTGATAGTTCAATATATCAAATCCGAGTGAAAATAAATTAATATAATATACAATGAAAAGTGTGATAAAAAAAGGAGGATGTTTGTTGGCGATAACTCTGATGATGGGTTCGTCACTACATGCACAGATGAATGACGCACCGACCACTGCTTCTGACAGTGCGCATGTGATGTCGTTCACGTTGGATGAGGCTAAAAAGTATGCGTTGGAACACAATCGTACGATACAAAACGCATCGTATGATGTAAAGAAGGCGGAAGCGGACCGTTGGAAGGCGATAGCAAGCATGTTACTGCAAGTGAATGGTAACGTCGATTATTATAATATGTTCGACTATGAGATGAGTATGGCGGGTGGAAAAATTCCGATGCCTCCTTATTTTGATTTTGGTATAAAAGCCTCTGCTACCGTAAGTGGATCACAAATCATTGGTGTGAAATTGGCTAATATGGCTCGTGATTTGTCGCAAGTTGCAGTGGCAAAAACCGATCAGGTGATTACCTCCAATATTGAAACGTCATATATTAACATCTTGGCATTAGAGACAATGACTCGTTTGTTGGAACAAGGTATGCTGAATTTGGATAGCTTGTATAAGATGACGTTGAATGCGGTTCGTGTTGGTGCGGCAGAACAAAACGCGGCAGATCAAATCGCTGTTCAGGTAGCTATGATGAAGAGTCAGGTGAATAGCACTCAAAGAACGATTGAGGTTATGTATAACTCCATCCATCTGCTAACGGGTGTGCCTGCTGATGTGAATATCGTCCTTTCTCAAAAAATTGAGGATGTGGTGAATGCTGCTTCCATAATGGAATTGATGGGTTCTGATTTGAACCTCTATAACAATTATGATTATCAGTTGAAAGCACAAAGCACAGAACTTTCCAAGAAACAAGTGACTCTAAGTAAAATGGCTTACGTCCCTTCTCTGACCGTCTTTTATGCATGGGATAAAAAAGAGTATTGCTCTGATGAGGCAACTATGAATATGACCCCTCCTAATACGTTTGGATTGACGTTGAATGTGCCTATCTGGTCATCTGGTAGTCGCTATGCAGACGTGAAGGGTGCAAAAATAGAATACGCTAAAGCTCAGAATGAGTTGGAAGATACGGAACTCCAATTGAAAATACAGGAGAAACAATTGCGTTATAACTTAGTATCAGCTTTTGAAAATTATCAGATTCAAAACGAGAATATGGAGGTGATGCAACGTGTATTCAAAAGTAACACGGAGAAGTTTAAGTATGGTACCATATCAAGTATGGATCTGACACGATCAAGCACTGATTTGGTGAATGCTCAGAATACGTATGTGTCAGCATTGGTCGATATGATTACGGCTCATGTGGAATTGAAAAAACTTTTAAATAAATAATTCGATAATAATTAAAACTAATATACAGATGAAAAAAGTAGTAAGATTGGGCTGGACTGCTATAATGGCTCTCACTTTGGCCAGTGTTTCGACAAGTTGTGGGGGAGACAAGAAAGAGTCTGCCGATGCAAACAAGGTCGAGGAGAAGATCGTAAAGATTCGTACAGAGTCTGTGGTTAAGCAAGAAATTGAACGTGAAGTGGAATGTACATCCGTACTTGAGGGGTATGAGACAATGAATGTTTCTCCTTCTTTGACGGGTATCATTGAAAAGAGATATAAAGATGTGGGTGATCGTGTTTCTGCGGGCGAATTGTTGGTGCGCATGGATCAAACACAATTGAAGCAAGCAAAACTTCAAGTGGCTAATCTGGAAACAGAGATGAAACGTATGGATGCATTGCTCGCTGGTGGTAACGTGACACAACAGATCTATGACCAAACAAAATTGGGTTATGATCAAGCAAAAGAACAATTAGAGTTCTTGCAAACCAATACCTTCTTTAAAGCTACTTTCCCTGGTATCGTTTCTGCTCGTAACTATGAGAATGGTGAGTTGTACAATGGTGCTCGTCCGATCTTAACCGTTGTTCAGATCAACCTTTTGAAAACGATTATCAACGTGCCAGAGATTTACTTCCCTAAAATCAAACAGGGTATGAAGTTAAATATCATTTCTGATATCTATCCTGATACTAAATTCCCAGCTACAATCGAGACTATTTATCCTACAATTGATGCTGCTACTCATACATTCCAATGTAAGGTGAGAATCCCTAACGGAGCTCAAAAACTTCGTCCAGGTATGTATATCCATACAACAGTTCCTGTTGGAAAAGAGAAAGTGGTGGCAGTTCCTTATCAATCAGTTATGAAATTGTCAGGATCTAACGATCGTTATTTGTTCTTAAACGAGAAGGGATATGCAAAACGCGTCTCTGTTGAAATCGGTCAACGTTTCAACAAATACATCGAGGTGTTTGCTGAAGATGTTTGTGAAGGCAAAGAGGTGGTTATTCAAGGTCAGAATGGTTTGATCGATGGTACGAAGGTTCAGGTGTTGACCTCTACTTATGAAGAGGAGGCTGCAGCTAAATCAAATATAAATTCGTCAGTTGTTCTAACAGATGAGCCAGATACGGGAAAAGTTGTATCCGCACCTGCTGAGAAAAACGTAATTGACCAGAAAAAGTGAGTTCCATAAATTCACCATTTTAAAACAAGATAATATGAATTGTGGATCTATTTTATAGACCCCACCTTTAAATAAGAAAAAATGAGTATCTATAAAACCGCGATAAACAAACCGGTCACCTCTATTTTGATATTCGTGGCCGTTATGTTGATGGGTATATTTGCATATATCAAATTGCCTATCGACCAATATCCTGAGATTGATCCTCCTTTCGTAGCAGTTATGTGTGCCTATCCTGGTGCCAATGCGAGTGAGGTGGAGACCAATATCACCAAGTATTTGGAGAATGCATTGAACTCTGTGGATGGATTGGATGAGTTGACTTCTACGTCAAAAGATAATCTATCCTTGGTAGCTCTTGAGTTTGAATGGGGTGGTAGTTTGGATGAAGTGATGAACGATATCCGATCGTACGTCGACATGGCAAAGGATAACTTGCCTTCTGGAGCTTCAAACCCTTATATCATTAAGTTTAACAGTTCTTCCATGCCAATCATCCAGTTTGCTGTTCAGGCAAAAGAGAGTTATCCTGGTTTGGAGAAGATTATGAACGATGAGGTGATCCCTCAGTTGAGCCGTGTGGACGGTGTGGGTAATGTGAGTATGTCTGGTGAGCCAGATCGTTATATCTACGTGGATATCGATCAGAAGCAGCTGGATGCCTACAGCATTACTCTGGAAACTGTCGGTAATGCCATTGCAAACAATAACTTGAACCTCTCTTCTGGTAATGTGAAGATGAAGAAGGAACAATATGCTTTGCAAGTACGTAGTGAGTACATGGAAAGTTCGGAATTGGCCAACCTCGTTGTCACAACCACTCCTGATGGTAAGCAAATCTTTGTGCGTGATATCGCTACAGTGCGTGATACGCTGAAAGACTTAACATTGGATGAGAAATTCAATGGAGAAGAGGCTGTTCGTTTGATTATCTCTAAACAGACGGGTGGTAATACCGTGCAGATCTGTAAAGATATTCACAAGGAGTTGGAGAAGATTCAAAAATCACTTCCTGCCGATGTGCAGTTTAAAGAGATTTATGACTCATCTACTGAAATTACCAACGCCATCAATTCATTGGAAGAGTCTGTGCTCTATGCAGTCGGATTCGTTGTATTGGTTGTATTGTTCTTCTTAGGTAAATGGCGTGCAAGTATCATCATTGGATTGACAATTCCGATCTCTTTGTTGGTGGCATTCCTTTACTTGTTGTTTGTGGACAGTTCGTTGAACATCATCTCACTATGTTCTCTTTCTATTGCAGTAGGTATGGTGGTGGATGATGCCATTGTGGTCTTGGAGAATATCTCCACCCATATAGAACGAGGATCTAGTCCGCGTGAAGCTGCCATCTATGGTACGAATGAGGTGTGGGTTTCCGTTATTGCAACCACTTTGGTTATCGCTGCGGTATTCGTTCCATTGACTATGTTGACCGGTATCGCGGGAGTGATGTTTAAGGAGTTGGGTTGGATTGTTACCATCGTATGTTGTACATCAACAGCAGTGGCTATCTCATTGGTTCCTATGCTTTGCTCTAAATTGTTGAAGGCGAAGACGGTGAAATTGGATGCACATGGTAACATCGTCAAGGAAAAAGAGGATACGAGAAAACTCTCTTATAAGAACACTGTTGTTAAGATGTTGGACAAACTGGATGCTGCTTATGCAAATGTCCTTCGTTGGTGTTTGAATCATAAATTCTACACCATATTGATGGTTATAGGATTCTTCGCGCTTTCCTTGGTTCCTGCTTTAACAGGACATATTGGAACCGACTTTATGGCGGTGCCAGATAATGGACGTTTGACTGTTGATGTAGAGTTGCTGCAGGGTACACGAGTAGAGGAGACGGCTAAGTTCGCTCGTATGTTGGAGAAACGATTCTTCGAGATTGTTCCTGAGACACAGAGAATCTCTACCACCTGTGGTTCGAATGATGCTGCAGGTATCTCAGCATTGTTCTCTTCTACGAGAAACAACACCATCCAGATGCGTTTTAATGCAGGTAAGAAATATACGCGTGAACGTTCCATCACAGAAATTGCCGAGGTGCTTCGTAAGGAGATTGCCTCCTATCCGGAAGTGGCCGATTATAAGGTGGCTATCTCATCCGGTGGTGGTATGGGTGGACAGAGTACAGTGGATGTAGAGATCTATGGATATGATTTCGATGCAACGAGTGCGTATGCCGCTGAGGTGAAACATTTGTTGGAGAATGACCCTGCTACTCGTGATATTGCGCGTAACGTTGATATCAGCCGTGATGATGACCGTCCAGAATTGAAGGTGACGGTAGATAAGGCAAAAGCTGCACGTCATGGACTCTCTTCTGCTATTATTGCTTCATACGTGCGCAACCGTGTTAATGGTATGGCTTGCGGATACTTGAAGGAGGATGGAGATGAGTATGATATCTTGGTACGTTTGAAAGAGGAAAACAGAAACTCTATCGATGCCATTGAAGATTTGACAATCCCTACATCGACAGGATTGATTAAGTTGAGTGAGATTGCCATTGTTGAAGAATATTGGGGTCCACCAGAAATCGAACGTAAGAGTCGTCAACGTTACTTGAAAGTGGAGGTGACTCCATACAACACCTCATTGGGTGAGTTGGCTGTTGCCATAGATGGTGTGTTGCCACAGATAGAGAAACCTCATGGCGTTACAGTTGTCTTGGGAGGTAACTACGAAGACCAACAGGAGTCGTTCAGAGATATGGGATTATTGCTTTTGATTATTGTCATCTTGGTATATGTGGTGATGGCTTCTCAGTTTGAATCGTATGCAAAACCATTTATCATTATGATGGCGGTTCCATTCGCCTTCTCGGGTGTGATTTGGGCATTGTTCATCACAGGTAAATCATTGGATATGATTGGAGCTTTGGGTTGTATCATGTTGGTCGGTATTGTGGTGAAGAATGGTATTGTGTTGGTGGATTACATCAACTTGATGCGAGACAGAGGTTATGAGTTGAATGAGGCAATTGCCTTGTCAGGTCAGTCACGTCTTCGTCCGGTATTGATGACCGCAATGACGACAATCTTAGGTATGATGCCTATGGCGTTGTCCACTTCCGATGGATCTGAAATGTGGGTACCAATGGGTATTGTTGTGATAGGTGGATTGTTAGTCTCTACGGTGGTTACGTTGGTGGTAGTTCCAGTCTTGTATGGCGTTATGTCTAGACATGGCGAACGAGACAAGGAGGCCGAGATCCGTTCACAATATATCTTTATGGATATTAATACCGAGGATGAGGATAAAAGTAGATCTCTTTCGGAGAATAATAATAACAGATTAGATAAAAAATAAAAGGTAACAGATATGAAATCAGTAATGATTGTATTCAACCAAGCCAATACAGAGCGTGTTGAGTATATGTTGGACAAATTAGGTATCAGTGGCTTTACCTTTTTTGAACAGGTACAAGGAAGAGGCACCAATGGAGGTCAGCCTCACAGAGGTACACATACATGGCCGGAGATGAATTCTGCTGTGATGACAGTTGTAGAGGATAATCAGGTAGAGGATCTCTTGAAAGTGATCCATAAGCTTGATTTGCGAAACGAGGAGGTGGGAGTCCGTGCTTTTGTATGGAACATAGAGCAGACTGTATGAAGTTGATAATATAGCAATGGCTTGTGAAGGCCACTACTTTTTTCAGGTTGGGATTGTACTTCGTGTATGGTCCCAACTTTTGTTTTTTGAATGAATGATTTAACGAAAGACGGCATTCTCCACTTCGTTTTTCAGAAACGAGGAGACGTATCCGACACTTTGGAAATATAAACCGGTAGATGTCTCTTGTAAACGTTCAAACGTCTCAGATGTATAAAGAATGTCTAATGCTTCCGTTGGGGTATATCCATAGTTCTCCATTAGCCAATCGGCTAACTCCACAGTAAGTTCTTCCTTCATTAGTTCTATTTGTTCCTTCGTCAATCTGGTCATATTGCTTCTAATTTTGAAAGTGCTTGTTTTGTTCCAAAGAAATATTGAAAAGTTATTCCTTTCGCATATTTTAATTCCTCAATCATCTTTTGCAGTGTTATCACACCACCGCGATAACGTCTCAACTGATAGTTGACACCATCATCGGCAATTGGTCCGTATACAATATCATAATTATGAGAGGGTTGTGGAATTTTTTCATCTCGATTGATAAGAACAAAATTAGCCCACTCTTCACTGTAATCATCAAATATCAACACCCGTAATTCTCCTGATGTTAAAACATTCTCATCAAAAGAAAACTCATTTATGATAACTTCTCCTGTCTTAGTTTGATCTACTTTTGTTCGAGCAAGTTCGTATGCTTGCTGTCTATCTGCAGATAAATAAAATCCTTGTCCAAAATCTTTAAATGGTTTTGAAAGATTTATATCTGGATTTGTAACCCTCATATTTGAACCATGGTATAGAATCATTGCAATTTTCCTCCATTGTTTTTACAAACCTCAACTAAAGCCTCTACAGAATCTTCAAAAGAGAAAGTGTGAACTACATTGTAGTGCTTATACAGGTAATCCAAGCCTTTAAAACGCTTTAAATAAGCATACGCTTGACGTGGCTGAATCTGAAATTTAGCCGCAAACTCACTGATAAGAGCCACTACATATCCAACTGTATTATGATCTTCTCTTGACATAGTCTTCTATAGATGGGTTCTATATTAACCCACAATTCATGCTGATTTTTGTTTATACGGTGAATTTACAGAACTCACCTAATAATTAATGTTCAAAAATAACAATTTAATTCAGCCTGACAAAATCATTAATAGAGACTTCAAAAAAATTATCGATAGATGATGATAAAATTGTAGTTTTGCAAATATTTAGTTAATGTTGGACAACATGAGAAAGATTGTACTATTTCAACTATTGCTATTGCTGTTGTGCGTTTCAAAGGGAAAGGCTGAAATTCACATCACAGAGATCATGACAAGCAACGTCGCTACAATTGTCAGTGATAAATACAACTATGATGGGTATGTTGAATTCTATAACGACGGAGTAGCTGTTGATTTGAAAGGCTGGACTGTGACCAATATAAAGGAGGGCAAAACGGATTGGAGTCTTGTGCTGGATTCTTCTCACGTTATCCCTAACGGCTATTCTTTACTGTTTTTTGGCAAGGAGGAGTCGAGCAGTAGCACGGCAATGCGCATTCATCATAATTATGCTGGTAGCGTACCCCAAAAACTAACTACGGACGAAGGAATGATCGTATTCTCAAAAGATGAAAAAAGCATCGCATTGTCTTACCCCAAACAATATCCGCATATCGCCTATTGTGAGGATGGATTCATGATTCCTACGCCTGGTGAAGCGAACGATGGCTTGACCACCGTCATCGCCAACCGAGTGTCTTCACCTACCTTCAAAACCAACAAACCGGGTCTGTATGAGAGTGCCTTAACCGTCGAACTGGATTGCGAAATTGAAGATGCACAAATCTATTATACTTTAAATGGCGATGTGCCTACCCCTGTGAACGGAACAAGATATGAGGGTGCCATCTCGATTGAGCAGACTACTGTCGTGCGTGCAAGAGCTTATAGGAAGGGTATGCTGTTCAGTGAGATTCTTACGGGTAGCTTTATCCTCCCCGATAAGTTTTACGAGGCTTGCAAAGGTGTGGGCAATCGTCTTCCTGTTGTCTCTCTCTCTGGTAACAACGAGGATATCTTTGGCGATAGTCTTGGATTGTATGTTGAGGGTACCAATGGAATCGTTGCTGGTTGCTACGATTTTCCTGCCAACTACAATCGGGAATGGATGCGCTCGGTTAATTTTGAATATATTCTAGACGGGAATGTGGTGGATAATCAGGAGGTTGAGATTGGCGTCTATGGTGGCTGTACAAGAATACATGTGGCGAAAAGTTTGAAGATCAAGGCGAATAAGCGTTCTGGAAAGTCTAAGATGCAGTACGATAATTTCTTCCCTGCACGTGATTACAAGAAATATAAGAGTCTTGCCTTGCGCAATGGCGGTAATGGCTATTCGTATGTTCAACCTCGTTGGCGAGATATGTTCATCCAGAGTCTTGGCGACAGGATGAACCTCGACAGACAGATGGCGCAACCGGTGGCCTTCTATCTGAATGGTATTTTCTATGGCATGATGATACTGACGGAACGAACCAACGAGGATTACGTCTATCATAACTATGGACTTGACGAGGATGAGATTGATTTCTTGGGTGTGGGCTATTCCTGCGAGGCGGGCACGAAAGAGGCCTATAATGTGATGATTGACTATGTCAGCAAGAGTTATTTAAACGATGATTTTTATGATCGATTGTCGACGATGATGGATATTGATGAATACATCGATTATCAGATTTTGGAGCAATACGTTGGTAATACCGATTGGGTCTCCAACAACATCAAACTATGGCGGAAACATGATGGAGGCAAGTTCCGTTGGATCCTGTATGATACGGATTTCGGTCTCTCCAAAGCGACCTCGGTGGATAAGGACATGATCAAGTTTGCCACGGAGGAGAAGGGTGTTGAGTCGATGTGGGTGTTGCTCAGATCTTGTCTTATGAATGAGGACTTCCGCTGGCAGTTTCTAGATCAGTATTTGGATCGAATTGAAACAGAGTTTACGGATGAGCGAATCGACACGAAGTTGGACTCTATCTGGGACTTGACGAGACTTGATATGTGTGCGACGATTAAGAACTCAGGCTTCTTGGATGCTCCAGGCAACCCAGCTGCCTTTGATGAGACAGTTGAGCAGATGCGTACCTTTGCCAAGGAACGTAAGGCGTATGTTATCGATCAGTTGAAGGAACGGTTTGGCTTGGGAGATGACACTGTCATCGTAAAGATAAGACCCGTGTTCCCTAATGAAGAGACACCAGATTTTTCTTTCCTTTTGAATAAAAGAAAGGTCAGTTCTTTAAAATACAACACATGGAGATATGCAGGAGAGCGCCTGAAGGTGGAACCGATTGTCCCTGCAGGATATAAGATACAACGATGGGCTGTCAATGACACGATTGTTAGGACCGACAACAATAACAAGTACCTCGGTAGCACGTTGACTACCCACGCACAGGCAAAGGAGTTGAAAGTGTCGATATATTTTGAATACGACCCAGACTATATACTTCCGACAGATCTTCACCTAAATGAGGTTTGTGCCTCTAATACAATAATTACCGATGGAAAGGAGGATTTTCCAGATTGGATTGAGGTATACAATGGCAGTGACAAAGATGTTGATTTAGCAGGAATGATTGTCGAGAACGTAACAAAGGCAGTGAAGTGTACCATACCAAAAGGGTTTGAAGAGACGGTGGTGCCAGCCCATGGCTACACACTCCTTTGGGCAGACAAGCAACCAGAGGAGGGACCGTTGCATCTGAATTTCAAACTTGGGGTAACAGCCTCAGAGAACGTCACATTGGCAGTCCCTTACAGAGACAGTGTGATTCTTTTAAGCTCGATAGCCTACGAGTCACACGCCACGGATGACTCATACGGACGAGTATCAGACGGTCATTCCGATTTTACCATCTTCGAGAAATGTGTAGATACCGAAGGAAAGGAGTATCTCACATCCACTCCACTTAATCCGAATGGTAGCATAATATGCGAGACTGTCTCCGAAGAGAGCCCTTTGGCAGAATCAGGAATTCAGTTGTATGTTCATAACGGAACGATAGTCTTGGAGCATGTAGAAAAGGGTAGTCAGGTAGAGGTTTATTCCACGATCGGCACACTTGTAGCCAAGCGGACAGCAGAATCGGAGAGGGTGGTTATCCCAGTTGCACATGCCGGGGTCTATATTGTTAGGGTCGGAGAGAAGTGTTGGAAGGTGGTAGAGTGATGTAGTCTCTTCAAGAGGAGGAGATAGATTGGGAAATTTTGTTCAAAAAAATACAAGATATGATAATTAGTTATATATTTGTGCGACAATTTTAAAGAAGTCCCTTATAGGACTTTATGTCAATGAGAGTATAAATGTTTAAAAAAAAAATTACGTATATTCATGATAAACACGCTTTAAAAATGGTAAGATTCAAGCATTTAGTATTAGGTTTCCTGTGCAGTATTATGTGCAGTAGTGTGTGGGCGCAATTTGAGTTGTCATTTGATAATGAGCAATATCAAAAGGCTTTGTGGATGACCACACGTTTTTATGGTGCTCAGCGAATGGGTAATGGAGTAAATTGGCTAGTGGAGACACACGAGGCCAACAATGTGAACAATGACATCGGTTTCGACCGTAGTAAGTTTGTGAAAGGTAAATCCTATTTGAAAGATTATGATGGAGATTATGACTTGACGGGAGGATGGTTTGATTGTGGTGACTTTGTTCTCTTTGGTCAGACGTTCTATTATTCTGCATATATGCTGTTGTTAGGATATTCTGCGTTCCCAGAAGGATATCCAGATTATTATTCGTTTGATTATCACGGTTACATTGATACCGATGACTATACATGGGAGGGTAGAAAAGGAGAGCCGGATGGAATTCCAGATATCCTTAATGAGGTGAAATATGCGACAGACTTCATATTGAAGGCTGTGCGTGATAATCGTACTTTCTATTATCAGAAGGGAGATGGAAATCTTGATCATAAGATTTGGTGTACATCTACGGTTAAGTCGGCACTTCCAAAGAACAATGGAGGAGAAGCAGATGGTACGCGTACCATTTTAAAGGCGACGGGTAAGGCAACAGCTATGGCATCTCAAGCCAGTGCTGCTCTTGCTGTGATGGCACGTGTATATGCGCGATACGATGAAGATTACGCTAAGGCTTGCTTGGAGAAGGCAAAGGTGGCATGTGAGTTTGTCGAAGGTACAACCAAAGGAACAACGACAGCTGCATTTTATAATGTGGGAGATCGCTATGTACACGATATGGTCTTTATGTATGTGGAGCTTTATAAAACCACGCATGATCCAGAATACCTAAGGAAGGCAGAGGAGAATTGTGCATGGATGGACAATGAAAAAGAGTATAATTATAACTATACAGTTTGTTACGACCATCGTGAAGACTTAGCCGTTTATGCTGTTGCATCCTTAGGAGATGAATCATCATATGGACAGAAAGCACTTGATATATTAGGATTCTATGTGAATAGTATGTATAAACCAAGATCAGGATATTTGTTGAATGTAAAGGGTAATCAGTGGGGTGCTCTCCGTTATCCAGCCAATCAAGCATTCATTTATGCGTTGTATGATAAACTGATGGGTGTGGAGGAGATTAATCCATATACGTTGTACAATGTTGAATATATCATGGGAAAAAATGGAAAGAATCAATCTTACATTGTAGGATTTGGAGACAAATTCCCATTGAAACCGCATCACAGAAACTTTTTCCGAACAGATATCAAAGATTTGGATAAAGAACAATATAAGATGCCGAATCTAGATAAAAACTATAAGTTTGTTCAGTTCGGTTATATGGTAGGAGGTTCATTGAAAGATGGTGAATATTCCGATGAGAGCACAGCCTATTCAACAACAGAAGGAGGAATCGACTACAACGCCGGTTTGGTGGGTGCGTTAGGTTATCTTAATGCTAAGATTAACCCTGTCAATGATGTCTCTTCTCCAGAACTAGTTGCCAGTACATTTGGATGTGTTATCAGTCCGAATCCAGTGCAAGATTATCTGAACATCTATTTTGGAGAAAAATCTGTAAAGAAGGTGACAATAGAGGTGATTGATATGATGGGTGCGATACGTAAGACCGAAGATGTTTCAGGCAGATCCAACTATAGTATCAATCTGGAGAGTCTCAGCAAGGGCATCTATCTTGTACGTGTTGTCACAGAAAACGAAACATACACAAAACAGATTGTAAAGAAATAAAAACAGAGTCACGTAGGTGATATCTGTGGTAAAGAAAGACGCACGGCTGTATGGATATGTATGGCTGTGCGTCTCTGTTTACGAAAAAATCACACTGTATTTTCTTGTTGTTGAAAAACATTCCCTAACTTTGTGAAGTGTCCATTATGGATATACAAGAGAACAGAATATGAAAAAAGAAATTAATATACACATGCCTGAAGAAATCAAACAATGAAGCAAAAAAACAAAGACGTACAGCCACAGGCTGAACCCTATATTGTGAAGTCTCATGATATACACATTGATGCGGACTATGTGGATTGGATAGCTGATATTAAACATCGCTATCGTTCTGCACAAGTGAAAGCAGCTGTCAAGGTGAATGCGGAAAAACTCTTATTCAACTGGCAACTTGGTTGTGACTTGGTTCAAAAGAAGGCCGAGGAGCGATGGGGGGCTGGAGTGGTTGAGCAGGTAAGCATGGATTTGAATCGTGAGTTTCCTGACAGCACAAACTTTTCGGTGCGCAATTTGTGGTATATGAAACAGTGGTATCAGTTCTATGCTGAGGATTTAGAAAAACTGAAACAACTTGTTTCAGTAATGTTGCCTGATGACAGTTATGACAAGAAAATCAAGCAGATAGCAGATGAAGAAAAACTGAAACAGCATGTTTCAGAATTCCCCCTGCCGTTTGCTTGCGTGCCATGGGGGCACCATATTCGTATTGTCCAGCATTCGGAAACAATCGAAGAGGCCTTGTTTTATGTTGGTTACACCATTAGAGAAGGAATTAGCCGCGAAATATTGACGCGCGTAATGAAAGATGGTATTTACAAAAAGCAAGGAACAGTTCCCAATAATTTCCCGCAGCACCTAACACCTCAATTGGCACAAATAGCGCAGTATGTGGTGAAGGAAAATTATGATTTTGGCTTTGCAACAGTGGATCACGAAACTTACGATGAAAGCGAATTGGAGAAAGCCCTTCACGACAACATTACGGCACTGTTGCTTGAAATGGGCAACGGTTTTGCATTTCTCGGCAAACAGAAAGAAATAATTGTTGGAGGTAGGACAAGAAAAATCGATTTGCTTTTCTATCATATTCGTCTGCGTTGCTACATAGTGTGCGAACTAAAGGCAAGAACGTTTGAGCCAGAATTTGCTGGCAAATTAAACTACTATGTAAACGCTGTAGACGAAGTTCTTAAACAACCAGATGATAATCCGACTATAGGTCTTTTGGTCTGTTCGAATATGAATCGCGCAGACGTTCAATGGTCGTTCAAAGGCATCAACACTCCAATGGGTGTGGCAACGTATAACAACATCAGAATCAAGGATGCCTTGCCAAGCCAAGAGCAATTGGCTGAACGTGTACGCCTCTTGCAAAGGGAGTTGCAGGAAACAAAACGTTTGATGAATAAAGACGATAAAAATGATTGAATGGTATGACTTACAATATGGATTCATATATCAAGTCTGTTGCGGATGTCAATTGTTAGAAATTAATATACTTATTATAAAAACACTATGTTACAGATTATTAAAATTGAAGAAGCAAATTACAAAAAGTATTGTAACCTTGATATTGTGGCATTTTCGTGTGCGAAAGGAGGTGCATGCGGAGATGGAGGAGGTGTATGCATTATTGATGCGAATGGTCAGATATACTACACCAATTACATTAGAAATATAGAGTATGATCATCTTTTGGAGGTCGTACCCATTTTGAAGTATTGTAAGTTTACGCTTTTCGATCATGAGGCTCCGGAGGGGTGGATATCTAAATATATGGGACTCGGTAATCATTTAACCATTAAATCAATCTATAGTGAGCCATTCAAAGCCGAGATGGAGAAGCGGGGGATAACTGATCCATGTTATCTGTTTCAGCGATGGTCAGGAATGATTTTGACCATACTCAATCAGACACATTCGGACGTTACGATGAATCAAATTTGGGAGGAATTGAAAAAACAAGAAGGGACAATCGACAAGTAAGTGAGCTTTCTCAAAAATGATAGAGTCTTGCATTGTTTCTCCTCATCAGACACTAATTTTTCAACAGAGTGCATGTTTGTGAAAAAATCATTTGCAATTTCTTGTTATTGAAAAATATACTTTACCTTTGTGACGTACCCACTACGGGTGCGGACATATATAGAAAAACGTTTACTGACGTTTTCCTTTGACGATTCGAAACTTCGCAACTTTTGAATTTGCTGTCAAAGAGAACGCAACGGTGAACGCTTACGTTGGTATGCATTGATTTGCAGAACTTTCTTTGGTGTTATACGCATCAAGTAAAATCTGTGTCATTCATATCTAAGCGTGGGCTTCGCGTTGCTCAATCTTACAGCAAGGGCAATGCGAAGGCCTCGAATCGTGGGAGCGAGTAACAAGATTCCCACGTTTTTCTTTTTTTATATATAACAGTCTTTTAGGGGAGTCAAGACGAATTGAAATTATATGCAACGAAAAATTGAATTTCCCGTCACATGTCTTGAATGTAATAAATTTCAGGTGAATGTAGATCTTGCTTTATACGCAAAAGAATCTATAACTGCTGCATGCTACAAGTTTACAGAACGATTCTATATACATCAACATATGGAAGAAGGGACTGTGATTATTGTGTTCGAGTCCAAAAACAATAATGTCGTTTCTGAAGAGATTGTCAAACAATTCTGCAATGAACTCATTGATCAACAAATACGTTACAATACGAATCAACAATTTGGTCACATTCGTGACTTAATAGTTGAAGAAGCATTTAAACCAGTGTCAAAATGAACAAATATCAGATCTTACCCTTTCGTTTCAGTCGATTCAACGAATCAGAGTATTTGCTGACTAATGATGTTGGTGAATATATCTTTCTGTGTGATGAAGATTTTGAAAAATTTGTTAACAATGAACTTGACACAAAGTCTAAAGTGTTCAAAGATATAGCATCAAAACAAATTGCCACTGTAGACAATGTAAAGGATGTCGTAAACATGCTTGCCACAAAGTTCAGGACGAAGAAAAGCATCCTCCGCGATTTTACTAGTCTTCACATGGTTGTCCCAACCTTACGATGCAATTCCAGTTGTATATATTGTCAAGTGGCACGAAAGAACATGGACGACCATGAAGCTGACATGACGAAACAAACAGCAAAGAATGTGGTGAAGACCATCTTCCAGTCCCCTTCTCCTTGCATTAAAGTTGAATTCCAAGGAGGTGACCCTTCAACATATTTCGATATGGTAAAATATATCATAGAGGAAGCAGAATGGCAAAATCTATTTAAGAAGAAAGACCTTGGGTTTGTAATCTGCACCAACATAACATTGTTGACTCCTAACATGGTAAAATATCTAAAAAAGCACAAATGTGACATCTCAACCTCTCTTGATGGCCCCAAGGAACTGCACAATATAAACCGTCCATTACAAGGCAACAATCAAACACATGAAAAGTTCGAGGAAAACATCAAGATGATTCGTGAGATTTACGGGAGCGATAGTGTATCTGCTCTAATGACCACCTCGAAATATAGCATCGGGCATTTTAAAGATATAATAGACGAATATGTTCGAATGGGCTTTAACAACATTTTTCTCCGCTCACTGAACCCATACGGTTTTGCAAAACAGTACAAAGACAAGATAGCATACCCTGTTGAAGATTTCATAGAAAGTTTTAAAGAGGGACTGGACTATATCATAGAATTAAACAAGAAAGGTATTTTCTTCATAGAAGGTTATGCGGCTCTGCTTTTAAGACGAATTCTTACACCATTTGCCACAGGATTTGTAGACTTGCAGTCTCCCGCAGGTGTAGGCATAGCTGGAGCAATATATGATTGGGACGGTAACGTTTATGTAGCTGATGAAGGACGTATGCTTGCAAGATTCAAAGACTACTATTTTAGGTTGGGTAATGTTAATGAGGATGACTATCAATCAATGTTCAATGGCGAGAAACTGCATTATGTCATTGAAAATGCATGTACAGAGTGTTTGCCAATGTGTTCGGAATGTGTGTTTCAACCTTATTGCGGAGCAGATCCTGTACGCAACTACTCTGAACAGGGAGATGTAATAGGTCATAGACCAACGAGTGACATGTGCAAGAAAAATACTGCAATCATTCACCACCTATTTGAATTGTTGAATAAACATGACCCCGAGATAAACAGAATATTTTGGTCTTGGATAAACTGATAACAATATGAAACAGATAAATGGAACTCCAATCAATATTAAAACTGACATTCTTGGACGAATCACACTAAATGGTAAGAATATTCTTAACCGCAAAGATGCCATTCTCGTAAAAAAAGATGCAACACATGTGCCATGGGGATATTCTGCACTCATAACCAATAGTAATTCTGTTAGTGAGAGAAGACCATGTGTAAGTAATGTGAAAAGACTTGATGAGTTTAACGAGGGTGATGTGGTTTTGATAAACGAGAAAGGTGAAATAGTTTTCGTCTATGAGATCAAATCATCGCATAATGCTATATTTGCCACAGGACGATGTAATCACCATTGCATTATGTGTCCACAACCACCAGTACCCACAGAAAAAGACAAAACAGCTTTCAATCTGAAACTTATTTCACTGATTGACAAACATACAAAAGAGATTGGAATAACAGGGGGAGAACCCACCTTGTTAGGAGATAAACTATTTGAGTTAATACGGCAGATTCAAAAGTTTCAACCTAAGGCGGGAATAAGTTTGTTGACCAATGGAGTGAAATTTGCGGATAAATCATACGCCCTAAAACTTGCACAATGTGGGCATCATGATTTACAAATTGATGTACCAATATTCTCGGACATAGCAGATGAACACAATCACATTGTGGGGGCTAATACCTTCTATAAAACCGTTCAAGGTCTGTATAATTTAGCATTGTTCCATCAACGTATTGGGCTACGAATCGTAATGCACAAACTAACCTATAAACGGTTGCCACAATTATCAGATTTCATCTATCATAATTTCCCATTTGTAAGTCAAGTTGCCTTTATGCAAATGGAAACAACAGGCAATGCAAATACAAACTATGAGGAATTGTGGATAGACCCACACGATTATAACGATGAATTAAAACAAGCTGTTCTTTCACTGGCAAATCGGGGCATTTGCACGCAAATATACAACGCTCAGTTATGTGTATTGCCTTCTGAAATCAGGCGTTTTGCCATCTGCTCTATTTCAGATTGGAAAGACACATATCTGCCAGAATGCGAAGCATGTAAACTTCGTGAAAAATGTGGAGGACTATTTGCTTCAAACCAAGAGCATCATAGTATATACATTAATCCACAAACAGAAGATATCACAGGTTCACCCTGTGTTTAAGTGATAGTTCATTTATTGTTTAACATTAAAAAGGAGGTTCAATGAAGAAAGTGTTATTTCTGTTGATTTCTGCTCTTCTCACAGGGGCTTCGTATGCTTCTAATCTAAGCAAGGATGTAATTGCAAAGGTTACAAACAACAGCGAAGTATCAGTTTCTGACCAAGAGCAGTTATTGATTTTGGAGCAGCCTGTGAATACGGGAAATGATGTGAATGCTCATTATTCACATAGATCTCACCAATCACACAGCTCACATCGTTCTCACTCTTCGCACTATTCTAGTAGTTACTAATAAGTGATAGAGTTGCTTTTGGGAAGGTTGTTGTCATCATATGAGACAACCTTCCACTTCATCTAAATAATAATTAATATAATAAAGTATGATATATGTGTATATAATAGGAATCATTTGCTTTGGTGGATTGCTCTTGCTTTTTAACCATTTGGACAATGAGTCCAAAAAGGCTAAAGAGACTGGCGTTCAGAGAGATACTAGTAATGATGGCTGCATTAATAGCCTTTTTAAAATTTTTTTAGTAGGTGGCTTAATAGTATATGTTATCATTAATTTAAAGATGTGTAGTGATTCAAAATATAATGATTATGATAGTGATTATGAATACTATGAGCCTAGACACTCTGATTAATAATAAGAAAAAAGAATGTAGGAAGGGGGGTGGTTTACATTTTCCGTCCGTTTCCACCTTCTCTTCCTTAGGGGAAGGTGAGAATTAACAGTAACTGATTTAATAAATGAAGTATTTCTATATTATGGATGAGAATAATAAAAAGACTGATATAGAAAAGATGAGTTATTCCTTTGACATGCTGCGTAATGACATACTAACAGCGCCGACAGAGGACAATGAAAAGCTTGAGACTGGCGACAAATATCTGCGTGAGTACCAATCGAAGTTAATTGTGGTTCAAATGCTGTCTTATTTGGCAGAATCATACGAAACAGAAAACTATAAAGATAACGAACTGTTAAGAAATGCTATTGAAACAAAAGTGGATGGCGACGAACAATTGTCGGGTTACTTATTTTTTGTTTCTCAAAATCCACAGTTTGACTATTCGTGGAATTACATGAGGAAATGCAGAACTAACTATATAGATTTTCTTGTTAATTCTATTCGCTTTTTTAATAACGTACTTGTTGACATTAATTTGCTATCTGGTAAACTATGGCCAGAAAAAAACATTCATGTATTATTTCATGACATTTTAGATGTAGAACTTACTTGCGAGGAACCATTTGTTAAAGCTCGTTTGCTTTGGGAAAACTTTAATCGTTTAGCAAAAGCGAAGAGCGATTATATTATCATTGTAAAAGTCAAGGATACTTTGTTAAAGGCTTGCAGTAGGAAAGAACCCTCTGATATGGTGAGGCTTATAGATTCTGTTTTTGATATGTTAAATAAACAAACTAAGAAAATCACAGAAAATGAAATTGTTTGATAAGATATTAGACGAACGGAATATCTTCAATTCGATATTCTGCATGGAATCGTATGTGTTCGACAAAGGTTTGTTGGACACAGCGGAACCTGTATGTCTCCATAATGAAGGCAATGTGGAGGAAACAATTGCAGTCAATGACCTCGAATTATATTATGCACTCGCTGATAAGCATAATATAGACTTGATTTCTAAGGTTATAAAATGTTGCCACCAACGGTTGGAATGGGTAATGTCAGACAAGGAAAACTTGTTTGATATAACAGTATATTTCAAAATCAAGAAATACGAAAATGATAAATTGGGCTTTCGCCCGATACACACGGCAAGACTGATAGATTTGATTTGTATGGTAAGTATCTTGAACTGTTTAATGTTTGATGACGACTTAGATAAAGGGGTTAGAAAACTATCAGACTTGTCTAAATTGCTGCCCCACAATTTCTATGGAAATATTCCTTGTACGAATGTTCAGTATTTATTTCACAAGTGGCAGACAAAATACAAAGAGTATACCGATGAGATTATTGAACATTGTAGGACATACCAAAAGAACCATAACTACAAGACTGAAGTAAGTTTGGATATCAAAAATTTTTTTCCGTCTATTTCTCCTAAAATGATGTATGACTACATCATCAGTAAACTATCGAAAACATACGACACCGATAAGAATGGACTTTGCTGTGCTGTGGTCAAATTGTTGTATTTCAACATGTCCTCCAAAAACATTAAGCCTTGGAAAGAGTATTATTATCCAGAAGGAACTGACTTATCTGGCACGAATCAATACATGAATTATGGAATACCACAGGGGTTGCCTCAATCTTACTTCTTTGGCAACCTTTGCATGATAGAGATTAAACGTCTTTTGATGCAGGATAATACCTTTAAAGGAGATGCATATTTCTATGTTGATGACTCTGTCATATATATCCAGTCTAAACTGGATGAGGACAAGTTTAAGAATAGAATCGATGCACTTAATGATAGCTTAAAAGAGAAATGCAAGAAAGCAAAAAAGGCCAATAATACACTCCCTAATTTTGTCAATGAAGACAGCCTTGCTTTTCAATCTAAATTAGATTATACGATTAAATTCCACGAAAAAGGTAAAAGTACCTTTACTCATATAGATGATGCAGATAACCAATATGGACCAATAGCAAATATAACTAGAGAAACATACATGAACTCGGATCTGTCGTATAATTTAGATGAAATAGACGATCATGTGTCTCTAGTTAAATTGGAAGCTCTAGACAAAGTTATTTCTCGTGAGATTGGCAAACTTGTCGATAAACAGAATGACGCAGCGAAAGAAGAAAAGAACGGTGAGGTGCTCGCTTCAAAACTTAAACTCTTGCGAAGGGTTAAGAAATACTTCCTTTATCGCAATCGACTATTGAAAATCAGAGAAGAAGGTAATCCAAATATGGACGATTTCTGTGAACGTTTCTTAGAGAAAGCTAATGATCCTGAAAAATTCTTCGAGCAGTATGAAGAGGATATTTTTAAGACAGAATATCGTCTTATTATCCAAAATCTTAGAAAGAAAGAGGCTGAAGATTTCAAGCAGAAGATAATTGAGTTTGAAAAACAGTTACTACATAATTGTAATGTAAATGTACAAGGAATACAGGATTCTCTGTTCTATGCTAAGGATGTGGAGACATCTTGTATAATTAAATCGATGTCCCAGGATTCTTATGTATCTCTAATAAGATGGGCCAGAGAGAACTTTAAGAGCCTAAAATGTATGGAGACAGACAAGCAATTAGGCAAGTTGCGGGAATTTCTGTCTATTGAAAAATCGGAGGACAAAGATACTAAGGACTGCATAGGCAAAATGCGGAATCAAGGTTTTGCAGAGGCGCATTTTACACAATTTGTGATGAAAGCCTCTGCTGAATATCAGCGTAAGATATTGAATGTGTTTTTTTCAGAAATCATAGATGTCATTCCTTCGGATTCATTGTCTTTATCAAAAAAGAATGCCAGACGATTTAAGTACATAGAACTTAGAATATTAGCCTATTTGAGGAATAAAAACTTTGATTTGGAGCAATTTGAAGAGTTTGTAGAGCATATAAATGAAAAAGACATTTCCAACCAAATGGGGATTGATATTGGAGTGCTTGAAGTACTGAATCTATTCATCAGGAATGTTCGTAATCCAGAATGGGTGGATTCGTTGATTGTGACTCATCGACTTACGAAAGGATTGTGGTACAATGGTTCTAAATTTCTAAACTCCTACACGCTGCATAATGAAGAGCACGCTGTTACACTTATCACAAAATCATTGGAATTAACGAATAGAATTGACTATTTTGCATTAAAGAATGTAGATTATTATATTCTTTTTCTAGCGTGCTATTTGCACGACATCAGCATGGTCATTCATCCGGATTTGGGTAGGTTAAGTTCTGAAAGTGGAAAGAATATGACTTTGATTGCGGACTTAATGCTCCAAATGGAAAAAGAGGTCGGAAAATTTGATGAGATAGACTATACTGGTAAAAAGGACTCTCGTTATAAAGATGCTGGCAATTTCTTAATCAAGGTGTTCAATGAGGTGTATGGATATTTCGAGGCTTTGGTTAGAGATAACCATGCCAAGGATAGTGCCAAGTTTATTCGTGAACGATCCAATTCTTTATTAAACTATTTAGAGCCGACCTTGTTGTCTTTTGTAGCTAAAGTATCAGAGAGCCATGGATATGATGTAATGGATGTTTATGGGCTCAAGTCAAGGGCTCAAGATGACACAATAAGTTTGAAATACTTGATGATTCTCATCAGATTGGCAGACTTACTTGATGTGGCAAATGATAGAGTAAACTATCATTTGTTGAGACAAAATTTGAGAAATTTGTCAGCCACATCAAAGTTTCATTGGATATCACATTTGGTGACGGATAAAATAGTACTAAAAACAGATTATACCACCGATGAAAAAGCAGGAATGGGTGACAAGCCAATTACTGAAGAAATAAATATAGAGCTATACTTAAATGTGAAACAATTGACGGTAGCAAAAAAAGCAAAGAGATGCAAAGGATGTAAATTGAAAAACGAAAAGCAGGAGGATTGCCTTCGGATTAGAATCACAGGTTCTGATGACTGTTCGGAAAAAAATTGTACTATACTCTGTAGCTGGATGATGCGGAAGCATGACTGGTTAATCAAAGAACTGATTGCACTGAACGACTATCTCTACTCGGTAAACAATACCTTGTTTAAAACGAAGATTAACTTTATTATACACTATCGAGATGATATGCGGTTAGATGCAGATATGTTTGATTGTGTACAAGATTTTCTGGAAGGATAAAGGCTAAGTTGTACATCTCTTCATATATAATACCGCTTATTTTTAGAACCAATTGCTAAAGAAAATAAACCTTTTTAGCAGGCATAAAAAGCGCTGGGGATACAGATGTCTACAGTCAATTGATATCCCCACGTCGTTTTATGGGGGCTATAGCAAACAGAATAGAACTTTAAGTTTCAAATAATCCTATCTATACTAGCATCTGTTTCAAACTCATTTCTTAAAGCCACATTCTTAGAATCTATCTCATATTGAGACTGTAGGTTTAACCAGAAATCAGAAGGAATATCTAACGCCAACTCTAATTTAGCAGCAATAGCAGGAGTGATGTTCTCCCCCTTGAGTAGCTTGTTCAGATTAAAGGACTTCATTCCCATTCTGATAGCTAGCTCCTTTTGTGATATTCCTCTTGCTTTTATCTCATCTTTAATGATTTCCGTAGGATGAACTGCTGAGAATGGAATGATTTCTGTGTTATTACTTGTTTCCATAATTGATTTCGATATCATTTTCAAGTTTTTCGAAAAATTCACAGGTAACCCATATTTGAATTTCTCATAACTCCACATACACTTTCCGTTTGTAAAATTACTACTTTCCCCCCATTAAAGCAAATTATTCTCTCCCCAAACTCGAAATAGTTTTTATCGCTTAGTAGAACTTTTTTATGAAAACAATTACTTTACATAATGTGTAAGCACAAATTTTGGAGGGGAACCTTCTCTTTCACTATAAATCAATATATTTGCATTGAAAAATTTATCAAAAAAATAATATATAATCAATCTTAGAGTATGGCATTACCAATTAACATAGAAGATCTGCTGAATAAGCGGAAGGTCGAGGGGAACAGGATTGAGTTTAAGAAAGGGTGGAATCCTGCGGACATCTACCACAGCATTTGCGCTTTTGCCAATGACTTTGACAACCTCGGGGGCGGTTATGTGCTTGTGGGTGTTGAAGAGAACGAATATGGTATCGCTAAAAGACCTGTCATAGGTATCAATATTGAGGTGGTGGATGGGATACTGAAGCAGATGGTGGGGTTCAACAATATGTTTGACCCGTATTATTTGCCACGAACTTCTGTAGAGGTGGTGGACGGTCAACAGGTATTGGTGATATGGGCACCGTCTGGTGTGAACCGACCTTATGCCATACCTCAGGATGTGACGGCCAAAGTGAAACAAATGCGGTATTTCATTCGCAGCGGTTCAAGCAGCATCATCGCCAAAGGAGAAGTGCTTGACGAATTGAGGGATATGACCAATCGTGTGCCTTTCGATGAACGTTCTAACCCGAGCATTGCCATGAGCGACATCTCGATGGTGTTGCTACGTGACTATCTGGCTACTATTGGAAGCAAACTGGAAGCGTCACTTTTTACACAACCCTTGGTGGAAACACTGGAGCAAATGGAACTGATGACTGGTTCAACAGAAAATCGCACAATCAAGAACGTGGCGGCAATGATGTTCTGTGAGCATCCCGAGAAGTTCTTCCCTTATACACAGATTGATATTGTGACGTTTCCCGAAGGGAAAGTGAAGAATCCTCATAACTTCACAGAAAAAACATTCAAAGGAAGTGTTCCACAGATTGTTAAGCAGACAATGGATTATTTGGAAACAAATGTCCTTTACGAAACAGTACAGAAAGTGTCTGGACAACAAGAAGCTAACCGGTTCTGGAACTATCCGTATGACGCAATAGAAGAAGCTGTCGTCAACTCGATGTATCATAGAGACTATCAGCAACACGAACCAGTGGAAATAACCATTGAGCCTGATGGAATTACTATTCTCAACTGTCCAGGGCCAGACCGTAGCATTCCCATGTCAGCTATTGAAAAAGGCGACAGTTTGAAGAGCCGACGTTATCGCAACCGCCGTTTAGGTGACTTCTTAAAAGAACTGGATTTGACGGAAGGCCGTTCAACTGGAGTTCCCACTATTCAAGAGAAACTGACAGCCAATGGTTCTCCTCGTGCCACCTTTGAGACTACGGAAGATCGTCTGACGTTCCTTATTCATATCCCTATACATGTTGGTTGTGACAAAAAACTTGCTCCTGATATTAACGAAAAGAATAGCCTTATAACCAAGGAGACAATTACGAAAACGGGTAAAACAACTACGGAGAAAACTACGGAGAAAACTACGGAGAAAATAATTAGGCTAATGAAGAAGAACCCCCAAATCACCAATAAGGAACTGGCCGTTGCATGTGATATTACAGAGGATGGTGTCTATTGGAACACCAAAAAGTTAAGGAAGAATAATGTCATTCGACGTGTTGGTGGTGACAAAGGCGGACATTGGGAGATTGTAGAATAACTATGACTTTGCAGCCCAATCTGAATTTCTCATAATTTCATTTTATTCTCTCCCCAAACTCGAAATAGTTTTAATCGCTTAGTTGAACTTTCTGCCATATAAATAGTATCTTTGCATATAGATGACACTTAATCTCATCATTAATCATCACCCGCATCATGCCCGAAAAACTTCCCATAAAAATACAATCTGGTGAAATCGTTGAGGCCTCCGCCCCCGTCATCATCTCCGCTAGTCGGTCGACGGACGTGCCGGCGTTCTATGCGCAATGGTTCATCAACCGATTGCGGGCGGGTTACTGCGTGTGGTACAATCCGTTCAACCAGAAACCAATGTACATCTCCTTCCAAAACTGTAAGGTGGTGGTCTTCTGGACGAAAAACCCTCGTCCGCTGCTACCATTACTGCATGAACTGGATGAACGGGGCATTCATTACTACTTCCAATTCACCTTCAACGACTACGATCGTGAGGGCTTCGAACCGAATGTGCCTAGCGTGGATCAACGGGTGGAGACCTTCCGCCAACTGTCGGAACTGATCGGTAAGGAACGTGTTATCTGGCGCTTCGACCCGCTTATCGTTACCCCTGAGCTATCTCCCCGCGACCTACTTGTGAAGGTGTGGAACCTCGGCAACCGACTGAAAGGATTGACCGACAAACTGGTCTTCAGCTATATCGATATACTTGGCTACCGCAAGGTGCAAACCAACCTCGTGAAGGATTCGTCTCACTTCTCGAAAGAGACCATCGAACAGGCTGAGTTCTCACTCTCTCAGATGCATGAGATTGCCGACGGACTTGCTAAATGCCGCAACCGTTGGCATGAAGAGGGCTGGGACCTGCAACTGGCTACTTGTGGCGAGAAAATCGACCTCGATCAATATGGTATCGAACATAACCGCTGTGTCGATGGCGAATTGATGAAACGATTATGGTCCGACGATAAGGAACTGCTCTATTACCTCAGCTACGGCAAATTGCCTGAGCAGGATAGCCTCTTCGGACCCGATTTTAGTCGTCCGGCTTTGTCTCCCGAAAAAATGAAGGATAAGGGTCAACGCCTAGCTTGCGGTTGCATGATGAGCAAGGATATCGGTATGTATAACACTTGCAGCCACTTCTGCATCTATTGTTATGCCAACACATCGAAAGAGGTGGTGGAGAAAAATAGAAAGAGACATAGTGGGGAGTCGGAGAGCATCATAGAATAGTTACCCATAAAAAAGCACCGAAGGATTGCTCCAACGGTGCTATTACCCATAGAAGAGAGAAACCTATTTCTCTTCCGTTATCATAATCTTTTTCACGGAATCACCATACTTCACAGAGTAAACACCACGGTTCAGCTTCACGCGTCCCTGACGAAGGTTAGGGTTAGTGTAAACCACTCTTCCTAACATGTCATACACCTCGACCTCAGTAGGTTTTGTGAATTGAAGAACCAATGCGTTACCCTCCACATAAATGGTGCCATCCGCAGATACTAGATTGACAGATTTCGTCAAGGTAGAATCGCCTGGTTCCTGAACCATTTGCGAGCCATTGAATATACTAATCGGATCATCATAACTGAATGGACAGTTATAATCCGTTCCCTTATGTACCAACAGTTTACCACCATTCGTCTTGAATCCAGGTCGCAGTTGGATGGAATTCTTTGCCACGAGGGTCAGTTTGCCACCGTTCACAACCACATCTCCACTTTCGTAGTGGGAAGTCACGCCACTGCCCACGACTATACTATCCGCAAGAATATCCCTGTTATATTTGACGTTTTCATCTTGCATATAATTCATCGAATGCATCACGTATGGTTTGTAATTATGCTTAGAGATGTACACGGTATAAGGGAATGTCACATCCGTAAAGTCGACGGAATCAGCGTTCTCCGCCACAAGAATCTGGTCGCCCGACAAACTGCTCAACACAATCTTACAACCATCGACTCCATTTGTGTTCACCGTGACGGTAGAACCATTTTTGACAATGGAAGGGTCGAAACAAGCTGGCGTTTCAGTATAGATCTCCATGCTTGGGTCTCCGAAATAATGATACATATAAATCATTATAGAATCGATTATAGCCGTGTCTCCCAGCATCTCCACCATCTTAAACTTACCCTTCTGCAACACCTCACCCATTTCGTAGCAAGGTTCCCCGTTATCCATTTTCCTTGTGTCCAAGAACCACTGAGGATAGTCATATTGCCCGATATTAGCTCTAATGCCAGGATCCGGGTAGATTGTATTAAACATACCGATGTTCAATGCCTCATTCCACAAAAAATGAGCGGTCATCGACGCAGCCACGACACCCACACTACCTCCGTCTTCCTTCCTCAACATGGATTCGGCGAAACAACAAGGCTCGCCGAATGAACCTGACAAACAGGTCTCACTATACACGACAGGCAGTTTGTTTCCATTTGCCAAACCGGAGACGTCAGTGACCGTAAAACCATGCCAGCCATCCGTGCCGCCATGTCCGGAATATAGGAGATAAAAACGGCCTTTGTTTATCTCTTCAGACAGCGACGCATTGGTAGCTTGCCATACACTGGGATCCTGGAGATCTTCCGATACCAGATAGCCCTGTTGAAAGCAATAATCCATGTATTGCGTAGGAAGAGTTCTGCCATATATATACTCTCGATTTACCGTTTTGCCCCAACCCATCATGTAATTACGGATAAGCTCCGAATTAAGTAGGAAATAGTCATTTTGTATGCCATCACCGTTTTCATCCACCACATCCTCCGGAACCGTATAATGTGTGGATGTGTTGTAAAACGCCTCATCCTCCACAGGATACCTTTCGTAACTGATGATTTTATCAACCACCACACCAGCCTCGTACTCATTCGAGACGGATATTCTTCCATGAATCATGTCAGGACGGAGTATGCGCAGAGGCGAACTCAACGTCGTGTATGGCACATCGGACAAAAAATAGGGGACACCAAAATATTCCTTGGCATGTTCACATGCGTAATGAGCAGCTGGTACATCTTCGTTATCTCCGAAAATCAGCAAATACTTAGGTGCAACCTCATCGTACATCTTTTTTATCTCAGAAAGGACCTCATCACAATCTGTCCACGATGGTTTTGTCAAAACGATGCAATTAAAACCCTGAATCGTTTTCCACCGGATAAGTTTTGCGACAGCCGTGCTGTATTTATCTGTGGTTACAATCAGATAACCATTTGCGCCTCTTACGCTTGAGCTATCAACCATAGGTGCAGGATGAACCATAGGTAGCCCGTAATCGCTTGGATTACTCACCTGTCCGTTCATGCCCGAATCGCCCACAGAGGCGTTTACGGCCACAGACAAAGAAAGTAACAATAAAAGGACTAATTGTTTCATGATATAATAATGCTATGGTTATTTCTTCAAATTTTGCACCTCTTCCTTCAACGCCTTATTTTCTTTTTCCAGTTGAATCATATGCAAAGTCAACTCCTCAATCTTCTCTAACAATAGGTTCGTCATCTTAGAGAGACTGATGCCATTCTTCTCTATCTCCTCAGCCGAAGGAATACCTGGCAAATGCTTGTTCTCATTGACATATGCCTCCACCTCCGACAAGTCCTTCAAATCATAGTTCTCCTCAAAAACGTAGTCGGCCACATCATTCATCTTTACGGTGATATCATTGGTCTTAATATCACTCGCGTCGATGCTGGCCACCTCGATGTCACCCTTGCACAAGATTTTGCCCGAAACCTGCATCTGCACATTTTCGTCGACCTCATTGGTCCCTATGCCCACCTTTCCATCGATGAAAAGCGTAGTAGCCTTGATACTTCCCCTTTCGATATTGTTTCTTGGGCCTTGGAACATAATTGTCGGGGTATAATTATCCCCTGACATGATACTTATACCTAATGGAACTTCGTTATTCGGATTTATAAATAGTTCATTATACACCCTAAGAGATCCCCGTACATTTACTATTGAGTCGAATTTTACAGGACCTCCCATGAAAGAGAACGAAGAGGCTTTGAATTTTCCAGCAATGGACTGCATATCTCTTCCGCCGAAATATATGGTTGGAGTCATATCTTCCGCCGAAACCCGTACATGATACGGCGCACCTTTTATAGGGAATATGGTCAACTTATCATGCAGGGAACATTCGCCCATCACGCTTAACGTACTATCAAAGCGAACTGAACCGCCTATGAAATTGAAATCATTGGAATGAAAATTCAAAGGCATCAACGTGCCATATTTCGATAAAGAGGCTATCGCAGGTATGATAGTTCCATAACTCGTCTCATTTCCAGACAGTTGGATGTGCTGTTCCGTATCAGGTGTATCACCTGTATAACCCGTATAAATAGAGAGAGATTTATTCACAATCCCTCCATTCTCCATCAACGTGTAACCCTTAATCGTCACGTTCGCATCGAAAATGTTATTCTCTTCAAGATCTTGTGCATGAAGCATAAAGAAACTTGAACATAACAAAATCGTTCCTGAAAATCTTTTTATATTCATGATTATAATAGTTAAAAAATAAGCAAATACATTAGAATAATAGATAAAAGCAAATATATTGATTGTATTCATACATTCCCAATAACAGACAGGGAAAATTTTTAATTTTCAAACTTGTATTTATAACTCTTGTAGCCACTTCTAAAAGAGAATGGGAGACTTCCTTACGAAATCTCCCATTCTTTATATCTCTCATTCGATACGGAAGTGGTGTCGATTTTGCGAGTCTGTCGCCGTAGAGACTCCTTTGTCAGAGTCGGGTATTCAGTTATATGTATCTAATGGAGCGATTGTCTTGCAGCAGGTAGTGAAAGGAAGTGAGGTGGAGGTCTATTCCACGATAGGCACTCTAGTAGCCAAGCAGACGGCAGTTTCAGAGAGTGTGGTCATCCCGCTTCCTGTTTCAGGAGTTTATATTGTTAGGGTTGGAGAGAAGTGTTGGAAGGTTATTGTTTGAGATCCCTTGAAATGAATTTATAGAACCCACCTATAGGGCATCAAGGAAAGTTGCCCAATCTTTCTTGCTAAGGGTTATTTCTAAAGTTTGGAGTGGTAAAAATCTAAAGTTTGACATGGTGAAAATCTAAAGTTTAGGGTGGTAAAAATTTAAAGTTTTGAATGTATGTTGTTGTTTTATAGATATTTATAATCATGTATTTGCCTCCTGAAAATGTGTCTTTTTTATGTAAAAATTGCACGCACTTTCTTGTTGTTGAAAATATTACTTATCTTTGTGACGTATCCATTATATATGGGTGCAGACATATATAGAAAGACGTTTACTGACGTTTTCCTTTGACGAGCCAAAATCTCGCAAGTTTTGAATCATCTGTCAAAGAGAATGCAACGGTGGACGCTTACGTTGGTGTGCATTGATTTGCAGAGCCTTTGATGTATGTTTATATACATCGGGGGGCTGTGTCATTCATAACCAAGCGTGGGCTTCGCGTTGCTCAATCTTACAGATGATAGGCAATGCGAGAGCCTTGGTTCGTGGGAGCGAGTAACAAGATTCCCACGTTTTTCTTTTTTTGTGACAGCCGTTTGGGGGAATCGGCGGATAGAAGTAAATAATAAACAATATGGGATTCTTAAATTTTTTCTCATCTCACAAAAAGACAACAAAACAACCCCAACAACATGAGACAAAATTACAATTAGACATGTTTGCAAATCTCAGTCAAACACAGAAGTTTGCAATAGTTTCTATGCTAGCCTCATTAGCTGCAGCTCCTGCAAGTGAAGAAAGAACAACAATGGCGCAAAAGATGATGTTCGCAGATGTTGCAATGATGGGTATAACAAAGGAAATGATGCTAAACTATGCGCAGACAAGTTCAACCCCTGACGCTCAAACTGTAATCTCAACTTTAAAAACTATTACAGATACTAATGTGCTGGAGTGGCTCGTTTATTGCGGCTTTGGGATCATCTCGGTCAATCAAAACGAGAAAGCATGTTCTGTCTTCTTTGATTGGTGGCAGCAGTTGGGGTATAAGCCTGAAGAGATTGATTGCGTCACAAAAAGAGTGGAGGCAATCTGCAGCAAAATGAATTAAATTGATAACCTTTAAAAATTATGAGTTATGGCAGTAGTTCTAACTATCCTTGGAATCGTGTTCCTCCTTTTTAGTGCGTTCATGCACTACAAGGCAAACAAACAAGAAGAAAAATTCAACAATCGTCCATCTACGATTACCTCTCCTTCGAATGATTTGTCTAAGAATCAGAAATATGCGATAATCAATATATTGGCATTTACCCAGGGAGCAACCCCTATAAGTGCTTATAGCGATGAAGCAAATGAGATTTTAAATCAGTGGATTTCAAAACTTGGGTTGTCGAAAGAAGAAATGGAGAAATCTATTCGTCTTTCAATGAGTTTTTCTCCAGAGCGCTCCATCCAGATTATAAGAGATTCTATGATTGAGATTAAAGATAAGACTTTTATTCTTTCTGTTTATCATGATGTAGAACGCATTGCACAAATTTCTGACGATGAAGATACTGTTGATTTTATGGAAGAGTTGTTTAATGACATCCTCACACATTAATTATCGAGTTATGAATGAAAGAACAGATTAGACCAATTATAATTTACTATAAAATACATACAAATGAAACAGATGACTATTAGTATAAATGATATAGGTCTAGATGAATCAAAATTGAAGAAAATAAAGAAAATTGACGATTTTTCCATTTATCTGAAAGAGTATAATATTTCATTACTTGAAGATACTCCATTATACAGATATATTGATTTGTCTAGACTGATAGATTTATTTTACAACAAGAAACTGTTTATCCCTAGCATTAAACAATTTTCTGATTTGGACGAAAAATATGGTTGTAGAAAATATCCATACAATCCACAATTCAGACCTTGCCTTTCCCATAAGGATAAAATACAGATGAAAGAGAGAGATAAAGAGATGGATATATTATTATCTCTCTGTGTGAAATGCTGGACATTAGACAAGAGAACTGATGGGTCAATAGGGGAAACTATGCTTATGTGGAAAACATATTCGAGTAATGATATAGTCTGTAGGATAAAGACAACAATAAGGGATTTAGCAGATAGTATAAAATTACCATGCGACATAATCATTGCAGACATGAATTATGGAAAGAATGATAAATTATCTACTCATGAGCAACTCCTATTTAACAAATCTATTCATTATGACCAAGAGCAGGAAATAAGGATGCTATGTATGGTTTCAAAAAAGAGTGGAATAAAGATTGATATTCAGCCAGAGAATCTCATAAAAGAAATCATCATTTCTCCATTTATTCCCCCACAAACAGCATCATTTGTTATTGCACAATTGAGAAAAATATGTTCAAATATAGAAATTAAACTTTCTTCAATCAGGGAATACAATGATCACTTATCCACAAATAACGACTTAAACAAGGTTTGGTGTTAGTCGGGATTAAACAATAGACATATTGCATTGTTATAAATCAGCATGTTTTTTCCTTCTTGTTGAAAATATTCCCTACTTTTGTAATATATGCCTTGAAAAAAATGAAAATTAAAATACAATGTTCCAAACAATCAAAATTGAAACATACAGAAAGATCAGTATGTAAGGATTCCTTACTAACTGCCAATGATGTAAAGAAAATTTCATTATCTTTGTCCCGAAGAATTTATTTGTTTAACTAAATGATTTAAATTATGGAATCAATTAACAATGAAAAAAAAGCTATTGAAAAGAAAAATGAGAAAAAGGTCAGCAAGACATGGGAAGCTATATTAAAGCATAAAGGTGAAATCACATTCACCTATCCCAAATGGGTAACTTTATTAAATGAACTCAAACAAAGTAAAACAAATGAGATACCTGGTTGATACTTGTACTTTTCTATTTTTAGCAAACGACCCTGATTTACTTGGACCTGACATACAATCTATCTTCGAAGATTATGACAATGAATTCTGCATCAGTATAGAAAGCATTAAAGAACTAATTATTGCCTATAGATGCAAAGGTGTATCGTTTAAATCATGCAAATCAATTTCAGATATAATACACACGATTAAAAATGTATATTATTTTACAATTCTACCATTAAAAGAGGAACAGATGCAAACATACGCTAACCTTTCCATCAATACAGCAGAAGACCATCGAGATCCAAGCGATCACATCATCATCGCTCATGCCATCTGCAATCGTATGCCCTTGATTTCTTGCGATCGTAAATTCCAGTTTTATACAAAGCAGGGATTGAATTTGATCCCATATCGAAGAAAATAATAGAGGTGGACATACTACTTCGTTGCGTTTTGGTATGTAAGACACAAATCTTCACAAATCTAACAAATATGAGTTTCTATAAGAGAGATTTGTAAGATTTGAACAGATTTGTAAGATTTCTCGCGAAGCGACTCATGATGAAATTCCCAATATTGATAGATAAAATATATATTTGCAAATACATAATATCGATGATGACATCATGAAAATATATTCACGTGCCATTGGATGTTATGTGATAGTAAAACAAATGGGATTTTTTAAGAAATTATAAAAAGTAAAAAAATGAGAACTTTGGTTATATCACTTTTCGCAGTCTGTACTTTAGGACTCTTTGGCTGCTCTAAATCTAATAGTTGTATGGTTGGAAAATGGGAGACTACAGACTATGTATGTGAGAATAGAGGGACTGAAATAGGTGAAGCTGTTATTGAAGGTACTAAAGAGGGAATTTTGCTTGAAAAATACGAGTTTGATGCTTCTGGCTCATATAAATGTATATGTTTCTATGGAAAGATTCTTCTCGAAGGATCATATAAGATAAAAGGCAATTCTCTTATAATGACGCATTCGAAAATTAGTTCAAGAGAGAGATTGGAAGACGAATTTAAGGAAGTTGATGATTCTGTTAATGAAATTTTCACGCATAATGGTATATTTTCTGCGAAAGAATCTAGAACAACACCTGCAAGATATTTAATTAGAGAGATAAATGACACAACAATGATTTTGACGTCAGACCACAAAATGGCATCGTTTGATTATACAAATGTGTTTTTTCTGAAGAAAGAAACTAAGTGATTTAAAATCATGGAATCAAAAAACAATGGGGAAAAAGCTATTATTTGATATTATGCCTAAAAGCTATTTATTTACAATTATATCATTACTTGCGTCAATTGTGACTTATGGAAATGATTATGGCGTTTTGGCAAGAGGATCTTCATTAGAACCAGTTGATTCCAAAGATATTAATATTGAGGTTAAGGAAGAAATATTGACCATTCGATTAACTGATGAAACTAATGTGGCCAAACCCTATGGCGAGAATGAAGGCACGTTCTATAATACCAAAGCCTATGTCGATGTTGATTATACGTTCTATAATCATGGAGAGGCGACAGATATGTTAGTGGCTTTTGTGGCTTATTTCCCCTCTACAAACCGCTTTTTAGATAATATATTTGACGGCAGTCCATATATCCATGATTTTACGGTAGAAGTGAATGGACAATCACAGCCTGTAACCACCTCTGTCCCTGGGTTACCCAAAAACTACAAACAAGAGTTGTTAAAGGTTCAATACGGTCATTTGATTTACGACGGAAAGGTTATTTGGGAATATCTATATGTATTCCCTGCAAAATTTGTCAAGGGAGAAAACAAAGTACATCACACCTATTCTTATGATCTTTGTCATTCTTTTAATCTTTGGAATCTTGAGTATGCCCTATCCCCCGCTTCACATTGGAAAGGAGGAAAGATTGGCAAATTCACACTCCGAGTTGAATGTCCAAACACGGCTAAGCATTTTTATGTGAATTGTGAAGACTTACAAAACGTGTCTCCAATATTTACAAAAGGAGTCGGGAAACAAAGGAAATCACCTAGATATTCTGGAAACAGGGAGATTTCTATGCGGGATGCCGTTGCTCAATGGACAATGTACGAGTATAGTCCCAAATCGAGACTTGATATATATTCAGTGGTTCTAAGATATGTCGATGAGTATGATACGGAAGATTATCCTTGTGGCTATTCCTACGATCGAACTCTTGGATTTAGGCCTTCATGGGGAAAATTGAGCGGACAACCTCGTATCCTGCGAAATATGCCGTATGCTCATCGTGGCTACGTTTTCAAGACCAAAGAGATGAAAAAAATTTTCGGAAAACTATGGTGGTATATTCCGGATTCCACTTATGTACCTGACATGTCGGATTTTACAGAGCGGGAACTGGAATATATCAATGGCACATATAAGGAGAAAAAAGAAGAGAGATAACGTCCTTCCCTTATGTCTCTTACTCGTTTGATGAAGGTTTTTCGCTATTGTTTTCTGAGTATTCCGCCCATATCTTGGCAGCTGTCTCCACAATCTGCACACATGGACGTTTGCTATAGTAGGCTGCGGTTCGCTCTGCTGGTTGCGGACTCTCTTTCTTGTCCTTGTCTAATCCCAACAGATCACGGCATTTCAAGAATCCATTTTCTGCTTTGAATCGTTCTGCCAATTCCTGCACAATTCGATAGTTTTCTCCTTTGCCTGCTGCATCCTTAGGGTCGGTCGTGCCATATTTTAATCCTGCTAACAGAAACATTCCACAGGCGGCCCCGCAAGTCTCCCTCATACGTCCGATTCCGCCACCAAATGATGCGGATACCTTCAGTGCTTGCTCCTCGGTTAGTCCAAACTCATCTGCAAAGGCTCCCACCACCGATTGTGAACAGTTGTACCCACTCTTGAACAATTCCACTGCTTTCGCAATTCTTTTTTCCTTGTTTTCCATATTTGACGTTTTTATTGAACAAATATACAATTAAAAGTTTTACTTTTGAATCGATTTAAGGATTATATTCATGACACACGCACAGGAAGACAAAAGTCTGAAATTGTATCGCGCTTCTGCTGGTTCGGGTAAGACGTATCGCCTCTCTCTGGAGTTTCTCAAACTTCTGGTGAACGATCCGTATTGCTACAATAAGATATTGGCTGTTACTTTCACC
Source organism: Paludibacteraceae bacterium (assembly GCA_017551675.1). Lineage (GTDB taxonomy): Bacteria > Bacteroidota > Bacteroidia > Bacteroidales > Paludibacteraceae > UBA1181. The sequence goes on along the minus strand of JAFZLC010000009.1, from coordinate 30,303 downwards.
AATAAGGCAACCACCGAGATGCAGACTCGTATCATGGGCGACCTCTTCTCGATCATCAATAATCAGGACCCAATGCTCTTGGCTACCTTGCGAAAAGAGTTGAAAGAGGAATATGGTACCGACCTGACCGACAACGATGTGCGTCGAAAGGCAGATCGCGCGCTTTTCAATATCCTGCATGATTATAGTCACTTCCAAGTGAGCACCATCGATAGCTTCTTCCAAATCATCCTTCGTAATCTGGCTCATGAATTGGGATTGGGCGCCTATCTGAACATTATCATTGAGGCGGATGACTCCTTAGACGAGGCCATCGACTTGATGGTGGAGGAGTTTAAAACCAATGCCAACCTTCGCTCGTGGATGAATGAGTATTCAAGCGAAAAATCGGCCGACTCTAAGAGATGGAACGTGGTTCAGGATATCACCTCCTTTTCAAAAAATATCTTTAAGGAGATTTACAAAGATTATGAGAAGACACTCGAGGAGAAATTGTCGGATCGCACGTTTCTGACGGAATACAAAAACAAACTCTATTCTATAAAGAAAAAGAAGATGGGAGAGATCCTCTCATTGGCGGATAAGTTTGATAAAATACTCGATGAAAACGGATTTTCTGTTGATGATTTGAGTAGAGGAAAGTCGGGTGCGTATTCTTATATCAATTCTCAAAGAAGAGGCGAGTTTAAGTCGTTGGAAGAGTCAAAAACAGCTTCGAATGTGGTGGAAAACTCAGATTTGTGGGCCACCAAGACGCATGCTCGTCGCAATGAGATAATTCAACTGGGAGCCTCTCAACTGACGCCTTTGCTCCTTTCCATCGAGAAAATTCGTGCTGAAAATATCTTACACATCAATACTTGCGACCTAATCATTCAACATTTCAACAAATTGGGTCTCTTGTGTGATGTCTCCAAACAGATTCGTACGGTCAATCAGACGCGTGGTCAGTTTATGTTGGGTGATACGCCTAATCTGCTGAAATCGATGATCGATGATAGTGACACTCCATTTATCTACGAGAAAATCGGTACGGTCTTGGAACATATCATGATTGATGAGTTTCAAGATACGAGTCAGACCCAGTGGCGCAACTTCATGCCGCTCATCAAGGAGTGCATCGACAAGAATGCCATGAATCTGATTGTGGGTGATGCAAAACAATCCATCTATCGTTTCCGAAATGGTGATTGGAGTATTATCGAGAGTCTCGATGGTGCTTTCCCTGGTGTGAAACCATACATCTTGAAGGCGGAAGACAACTGGCGAAGCATGGAGAATGTGATCAACTTTAACAATTCTATTTTTGCGCCTTCGGAAGAGGGTGGTGTCTCACCCATCTTGCTCCCTGTGATGCCTAATGTTGAATCAACCCATTCTCTTTTCTCTATGTTGAAGGGGGTGTATGCGGGTGCAAAGCAGAATTGTCCGAAGGCATCCAACAAAGGAAAGGGCTTTGTTTCGGTGGAGTATTTGAATGAAAAAGTCGATGGAATGGGCAAATATGCTATGCCAGCACTTCTGCTGAAACGTGTGACGGAGTTGCAAGAAAAGGGTGTGCGTGCGAGTGATATTACCATCTTGACACGTACCTCCAATAACATAGCCGAAGTGGCAGATTATTTTACTGCATATAGAGACCGACATCGAAAAGAAGTCGATGAAAGGGGCTTATGTTATGATCTTATTTCGGATGAAGCCTTCTTGTTGAGTTCATCTTCTGCCTTGAATATGCTTATCAATGCCATGCGTATCACTGTCGATCCGCAGGATATGGTTTCGACGATGGATCTCTATTCCGTCTACTTAGATATCCTCTATAAGGAATGTCCGGAGGAGAAGGTTAAGTTCTCCGATTTGGATTTTCAGTCCACTACTGAATTCAAAGCTTTAATGGAAATCATAGAGAGTGTGAAGAATCTTCCTATCTATGAGATGGTGGAGGAGTTGTGCAGAAAACTGCAACTGAACCATTTGGATAATCAGACCTCCTTCCTCTCCAAATTTATGGATGAGCTGAATGATTTCGTTACTCGTCGGTCGCCCGATGTGGCCATGTTCCTGGAATATTGGGATTCTTATCTGAATAGAAAGAAGATTCCGTTGAGCGATAATGCCAATGGTATTCAGATTATGACCATTCACAAGTCGAAGGGATTGGAGTTTCATACGGTTATCATTCCGTATTGTGATCAGGACATCTGGGACACGAGAAAGGGTAGAGATGGTAGCCTGTTGTGGTGTGGCACGGAGGGATTGGAACCGCCATACAATGAGTTGCCGGTTGTCCCTGTTGATTTTTCAGATAATATGAAGTTCTCCTTTTTCTCTGCTGATTATGAACGGGAGAAGATTCAGATGTTGGTGGATAGTATCAATGTGATGTACGTTGCCTTCACGCGTGCGGTGAGCAATCTGTATGTCTTATGTTTTGAGGAGAATGATGATAAGATGAAACACACCTCCTCCTTGTTGGCTGCTGCTTTGCAAAACCGTTTGGTGGCGGTGGAGGAGTCTGAATCGTTGGAGAATGAGGATGGAGAACTGGTGGAAGCACCATTTGTTGTAAGACGTTTTGTCGATGGAAGCGTACTTTCTTCGGAAAAAGATGGAAGGAAAGAGAAACATTCCGATAATCCATTCAAGGATAAGGCAGCCTCTCTAAAAGGCACGTTTGAATCCTTCCAACGGAGAACCCGTTTTAGAAATTCCAACAAGGCTAATGCTTATATCAATGGGGTGATGGACCCTTCTACTTATACAAACGATGCGATACAGAAGGGACTTCTATTGCACTATCTCTTTTCGAACATCATTTCGGAGGAGGATATTCCGAATGCCTCTCGTCGCCTTTTGTTTGAAGGATTGATATCCTCCGAACAGGAACGGTTGTCATTGGTAGAGTATGCCAAGGAGAAGATAAAAGAACATAGGGAGTGGTTCCAACCTGGATTGAAGATTTATAACGAATGTTCCATTTTGTCTCGTGATGAGAAGACAAAGCGGGTGAAGATCAGTCGCCCCGACCGCGTGATTCGTCAAGGTAACAAGATGATTATCATCGATTTTAAAACTGGTAAGAAGTTGAAAAAACACCAAAGACAGGTGGATGAATATGCCTCTCTGTTGCAGAAGATGGGGTATGAGACGGAGACCTACCTATGGTACCTCAATGAAGAGGCCTAATCAGTTAAGCAGACCTTAATGTAAACGAACCTTTTTACCCACCTGAATGGATTCCCCTTTAGCCTTATTCATCTTTTTCAATTTATCTTTCTGAATGCCATACTGCTGTGAGATGGATAGCCAAGTGTCTCCCTGACGTACGACGTGGTGAGAAACTGATTTGTTCTTTTTCTGTTTAGGTTGGATGAAGATGTACTCACCGACCTTTAGGTTATAATTGGCAGGGAAGTCGTTGATGGCTTGCAGCTCTTCTACGCTCATTCCCAGTTCTTTCGAGAGTTTGTAGAAGGTGTCGCCCGCCTTTATCTGAACACATTTCACACCATTGATCTTGCCACGTTTAACCTCTGGTGCGCTGTTTTGGTTAGAATCGTTTTTAGTGGAGGGAGTCTCATTCCCGTTGATGGAGTAGCTTTCCGCCTCTTTCTCCGTCAAGTATTTATCAGGATTCTTATCGTACTCGTATAATTGGTTTTGCTCGATGATTTCGATAAGCAGACTAGGGTATTTGGGATTGGTGGCGTAGCCTGCGTTTTTGAGGCCTTTCGCCCAACCTTTATAATCGGTGGTTTTTAGTTTGAAGAGAGCCGCGTAACGATCTTTGGTGAGGAAGATGGAGTGGTCTCTGAACGATTCGTCGGCATGTGAGTAGACACGAAAGCACTCGTGTCGTTTGTCGTCATTCTTATGGTATGTTTTGCCATTGTAGTTGCCAGAGCATTTGATGCCGAAATGATTGTTTGCCTTGATGGCGAGGTCGCTTCGACCGCTGGCAGATTCCAGTATGCCTTGTGCGAGGGTGATGCTTGCAGGAATCTTGTATTTATACATCTCGCGGATGGCTGTCTTGTGGTATTTTTGAATGTAAGCGGTGGTCTCAGCCGATTTGTAGGATTGGCCGAAGAGAGAGAAGGAGAGAAGTCCTAAGAGAAGGGTCAGTCCGAGTCTGTTCATAATGCAGGGGTTAAAATTCGTCGTCCGAAAAGGATTCTTCCTTCTCGTTGTTTTTGTTTTCAAAAGTAAAAACTTTCCAATAGAGGTATATCGTGATACCAAGGATAGCACCTTGAACAACGGTCATTATGATAAATGGAAGTGTATTCATGACATCATTGATTCATTATGTTTCTGTACTCTTTTCTTTCTCACTCTGATGTTGATGTAGATGGTTAGCCAGATGGTAATCAGCAAAAGGAGCAGATAGATTCGAGCACCATCGATATAGATGATGTTAGAATCATTGACATCCATTCCCTTGTGCATGAGTTTGGCGATGATAGCGTTATTGTCTAGTTCCCATCCATGAATGCTGATAAGACTCCAATCGTCGTTCATTGGTTTGACGAGGGCGGAGATGAATATCAGAATCAGCATAGTTGGAGTGATGTATTTCAACACGAATTTAAAGAAGCGGGGTACTGTGATATTGGCATATCCCGTGATGAGTTTCCACCCCTTGTCCACTCCCAATATCCATGAGAAGGCGATGGCTTCGAACATGGCAAAGAGGAAGAGCGCCATGGTGCCACCCCAGTAGTCATACTCGTCGAAGACACCCTTGTCGAAGAAGAGGATGCAAGGCAATGCTAAGAAGAAGACGAAGCTTCCGGTTATGTAGGAGGATTTCTTCTGACTCCAATCGAAGCTCTTTGACAAGTGGGCCACTGTCGGTTGGATAATCGATAGCGTTGAGGTGATGCCAGCAAAGAAAAGCAATCCGAAGAAAGCGACGCCAGCTAGAGTGGAGAAGACGGTACCCCACTGCTCGAAGAGGTAAGGCATGGTTCGGAATCCCAATCCGAAGCCACCTGATTGGGTTAGTTCAATCACTTTGTCAATGCCAAAATACCCGATGGAAATGGGAATTATGATGGAACTACCCAGTATCACTTCTGTAAATTCATTGGTGAAAGCAGAGGTGAGAGAACTGAGGGCAATGTCTTGTTCTTTCTTTAAATAGGATGCGTAAGTTTGTATGGCGCCCATACCCAGTGAGAGGGTGAAAAAGACCTGACCGGCAGCCGCCAACCACACATTAGGATTGGCCAATGAGTCGAATTGAGGAGTCCATAGGAAATTGAGTCCCAAGGTTCCGTCGAAGATGGCACCATCTTCACCCGCCTTCAGTGTGAATGCTTTGATAACAAGGAAGATACCAAATATGAAGAGTAGGGGCATACAGATCTTTGCCACACGCTCTATTCCACCTGCAATTCCCTTGCTGAGAATGTAGATGTTGAGTGCCAAACAGAAGACAAACGAAAGGAAAGTATCACAAGGGATTCCGGAGACGGAAATGGAGAGGTTCAGATAACGGTCGAAGAAGTCGGAGATCTGAAGTTCGGTCATTCCGTCGAAAGTGCCGAAGAGGCTATGGAGCATATAAGAGAAGATCCAACTTTCGATAAAACAGTAGTAGGAAGCGATGATGATACTAGAAAATAATCCGATGGAACCGATGTAACGCCAGTGTACACGACGTCCCAGTTTCTGCATAATCATCGGAGGCGAGTGATGTCCGAAGAGACCACCCAGTTTGCCTGTCGACCACTCAATCATCGTGAGGGGCAGACCGAGAAGGACGAAGGAGACCAAGTAAGGAATGATGAAGGCACCACCCCCATTCTGGATTGCTTGGATGGGAAATCGTAGAAAGTTACCTAACCCGACGGCTCCTCCAGCCATTGCGAGAATTAATCCTATGCGAGAATTCCATGCTTGTCTCTTCTGTGCCATATTTTAATGAATTACCATCTAAACCTTAATCCAGCTTGTACGATACCCATCTGACCAAAACCAACCTCTGCAAAGGCACCGATATGGTTTCCTACCTCAACACCGAGTGGTGAAACCTGAAAGCTGAAGATAGCCTCATTGGCGATTCTTGTCTTCACTCTGCCAATAAAATCAGCTGCATCCTCCAAATTCTCGTAGTGAGTCTCTCCTTTTGTACGTTTCCACATAGCACCTGCTGCGAAACTGGAATAGATGACGAAGTATTTATGGTGCACCCAGTTGGCTTTTAATCTAGGCATGATAGTAAGATAAAACACGTTTTTATCGGCTACCCTTAGATTATGTTCTTCCCATTGCGACTTCTCGCCAGCATAGCTGAAATCAATTCCCAATCCCCAAGTGTGATTGAAACGATGGTTGAACATGATGTTGAAAGATCCCGTTGTTGTACCCTTCATCTCTTTAGATTCGTCAAAATTGCCATGAACGAAATTTTCCCATATCTGGTCGTTAGGTGTCTCTTTAAAGTCAGAATAAGGGAAAAATCCATAACTAACAGCCACCTCCGATTTGGATAAATCACTCTCACGAATGGCAAAACACGTTGTTCCCGCAAAAAAGCATGCAATTAAGCATAAAAAAAGTTTTTTCATCTTTTTGAATTTAACAAATAAAAAACGGGGCATTTATGTAATACCCTAAAATTACCTACAAAATTAATCTTTTTCTTTCGAAAAAATCTTATTTGGTGAATGAATAGCACTCACCTTTATATGTGAAATTACAAAAAATGTGCCGTTAGATGTCTGAATCTATGGAAAACAACTAATTTAAATTCGACTCAACTTTCTTTTTTTGTGATAGAAGGTATCTATGATGAAAGTAGAAAGCAAGCGAAATCATGATGCAGAAGATAATGACTAATAAGATTTGGTTAATAAGGTTGTCACTTGCTTTTATAGCACTATATGCTTTGATGAGAGGCCAATGCAAACAATATATTGGCATTGTCAGTTTTGCTAATTTGACAATGATTCCATTGGAACGATGTGAAAATATGCCTGTTTCCGATAAACTTATGGCTAATAGCAGATAAAGGGATCCAATAAAAATTACAAAGTAACAATCAATCTCGCCATAACTTGTTAATGTGATGTAAGAGAGGGAAACAACAAATAGGAGGATGAGGGAAACATGAATCAGTTTTTGATGATGACTTTTTTGATATATCTTCCTAATGTGTCCAGTTGTATAGTATAGCGTACATCCTATCATTAATGAAGAAAGAGCTCGTAAGATTCCAGAGGGTATATGGAAAATGCTTGTATTCCATGGGAATATTGATTGGCATTTTTGAATGAATAGAGCTAAAAATAGGAGAGGAAGCACCCACATTATGTAATGAGAAAATGCATCACGGTAACGGATGGCAAGATACAAAATTATTGGGAGTGCAAACAGTGTGGCTGATAGAAACCATAAAGGTGCATCTCCGTAGATAAACATCAAATCTTTGTTGTATGTATTTATCAGTGGTAATTGTAGTTGCAACACCTCAAGTATGTCGTAGGATATTACATTTAGCCAATTGTTCCCTATGTGTTTTACTGTGACAAGTGTAGATAAAATGGTTCCAGTTATTGCAAATGGTGCAACGCGTAGTAATTTTGATAGAGTGTATTGAACGGAGAATTTCATGGGGTCCGTACTCACAGATTCTTTCGTCCTAATGGTTTTAAAGGCGAAATATCCCATTAACATGAAAAAGAAATCAACCCCAATACAGCCTAATGGCATGTGAAGTTTAAATGTTGAATCGTGATGTAATACGACAAAAAAACAGAAAATAATGCGAAGTAGTTCGACGATTGTGATTCTTGATTTCATATTGCAAATATAGATAGAATGAAGGATAGATAAAAATTCTATCCTTCATTTTTGCTAATTTTTATTTGTCAACATTGTTTTTTGTTTTAATTAAACGTTGTGTTATGAATCTAAAAACATCTTTTCTAACGTGTCAAAATCTAAAAGAAATAGCTGTCTCATTTTATTTCGTGCAATTTTTATGTCAAAAATTATAATAAAATAAATTTTTCAAATATTTGTGAGGATTTTATTTAAAAGACGTTATCTTTGCGAATTATGCTAAATGGCATAATTATTGCAATACATTTTGTGTTTGAAATTATTAAATTTAATCTATATAAAAAATGAACAAAAAAAGATTGTTAGGAATGGCTGCCGCAGCAGTGTTGGCATTGCCTATGATTTTGGTCTCATGCCATAAAGAGGAAGAAGATGAGCCAGAAGTATTAGTAACAAAGGTGGAGTTAAACATTCATGAGAAGGATGTTTTTGTGGGTGAGAATTTTACGTTGGAAGCAACGGTTACTCCAAAGAATGCAAAGAACAAGAAACTTACTTGGTCAAGTGGTGACACAAAGATTGCTACTGTTGATAATGGAGAAGTAAAGACATTGGCTACGGGTACTACTTACATCTATGTAAAATCAGCTAACGGATTGAAAGACTCTTGTAAGGTAACAGCTCGTGGTAATATCGATTTCGCAGATGCTAAATTGCTTGCTGCTCTTGTAGCTGATAAGAGTATCAATACAGATGGTGATGATGGAATCTCTCGTGCAGAGGCTGCTGCAGCTGAATCTATGGATATTAGTGCTAAAGGTGTATCTTCTCTTGATGGTATCGAATTCTTTACTGGTTTGAAAGAATTAGATTGTAGCGAGAACGATTTGACATCAATAGATTTGTCAAAACAAACAGCGTTGACTAGCTTGAAGTGTAATAATAACAAATTGGAAACTTTGGATGTAACAAAGAATACTAATTTGACTTATTTGTATTGTTCAAAGAATAAGATTGATACATTAGATATTAGAAAAAATACATTGTTGGAAACTATTCTTTGTGGTGTACAAGAAAACACATTGAAATTGTTCCTTACTATTGACCAATATAATGGTGTATGGAATGCAAAGAAAGGTAATTCAAATAACAAATCAATTGATTTGGTTATGAATATATTTGAAAATGCAGTATTCCAATCTTCATCATTTGATGAAAATTTAAAGAATGGAGAGTCAACTTCAATTAGTGTTGATGAGAGTTCATTTACATTCCGTATATTTGATTCTGAGAAGAATGAGAAATTATCTTTCATTGAATCTTCATTATTAGAGCAATTAGTATGGGAGAGCTCAGATGTTACAGTGGCAAAACTTCCTGATTCTATTGTTCCTCAAGAAGAAAACGGATTGTACTATGTTCAAGTAAAAGTTTCTTTAAAGTCTAAGGGAGAAACAGAGATTTCTGCTACAGATGGTCAAGGAAACAAGATTGCATTTAAGTTGAAGGTTACTGAGTAATACATCATACTTCTATGAAAAAGGCCGTCTCGTGTGAGATGGCCTTTTTTGTGCTTATAACGTATGTAGGGAAACGTTTTGGAAAAGCATTGTTTAAATCCACATACCTTCTTCTGAATTTTGCAGGTCGGCTATTGTGATACTGTCGAGATAGTCTGTGATGATTTTTTCGAGGTTCCTCCACATGGGTAATGTGCGACAGGTTTCCATCTGAGGACACTTAGGACCTTCGCAGTCCAAACAGCTGACAGGTGCCATTGACACTTCCGTCAGACGTAGAATCTCGCCTACAGTGTATTCTTCTGGTTTGCGAGTCAGTTTGTATCCGCCACCTTTCCCATGCGTTCCTTCCACAAGTTTGTTTTTCACAAGGAGAGACATGATATTCTCCAAATATTTGAGAGAGATGTTTTGCCTTTCCGAGATGTCTTTTAATCTGATATTTTTAAAGGTAAGATATTGGTCTGCAAGGTCAATGAAGACCCTTAGTGCATATCTTCCACGTGTTGATATCATCATGGTAGTGTCGTTTTATAGATACACCCCAAGGGACTTTTTGCGCAGTCCCTTGGGGTGAGTTGTGAATTGAAATAATTGCTAGTCATTTTACTCGGTGAAAAGAGGGGTACTCATGTATCGGTCGCCTGTGTCAGGCAAGAGCACCACAATGTTTTTACCAGTGTTCTCTTCTCTTTTAGCTAACTCTATCGCCGCCCATGTGGCTGCTCCAGAGGAGATGCCCACAAGGATACCTTCCTTTTTCCCGATGAGTCTGCCTATTTCAAAAGCATCTTCGTTTTTAACAGTGATAATCTCATCGTATATCTTTGTATCCAATGTGTCTGGTACAAAACCTGCACCGATTCCTTGTATCTTGTGCGGACCACTAATACCAGTGGATAACACCGCGGATGTAGCTGGTTCTACGGCAACAATTTTCACATTCGGGTTCTTGCTTTTAAGGTATTTGCCTACCCCGGAGATGGTACCTCCTGTTCCAACGCCTGCAACGAAGATGTCTACTTCGCCATCTGTGTCTTCATATATTTCAGGACCGGTGGTCTCAAAGTGAGTCCTTGGATTGGCAGGATTGACAAATTGACCAGGAATGAAACTATCAGGAATCTCTTCCTTAAGCTCGTTAGCTTTGGCAATGGCTCCTTTCATACCCTTTACACCCTCTGTCAGTACTAGCTCGGCACCATAGGCTTTCATGAGTTGGCGTCTTTCTACGCTCATGGTCTCAGGCATAACGATGATGACCTTATATCCTCTTGCAGAGGCAACACTGGCTAGTCCAATACCGGTGTTTCCTGATGTGGGTTCGATGATGGTAGTTCCCTTTTTTAGCTTGCCGGAATATTCCGCATCGTCGAGCATTGCTTTGGCGATACGATCCTTGACACTTCCGCCTGGGTTGAAAAATTCCACTTTGGCAATCACCCTTGCATTTAGATTGAACTCATCTTCTATGTGAGTCAACTCAAGAAGAGGAGTGTGCCCAATCAACATATCGGCCGTTTTATAAATTCTAGACATAAAAATCGATTTTTTGTGCCGTAATTTATAATTTTTTTCTTTTATAACACAATTTTTTTAGTGTTTTATACTATCAAAACCGTGTTGCAAATCTGCGATGATATCGTCGATATGCTCCGTTCCAATGGACAAACGGACTGTGGTTGGCTTGATTCCAACACTCAACAACTCTTCTTCAGACAATTGAGAGTGAGTTGTGCTGGCTGGATGAATTACCAACGACTTAACATCGGCTACATTGGCAAGTAAGGAGAAGAGTTCAAGACTTTCTGTGAACTTCTTGGCATCTTCTGCAGTGCCTTTTACTTCGAATGTAAAGATAGAACCAGCTCCTTTAGGGAAATATTTGTTGTATAATTCTTTTGCTCTTCCTTGCTCTAAGGATGGATGGTTTACTTTTGCTACTTGAGGGTGATTCTTTAAGAAATCCACTACTTTCAAGGCGTTTTCAACGTGACGTTCCACTCTCAAAGATAGAGTTTCCAATCCTTGTATCAACAAGAATGAGTTGAATGGAGAAATAGCGGCTCCCTGATCCCTCATGAGTGTTGTACGTGCTTTGATGATGTATGCTAGGTTGCCCACTGCTTGGGTAAACACAACACCATGGTAAGATGGATTAGGTTGAGACAATCCTGGGAACTTGTCGTTCTGAGCCCAGTCGAATTTTCCTGCGTCGACGATGACGCCACCCATTACACTACCATGACCACCGATGAACTTCGTAGCAGAGTGAACAACGATGTCAACACCGTATTCGATCGGACGAAGTAGGTATGGTGTTGCAAATGTGCTATCTACGATGAATGGAATGCCATGTTTGTGCGCGATGTTAGCAATGGCTGCTAAGTCGATTACCTCTGAATTAGGGTTTCCTAAAGTCTCTGCATAAAGCAATTTTGTGTTTTCCTTTATTGCTTTTTCGAAGTTCTCTGGATTTGTCGGATCAACAAATGTTGTCGTTAATCCTTGCTCCTTTAATGTGTGAGAGAGTAAGTTGAATGTTCCACCATAAAGATTCGAAGCAGAAACGATGTGGTCTCCTGTTGTTGCAATATTTTGAATTGCATACGTAATGGCTGAAGATCCACTGGCTGTTGCCAACGCTGCAACACCACCTTCCAATGCTGCAATTCGTTTTTCGAAGATGTCAGATGTTGGATTCATTAATCGAGTGTAGATGTTTCCTCCCTCTGTCAATCCAAATCTACCTGATGCTTGATTTGCATCTTTAAACACATAAGATGTAGTGGCGTAGATAGGTACTGCTCTTGCATCTGTTGCACTGTCTGGTTGTTCTTGTCCGACGTGTACTTGTAAAGTTTCAAATTTGTAATTCTTGTTTGACATATCGACCTCCTTTTTTTTATTGTTATTTTTATTTCCTTTGTTTCATTTCGATGATGCAAATATACAAACAATAAATATATAAACCTACTGAATTGGTGGGTAATTTAAATAAAATTGTCGAATTTATTTTTATAATATTGATAATCAGTGCTTTAAAAATACTGCAAAATCGACTATTATAGAATCTGTTGGTTTGGATTTTCTCCTTTTGGGATAAAAATACCTTTTATTGGGTGATTTATAAGGGTTGTTTTTGTGCTTTTTGTCGTAGAAATGATGTGAAAAACGATATTCGTGCCATTTTTTATACAAAAAATCCCTTTTATTTAATAAGGTATAGTTATAAATTGATTAAAATATGGGTTGTTTTTTTATAATAACCCCCTAATAACATACCTAAATAGAATGTTTTTAAAATATTAATAATTAGATACATATAAAATTCTATAAAAAAAATCTATAAAAAACATACCAATTTAGTAGGTTAATAAAAAAATGTGTTTTATATTTGCATCGTTAAATAAAATATAGGAGGAAATAATTATGGCAAAGATTATTGAAAGTTCATTAGAGTTAATTGGTAATACACCACTTTTAAAACTCAACAATTATTCAAAAAAAGCAGGTGTTGCAAATGCAACAATTTTAGCAAAGTTGGAATATCTTAATCCTGCAGGGTCAGTTAAAGATCGTATTGCGCTTGCAATGATTGAGGATGCAGAGCAGAAGGGTATCTTGAAACCTGGTGCAACAATCATTGAGCCAACATCTGGTAATACAGGTATCGGTTTGGCTGCTGTAGCTGCAGCGAAAGGATACAAGGCTATTTTGACATTGCCTGACACCATGAGTGTAGAGCGTAGAAATCTTTTGAAAGCTTACGGTGCAGAGATTATATTGACTGAGGGTGCAAAGGGTATGAAGGGTGCCATCGCAAAGGCAGATGAACTCAACAAGGAGATCAAAGGTTCTGTTATCTTAGGACAGTTCGTTAACCCTGCTAACCCTAAGGTTCACCGTGAGACGACAGGTCCTGAAATCTGGGATCAGACGGATGGGAAGGTGGACATCTTCGTAGCTGGTGTTGGAACTGGTGGTACATTGACAGGTGTTGGTGAGTATCTGAAGTCTAAAAATCCTAATGTGAAGATTGTGGCTGTAGAGCCTGCTACTTCACCGGTATTGTCAAAGGGTACGGCTGGACCTCATAAGATCCAAGGTATTGGTGCTGGTTTCGTGCCTGATACATTGAATACAAAAATCTACGACGAGGTGATCGCTATTGAGAATGAAGATGCCTTTACTGAGGGAAGAAACTTTGCTGTAAGCGAAGGTATATTGGTCGGTATCTCTTCTGGTGCGGCATTAAAGGCTGCTTCAATATTGGCTAATCGTCCAGAGAACAAAGGAAAGAATATTGTGGTGCTTCTGCCTGATTCAGGTGACAGATACTTGTCAACTGCTTTGTTCTCAAACAATTAATTAATTAATATTTGGACATATCTTCCGTGATGACCGAAGGCGAAAAAGCCTTCGGGAAGGGGGATACATTTTCAAAAAAAAATTTTTTATGACTGAAAATCAAGAGAAATTACGAAATAACCATCCGTGCTTTGCCAATAAGCCTGGTAATCTCGGAAGAATACACCTGCCGGTCAGCCCTGCATGCAACCTTGGTTGCCGCTTTTGCAGTCGTGTACTGAACGATACGGAGCATCGTCCGGGTGTGACGGCAAAGGTGATCACGCCAGAGGAAAGTGTAGCCATCCTGAAAAAAGCGTTGAAGATTTGTCCAGACATCAAAGTGGCTGGCATCGCAGGTCCGGGTGACACGTTGGCGACCGATACGGCTTTGGAGACGTTCCGTCTTGTAGATAAAGAGTTTCCACAACTGCTCAAGTGTATGAGTACCAACGGATTGCTACTCGATGAGAAGGCAGACAAAGTAATCGAGGCGAAGATTGATTCGTTGACGGTGACCGTCAATGCCATCGACCCAGAGATTGAGGCTAAACTGAACAAGTTTATTATCTATCATGGTAAGAAATACGATGCATTGGAAGGTGCCAAAATATTGATCGAAAACCAATTGAATGGTATTCGCAAGATTGCCGAGAGTGGTATCACAGTAAAGGTGAACACCGTGTTGGTGCCAAGAATCAATGGTAGTCACATTGAGCAAATAGCAAAGACGGTTTCATCATTGGGTGCCTCCATCTACAACATCATCCCGCTGATTCCGACGTATGAACTCAAGGATGAGAAAGCTCCTTTCTGCTTCCAGATTGAAGAGGCAAGAAAGAGTGCAGAGAAGTATATCGATGTCTTCCGTCATTGCAATCGCTGTCGTGCAGATGCGGTGGGAGTGCCTGGCGTAAGCGAGTTCTCCAAAGAGGTTTATTCAGACGATTTTGTCTTATCAGATACTTTTTCACATGGATGATAAACAGAAATATAATGCTTTCCGGGTAGCGGCTGCCTCTACAGATGGAGGATACACGATCGATACTCATTTCGGTAGAGCTACGGATTTTTACATCTACCAGTTCTTCGATGGAGAGTGGATCTATGTTGAGAAGCGTACAACACCTCCAGTTTGTCAGAACGGTGGTCATTCCCGAGACGACATGGAGAAGAGAGTGGAGCTCTTTTCGGATTGTCAATACGTCACAGCATCACGTATCGGGGCAGGTGCCAATGCACTGCTAACTCAAAAAGGAATCGTGGCAATGGCATTGCCAGGCGACTTGATTGAGGCGTTAAATAAAATTTATACTTATAACGAGATTCAAAACTTATTTTAATTATTCACCCGCCACATTTTCGTGGCATAAAACAATATAATCACAATGGCAGAAATCAGACAAATAGCAATTTACGGAAAAGGTGGTATCGGTAAATCAACGACCACTCAGAATTTAACGGCCGGTTTGGTAGAACATGGTAAGAAAGTGATGGTAGTAGGCTGTGATCCGAAGGCTGATTCTACACGTCTATTGTTGGGCGGACTAGCTCAAAAAACTGTGTTGGATACCATTCGTGACGAAGGTGAGGATATCTCACTAGATCGAATCATGAAAGAGGGATTCGGTGGCACGCGTTGTGTTGAATCAGGTGGACCAGAACCTGGAGTGGGTTGTGCTGGTCGTGGTATCATCACATCCATCAATATGTTGGAGAACTTAGGTGCATATACCGATGATTTGGACTATGTCTTTTACGACGTGTTGGGTGACGTGGTCTGCGGTGGTTTTGCAATGCCTATCCGTGAAGGAAAAGCAAAGGAAATCTATATTGTTGCATCGGGTGAAATGATGGCGTTGTATGCCGCTAATAATATTGCAAAGGGTATTCAGCGTTATGCAAGAACAGGTGGTGTTCGCTTGGGTGGTATCATCTGTAACTCAAGAAACGTAGATCGTGAGTTGGACTTGCTAAGAGCTTTTGCAAAAGAGTTGGGTACTCAACTATTATATTTCGTGCCTCGTAACAACATCGTTCAACGTGCCGAAATCAACAAGAAGACAGTAATCGAATATAAGCCTGATTCTGATCAAGCAGAGGAATATCGTAATCTTGCTAAGGCAGTTATCGATAACACAAGTTTCGTGATCCCTACGCCAATGACACAAGAGCGTCTCGAAGAGATCTTGCTTGAGTATGGATTGATGGATAACGCAGACGACTACAGGATTTAGTTAAGAATTAAGTGTTCAAAATTAAGAGTTAAAATTGGTTTAAGGTATGGGTTACAAGATTGCAGTTGCTACATCGGATGGATTGAATATCGACCTGCATTATGGGGCTGCTCAGCAGTTTGAGATTTATTCAGTTGAGGGACTTGATTTCCACAAGATTGAGACCAGAGCCGTACCGGTATCACAGGAGCAACAATATACTTATGTTAGAAATGTTGAGGCTGGATGTGGTAGTGGTTGCGGATCGGCTGAGGGTAGTGGCTGCAATACTGGATGTAACTCGGGCTGTGGCAGCCGAAATGGCTGTAGCGGCGGAGAGAAATCGGAATCGGTAGAGTTGCTTTCTGATTGTCGAAGTGTGGTCTGTAAGAAGATAGGTCGCAACATTCTGAAACAGTTCGAGAGAAAAGCCATTTCAGTTTTTGACATAGAATTACCTATCAAAGAAGCCTTGTCAAAGATAGTCTCTTACTACTACAAGATCGATGAAAGAAAGTTGAAGTTTAAAAATCAAGAAGAGTAAATTTATTATATGGCGAATAGAATCAATTTAAACATGACCACCGTCGAGAATCGTGAGTTGCGACTCGGTACGATTATCGGTTGGGATGGTTCGGCAAAGCAGCTGATTGAACAGTCTGCTTACGACGAGCGAAGCATAAAGAAACATGGAGGCTGTAAAGGAGCCGGTCAAGGTTGTCGTCTTTGTGAATTACAGAGCCCCTTGAACCAAGAGACCATGTGCTCCAACGCCATCGTACAATGTCAGATAGGTAACCTTACCGATTGTGTCTTGATTGACCATGCGCCTATCGGATGTAGTAGTGAATGTGCAAAGTTCAACCTCTCCATGCACAAGGGATTGGAACGTCGTGGCAAGCCTCAGCAGAACACACTTAACATGAGTACCAACCTCCAAGAGAAAGACATGGTGTTCGGTGGTAGTGCCAAACTTCGTCAGGCTATCCGCATCGCCAAGGAGCGTTACAATCCGAAGGCTATCTTCATCGCCATGGCTTGTGCCACAGCTATCACAGGAGAGGACATCGATAGTGTAGCAGAAGAGATGGAACCAGAGGTGGGTGTGCCTATCATCCCATTGCACTGCGAAGGTTTCCGAAGTAAACACTGGAGTACTGGTTTCGATGTGGCTTTCCACGGTGTCTTGAGACAGATTGTTGAAAGACATCCTAAAAAGAAACAGAAAGATTTAATTAATATCATCGCTCTTTGGGGAACAGATTGGTTCTCCGACTTGCTGAAACCACTTGGTTTGCGTGTGAATTACTTGTTGGACTGTGCCTCATTTGAGGAGATTCGTCAGGCTTCCGAAGCCGTGGCTACCACCACCTTCTGTGAAACACTTGGTGGTTACATGGGAGCAGCGTTGGAAGATCAGTTCGGTGTTCCACAAATCGACGCTCCGCAGCCTTATGGTATCAAAGGAACAGATGCTTGGTTGCGCGCTATCGCTAAGGTGGTCGGCAAAGAGAAAGAGGCAGAAGCGTTCATTGAAAGCGAGCATAAACGTATTGCTCCTAAATTGGCGGAGTATCGCGAATATTTCAAAGGAAAATATGGAATGGTGCTTACCGGTTCAGCTTATGCTCATGGCTTGATCAGTGTATTGGCTGAGTTGGGTATCAAGAACGAAGCTGCGTTGGTTTTCCACCATGACCCTATTTATGATGGTGCAGGTAAAAACCAAGACACCTTGAAGGAGCTGGTTGAGACGTACGGAGACATTCCTCATTATACAGTCAGCAAGACGCGTGCCTTCCAGTTGCCTCAGCTCTTGAAACGCATAAAGACAGACTTTTTGATCATTCGTCACCCAGGACTTGCCTCTGTGGCTGGTCACCTCGGCGTACCAACCTTTGCATTGGGTGATGAGCATATTCCAGTAGGATACGATGGAATCTTGCGTGTGGGCGAAATCCTGAAAGGTGTATTGGCACGTACGAAGTTCAACAAGACGCTACAACGTCACGTTCGTTTGCCTTACAATGACTGGTGGTTCAACCAAGACGATCCATTCAAACTCACCAACGATAAGAGTGTGTTTGAAGATATTGAAAAGAAGCTAGATGCCTAAGTTTTATTTAACAGAAGAGGCATGAGTGTCTAAATATTGTGCCTCTTCATTTTTCGAAATATCAAAAGATTCAAGTAAATGAGCGAAATACAAAAGAAAAAACCTTCGGTAATATCCGATGTTAGATATGCTTGTGCGGTAGGTGCAACCAATACCGTAGTAGCCATCAAGGGTGCAGTGCCAATCGCCAATTGTAGTCCTGGCTGTCAGTTGAAGACGACCGCCATGTTGACCTTTGAAAATGGTTTTCAAGGAAGTATCTCCGCTGGTGGTGGTAACATGCCAAGCTCCAATGCTACGGAGAATGATGTGGTCTTTGGTGGTATCAAAACTCTCGACAATCTTATCAAATCAACACTGAAAATTTACGATGGTGATCTCTTCGTGGTATTGACAGGATGTACGGGTGAGTTGATCGGTGATAATGTGCCAGACTTGGTAGGACGTTATCAGAAAGCTGGTTACCCTGTGGTCTATGCTAATACGGCTGGTTTTAAAGGCAACAACCTTTACGGACATGAAGTGGTGGTGGATGCTATCATCGATCAGTTTGTAGGCGATTACGACGGTGAAAAGAAGAAAGGACTTGTAAACCTTTGGTTTGAAGTGCCTTACTACAATCAAAACTGGCGTGGAGATTATCAGGAACTTGCGCGCATTTTGCGTGGCGCAGGATTAGAGGTGAACGTATTGTTCGGTCCTGAAAACCCTGGTGTTGAGGCTTGGAAACGTATTCCTCAGGCACAGTTCAACTTGGTGGTTTCCCCTTGGGTGGGTGTCAAAAACGCAGAGCATCTTCAAAAGAAATATGATCAGCCATTCTTGCATATCCCAGAAATTCCAGTAGGCGAAGAGGCTACGACTAAGTTCATTCGCCAAGTTGTTGAATATGCTGGAATCGATAAGAAACAGTCCGAAGAATTTATCAAACAGGAATCGAGCATTTACTACTACTATCTTGAACACTTCTCTGAGTTCTTCGCAGAATATTGGTACGGTATGCCAAGCGAGTTTGTGGTGACGGCAGATGCCTCTTATGCATTGGCTTATTCAAAGTTCTTGGCCGATCAGATCGGTTTGATCCCTAAGAAGGTAATCATCACGGACAAGACACCGGAAAAGTTCCGCCCAGCTATTTCAGACTATTTCAAAAATAATATCTCGGAAGGCGTAAGCATCGATGTCGTCTTTGAAGAAGATGGATACGAGGTGGAGAAACTGATAGAGGGAGTTACGTTTACAGCAGGTAAACCGTTGATTCTCGGTACATCATGGGAACTTACCCTTGCCAACAAGAAGGGTGCATTGTTCTTCGAGATTGCAACACCATCGTCAGAGACGCTTATCGTCAACCGATCCCATATCGGATATAAAGGAGCACTGCAGTTCTTAGAGCGAATTTACAGTGCATCCGTAGGAGGGAAATAATAAAAGCGGATGTTGTCTGAATCAGCAGGCAACATCCCTTACACAAAGAAAATATTATCATTATAATAAAAAGGCAAGTTAATGACACGACTAAATAACATAAAATATGATATGGTTACAGCAGCGAAGAAGTTCTTTGTTGCTGGTCGTGGACGCATTGCCGAAAATTTACCAATACATTTTACGTTCCTATTTTACGTAAAACCTTACATGAAGAATAGACAATGTTCTATGTGCGAATGTTGTTGCCGATGTAGTATGCCAGTGTGTTAATGAGGGTAGCTGGCCCCACAATTCAATTACTAATCTTACCCCGGATTTTAAATCAAGCATTTAGTTATCGTATAGCATTAAAATAGCTACGCAAATGCTTTGTTTATAAGTGTTTATATCTTCAATATTTTATAATCGGCAAAACAATATCAGACATGGCAATTTACAATAATGTATTAGACTTGATTGGCAATACGCCCATCGTTCAACTCTCAAGACTGAACACAGGTAAGAGTTCTCTTTTCTTGAAATTGGAGAATCAGAATCCTGGCGGTAGCATAAAGGATCGTACTGGCTTGAATATGATTGAACAAGCGGAGAGACGAGGAACAATCCGTCCCGGACAACTCATTGTGGAGGCTACGGCTGGAAACACAGGGTTAGGTCTTGCGTTGGCAAGTAGAATGAAAGGATACAAGCTCTTATTGGTGATTCCTGACAAGATGAGTACTGAGAAGATTAATCATCTTCGTGCGTTGGGTGTGGAGACGGTCATTACACGAAGCGATGTCGGGAAAGGACATCCAGCGTATTATCAAGATTTAGCTGCTCGAATTGCTAACGAGAGGGGAGGCTACTACATCAATCAGTTTGAGAATCCAGATAACCCTGAGACCCATGCATTGACCACGGGTCCTGAAATCTGGGAACAATTAGAGCATAAAGTAGATGCCGTCGTTGTGGGCGTTGGCTCTGCAGGAACACTGACTGGTCTGACTCGATTCTTCAAGAAGGTAAGTCCGCAGACCGAGTTCATCCTTGCCGATCCTAAGGGCTCTGTTCTTGCTGATTATATCAATCTGAAGAAGCTTCGCAATGATGCAGGTTCATGGTTCGTAGAAGGAATCGGAGAGGATTATATCCCTAAATTGGCCGATTTCGATTTGGTGAAGAAAGCCTACGAAGTGACTGATGAGGAGAGCTTCACCGCCGCTCGCCTTTTACTGAGGGAAGAAGGCATTCTGGCAGGTTCCTCTACAGGTACACTCTTAAGTGCTGCTCTTCGTTACTGCCAGGAGCAGACCACCCCAAAACGTGTGGTCACCTTAGCGTGCGACAGCGGTAACAAATACCTCTCCAAGATGTTCAACGACGAATGGCTAAAGGAGAAAAACCTAACCCTCAATCTCTAATTCATAATTCTTAACTCTTAACTCTTAATTCATAATTCTTAACTCATAATTCTTAATTCTTAACTCTTATGGCGTACGGATTTTCAACAAGGGCTATCCACAATGGCGAGGAGCCCGATTTCAGAGAAGGAGCAAGTGGCGATGTCGCTGTTCCTATACATTTGGCTACCACTTTTGCAAGGCGGAAGGCCGGTAGTCCCACAGCAGGGTATGAATACACCCGCAGTCTTAACCCTACACGTAAAGCATTAGAAGAGAAGCTTGCTGCGCTGGATGGAGCTAACTATGGATTGGCATTCTCGTCGGGTCTGGCAGCTGCCTCTACATTGATTATCTCGTTGCTGAAGGCAGGTGATCATGTGATTGGTTTTGATGATCTATATGGAGGTACGAGACGTTTGTTGAGTAATGTATTTGTAAATTTTAATATAACAGTTTCATACGTAGATGCGACTGTTCCCGAGAACATTGAGCAGGCGATAAAGCCTGAATCTAAGTTGATATGGATCGAGTCTCCGACTAATCCTTTATTGAAGATTGCTGATATACGAGCGATTGCACAAATTGCTAAGAAGCATGGACTCATATTGGTGGTGGACAATACATTCCTGTCACCTTATTTCCAGAAGCCGTTGGAGTTGGGAGCAGATGTCGTTGTTTATAGCACAACGAAATATATTGGTGGACATAGTGATACATTGGGTGGCTCCATTGTTTTGAATAATGAGGAGTTTTATAAGAAGATAGCCTATAACCAGAATGCGGTTGGCGCAGTTCTTTCACCCTTCGACAGCTATCTGACCTTGCGTGGAGCCAAGACTCTTGCCGTGCGCATGGAACAACACCAGAAGAATGCATTGGCATTGGCTGAGTTCCTACAACGTTCACCGAAGGTCAGACGAGTACTTTATCCAGGATTGAAGACGCATCCACACCACGACGTGGCTGTCGCGCAAACATCAGGCTTTGGTGGAGTCCTCTCCTTTGAGTTGGAGGGAACCCTTGCAGATGCAGAAAACTTCCTGTCGAAATTAAAACTTTTCTCAACTGCTGAGAGCTTAGGCGGAGTAGAGAGTCTGGCAGAGATACCAGCCATCATGACACATGCCTCCGTTCCGAAAGAGGTGCGTGAGAGAAACGGTATTTCTGACACGCTGATTCGAATTTCGGCAGGTATAGAGAACACAGAAGATTTGATTGAAGATTTTCGAAAAGCGTTAGAATAAGATAATTTTTAATCTGCATAAATGATAAAATTATGAGAAAAATTAAACCAGAATTCCAAGAGAATGTTTCAGAAACACTCTTGATCCCTCTCTATATGAGAGCAAAGGAATCCAAAGAAAAGAATCCGATCATCACAGACAGAACATCGGAAGAAATCCTTTCAATGGTGGATTATGATTTTAGTAAATTTTTTGCAGATGTACGATGTCAATTGTGTATATCATTTAGAACTAAATATTTTGACGATGCGGTACGAAATTTTGTGGCGAAGTATGATGATGCGGTAGTGGTTTTGATCGCTTGTGGATTAGATCCTCGTGTTGAACGCATCTCTCTTAAAAAGAATTATCAGGTATATGAATTGGACTTCTTGGATGTCATCAACCTCAGGAGACAATTCTTGCCGGAGTCGTCAGACAACAAGTATCTTACGGGCAACATTACGACTGACGGATGGATTAAAACCATCAAGGCGGAGCATCCGAACGGTCATTTCCTCTTTATCTTGGAGGGCGTTGCCATGTATCTGACGGAAGAAGAGGTGAAAAGGATCTTTAAGAACATTGATGATAACTTTGATCATGCGGAGATCTATATGGAGCGTATGAACAAGTATCTAAGCAAGCGAACTCATCTTCATGATTCCGTAAAAAGTACCAAAGCCACTTTCCGTTGGGGATGTGACAATCCGAGAGAGATTGAGCAATGGAGTAACTCCTTCAAATTGAAAGACGAATATTATTACTACTCGGATGAGTATAAAAGAATTCGGAAACGTATTAGCTTGAAGGCTGTTCCTCTCAGATACATCCCTTCCTATCGCCGGTCGTTGGGTATTTGGAGTTACGAAAAACAGAAGTAGAGACATTGCAGAGTTAGCAATAATAAAAATCTCATCAACAGCCCTTTTGGGCGTAAGTCTAACAAGCTTACATCTAGCATTTTATTGGCAATAGGTGAGAGTAGGTGTTTTTATTTAAAGTATAATCCGTTCGATAACTCATATAGTAGCCATAAGGCAGATGAGGGTGTGTTAAGATGATACACCCCAGGGGGATATTTTTTCAAAAATTTACATAATTAACAGAATACAATAAGATGAAAATATACAATCAACTAATAGCATTATTCTCACTGTTCGCATTAACAGTGAATGCACAACAGGTTCCTGCAGATACAGTTGCTAAGGGACAATCATCAACAGTGTCAACTGTGAGTACACAAGATATTTCTTCGGAAACTGCGAAGGATCTGATACCAGCCATACGATTCGGGGATGAGATAAAGGTGAAATTAGGCGGTTTCCTTAGAGCTGAGTATTATGTGGATAATCGTGAACTTGTGGGAGCCTGCGATGGACTTTTCGGTTTCTTCCCTGCAGACCATGTTTATGACGCCAATGGCGATGACCTGAATGAGGTGGTGAGACAAAACTTCTCCACACAGGCTACCCGATTGACGGCTACATTAGACGGTCCAAAACTCGGAAAGGCAAGTTCCAAGGCATACGTAGAATTTGATTTCTCAGGAGGAAACACTGTAAATGTCAGATTGCGTCAGGCTTGGGCGAAGTTTAATTGGCAGAAGGGTGAGCTACTCTTAGGTAAGGCTTGGAACCCCTTTTCTGATGTTCCTTTCCCATACGTGGCAGGATTGCATATTGGCATACCATTTCGTCAGTTCAACAGAGGAGACCAAATACGTTATACCTTTAAACCGACAGATCGCCTTAATGTGGTAGTGGCTGGAGTGTATCAAACTGAGCATAAGTCGGTGTTCGAAGAGTCATCGAATAGTGATATTCGTCAGAACCCAGCACCAGAGTTTCATTTGCAGTTGCGTTATGTTTCTCCTACAGTTAGTGCAGGAATCCTTGGTGAGTTCAAGAGCCTGCGCCCTGCGACTAAAATCGCTAATGAGGATGGTAGCGTGTATAAGACAGATGAAAAGGTAAATTCATACGCGTTAAGTTATTACTTGCAGGTGATAAAAGGAAAATTCGGACTTAAGACGGGCGGTTTATACGGTAGTAACTTGAGCGAATATTTCCAGCAAGGAGGTTACGCTGTGAAATCAATAGATGAGAAAACGGGCAGACGCACCTATTCCACTTCGAAAGTCACATCGTATTGGCTCAACCTCTCATACGGCAAGACATGGGCACCAAGCCTGTTTGTTGGTTATTCAAAGAATTTAGGATTTAATGATAACATCTTGGCTGGCGGCGACTTCTTTGGTAGATGGCAAAACATCGATCATATCTTCAGAGTATCCCCATCGTTGAAATTCTCTCATAAACAATGGACCATTCAAGCGGAACTCGATTACGATTTGGCAGGTTATGGTACAATAGATTATGCTGACCATGGAAAGGTGAAAGATACACATAATGTGTCGGCTATCAGAGGACTCTTTGCCACAACATTTTTCTTCTAAATCTTTTATAAAAACATAGTAAATTAATTGTTTAACATTTAATACATTAGAAATATATGAGAAAGAATAAATTATTTATAGCAGCATTATTTATAGCATCTTCAGTTTCCTTTTTCTCTTGCGGTAATTCATCAAAGGAAGCCAGTGTTGACAGAAAAGATATCTCTGTAGGTTTTTCACCTGGTCCGTATTCAGACCTTTTTAAGGCAGCGATCCAACCTGCACTCGAGAAGAAGGGGTACAATGTGAAAGTGGTGGAATTCACCGACTGGGTGACTCCTAACCTTGCTTTGGCGAATAACGAGATAGATGCTAACATCTATCAGAACACCCTCTATCGTCAAAATTTCTGTGACACGAAGGGAGTTGACCTGACAGCCACCTTCTCAGTGCCTACAGCAGCTCTCGGATTATATTCTGACAAATATAAGGCGAAGAATGTTGACGAACTGAAAGCGCAACTTCAGCCTGGAGGTATTGTTTCTGTGCCTAATGATGCGGTTAATCTTGCGCGTGCATTGCGCTTCCTCCGTTCGATTGGATTGCTTACAATAAAATCCACGGTCGATGATAAAACGGCTACTGAAAATGATATCGACGAGAACCCATTCGGACTCAAGATTGTTCCATTGGAAGCAGCTCAGTTGCCACGTTCTTTGGATGGTAGTACACTTGCTGTAATCCCAGGCAACTATGCCATATCTTCTGGATTGAAGCTCTCTTCTTCCATTGTTGGCGAGGCTTTGCCTTCGGAACTTCTCATTTGGTTTGTCGTAAACACGAAAGATGCAAATGCTCAGTTTGTGAAAGATGTGCAAGAGGCATACGAATCGGAGGATTTCAAAAACTATTTTGAGGATCCAACGCATGAATACGACAGATTCCAACGTCCGCAATGGTATGTGGACAAGTGGAATATCCAAAACAGATAATAGACCAACTTGTTTCTATAGGTGTCCGATCGATATAGGGTCGGGCATCTATTTATTTAACACACAAAAAAGAAAGTAGAGATGATAAAATTTGATAATGTAAGTGTCTCGTTTCCAAATAAAAAAGGGCAGATAGTGCATGCTGTCAAGAATGTCTCTTTCGAAGTTGAGGATGGAGAAATTTTGGGAATTGTGGGCACCAGTGGAGCGGGTAAGAGCACACTTCTTCGTACGGTCAATCAGTTACAGCTTCCTACTGGCGGACAGACAATTGTGGATGGTAACGACATTGGCAGTTTGTCGGGGGCAGAGCTGGCAAAGGCTCGTCACTCTATCGGTATGATTTTTCAGCAATTCAACCTTGTCAGCACCAAGACGGTGGCACAGAATGTGGCTTTCGCCATGGAGATAGCAGGGCGCAGCAAAGAAGAAATTAAACAACGAGTGCCAGAACTGTTGAAGCTTGTGGGTTTGAGC
Organism: Paludibacteraceae bacterium; assembly: GCA_017551675.1. Taxonomy (GTDB): domain Bacteria; phylum Bacteroidota; class Bacteroidia; order Bacteroidales; family Paludibacteraceae; genus UBA1181. Next base: position 4,404 of record JAFZLC010000009.1, on the reverse strand, counting down.
GAACGGGCGAATGTCTATCCGAATACATTAAGTGGTGGACAGAAGCAGCGAGTGGGAATTGCCCGCGCTGTGGCCAACAATCCCAAGATTCTGCTTTGCGACGAAGCCACGTCGGCTTTGGATCCAGAGACCACCAATGATGTCTTGCAACTTTTGAAAGAGATAAACCACAAGTTCGGTATTACCATTGTGCTTATCACTCACGAATTAGATGTGGTCAAAAAGATATGCCAGCGTGTGGTGGTGATGAATCGTGGAGAGGTGGTTGAAATAGGCGATGTGTTTGACGTCTTTACGAACCCACAGCATGAGTTTACAAAGACACTCTTGTCGCACACCTTCGACCTCGACCTTCCGGATCGTTTGACGCACGATTATTCGAAACCGTTGGTGAGAATAGTTTACAACGGCGAGAAAGCAGAAGATGCCATCGTATCCAACGTGGTGAAACAGTATGCGGTTGATGTGAATATTTTGCATGGTAAGATTGAGTACATCAATGACAGACCATTTGGTATTCTGATTGTTCAATTGATTGGAGAGCAAGATGAAATAGAAAAGAGTTTAGATTATTTGAGAAAAAACACATATAGAACGGAGGTGATAAATGAACGAAACTAATTATTCAGAACTGGTTAGTAACCTGTTGCCAGCGTTTGGTGAAACATTGGAGATGTGTGGAATCGCGCTTGCGTTGGCGATTTTGTTAGGTGTACCGCTTGGCGTGTTGTCTTATCTTACGAGCGACCGCAATATATGTCAGAATAAACTTATCAATCTATTGGTCAGTTTTATACTGAATGTGATTATGTCAACCCCGTTTGTGATTTTGTTGGTGTTGTTGCTGCCTTTCACAAAGTTGGTGGTGGGCACCTCCATAGGACCAGAGGCTGCATCGGTACCATTGGGTATTGTTGCCATCGCCTTCTACGCACGTTTGGTGGAGGGCAATTTGCATGGTGTGGACAAAGGGGTGATAGAGGCATCGGTAGCCATGGGAGCCACATGGTTTAGGATTGTCACTAATGTCCTATTGCCAGGTGCATTTAGTGGCATGATACGAGGATTGACCGTCTTGGCTGTCACGTTGGTGGGCTATTCGGCTATGGCCGGTATTGTGGGTGGCGGTGGCGTCGGTGACCTTGCTATTCGGTTCGGATACTATCGATACCAAACAGATGTTATGATCATTACGGTGCTTTTGCTCATTGGACTAGTACAGATTATCCAGACAATTGGAGAAAAAGCTTCTGCAAAGGCTCAGAAATAACATGATTATGAACATATAAAAGACCACATAGTGTTAATTGTAATGAAAGACATTGCTCCGTGATGGATAACGGGGCGATGTCTTTTTGGTTTTTGAACTGATTTGCCAAATGTTTTTTGTAAAAAATCAACTTTTTATTCTTTCAAACTATCTCTGTGTAACAGCTTAGAAAAGTTGACCGATTCATATTCATACATGAAAATCGCAGTGTGTTCTTTGTTTTTTATCTTAAAAAATCTTTTAAACTACTAAAATAATAGGTAATTGTAATTAAATGAAAATCAGTATAATGTATAAAAATATAATCTATTAATATTAATATAACCTACCAAAATAGTATGTAAATAAAAAATTTGTTTTATCTTTGCATCGTAAAACAAAAAATGGAGGTTATTATATGGCAAACATTCATCAATCAATAGCAGAGTTAGTGGGTAAGACCCCACTGCTGCAACTTAACGGATACAATAAAGCAAAGAATCTTGGTGCTAATCTAATCGCTAAGTTAGAGTATTTCAATCCCAACCAGTCGGTTAAGGACCGTATCGCACTTGCAATGGTGGAGACGGCTGAAAAAGAAGGAAAACTAAAGAAGGGTGACACCATCATCGAACTGACAAGTGGTAACACAGGTGTGGGCTTGGCAGCCATCGCAGCTGCAAAAGGGTACCCTTTCCGTGTTTATATCCAAGACCAAGTGTCCAAAGAGCGTTTCCAAGTGATTCACGCCTTGGGCGGTAAGACGGTAAAACTCTCAGAGGTGCCTGAGATCGTGGAGACTTTCGAGAAGTATGGTCCAGACTTCATCAAGTGTGTGGAGGCATTGGAGCGTCATGTGGCTGGAGAGAAAAATCTTTGGTTTGCAGACCAGACTCGCAACCCAGCTAATCCAAATGTTCACTTCCATACTACGGGTCCTGAGATTTGGAATGATACTGATGGTCATGTGGATGCTTTCGTAGCATGTGTTGGTACAGGAGGTACTCTTTCGGGTGTGGGAAATTTCTTGAAATCAAAGAATCCAAACGTGAAGATCTTCGGTGTGCAGCCTACAGAGGATTCCTTCCAATCACCTGAACGTCCCGACCAAGAGGAGATCACGGGTGTCCATCCATTTGAGAACACCAAGGAGGAGTATATCCCTGCCAACTTGGACCGTAAGGTATATGACGGCTATTTTGAGATTCACACCAACCAAGCTTACGAGGCAGCTCGTCTCTTGGCGAAGAAGGATGGTGTGTTGGTTGGTGCCTCGTCAGGCGCAGCTCTCTATGCTGCTACTCAACTGGCTCAGCGTGAAGAGTTCAAGGGAAAGAATATTGTTGTCCTCTTGCCTGATACAGGCTTGAGATACTTGTCAACGCATTTGTTTGAGGAATAGACAAAGGATATGGGATTGCCTGCAAAATTAAATTTGTAGGTAATCATTTTCTTTATCGTGTGTAGGAGAATCCAAACAAATCGCAAATCTCATACCTTTTTTGCGGAGTTTAGTATCTGACTGTCTAAAAACAAAAAATATGAACTTTATTTTCATATCTCCAAACTTTCCATACACGTATTGGAATTTTTGTGACCGGTTAAAAAGAAACGGGGTGAATGTCCTTGGCATAGGTGATTGTCCATATGATGCTTTGAATGATAATCTTAAGAGTTCATTGACTGAGTATTACAAGGTGGATTCAATGCAGGATTATGAGCAGATGTTTAAAGCTGTTGCCTTCTTCTCGTTCAAATATGGCAAAATCGATTGGATTGAATCCAACAATGAGTTCTGGCTAGAACAGGATGCTCGTCTTCGTACTGATTTTAATATCAATACAGGCATAAAATCTGATAAAATTGCTAATTACAAAAGCAAATATCAGATGAAGGAATTTTATCGTAAGGCTGGAGTGCCTGTGGCTCGAATACAACAAGTCACGACGATAAAAAATGCTTTGGAATTTGCTGAACTTACTGGATATCCTATCTTTGCGAAGCCGGAAATAGGAGTGGGAGCGACAGATACGTTTAAAATCACAAACGAAGATGAGTTAAGGGATTTTTTCAAACGTAAACCTGATTTCCCCTATGTTTTGGAGGAGTTCGTGACAGGCGACATTTGCTCTTACGATGCTATCGTTGACAATGAGGGGAATCCTCTTTTCGAAAGCATGACAGTTTGGCCACCATCGGTAGCTGACATCGTAAAATATCAGTTGGATTTGATGTATTACACGGCATCTGATCTGCCTGCTGGACTTCGACGATTGGGCCGTGCTGCCGTAAAAGCTTTTGAAGTGCAAAGTCGTTTCGTGCATTTGGAATTTTTCAGATTGTCTTCAGATAAACCAGGCCTTGGTAAAAAAGGCGGTTTCGTGGGTTTGGAGGTCAATATGCGTCCTGCAGGTGGTTACACACCTGATATGATGAATTGGGCACATAGTACTGACGTCTATCAGATTTGGGCTGATATGGTGACATTCAATAAACGCCTTCTACCAGATAGCAACAACCATCAATACTGTGTCTTTGCTTCTCGTCGCGATATTCATGATTATGTGCATACCCATGAGGAGATTATGGAACGTTATGGAGACAAAATGCTCATGTGCGAGCGTATGCCAGACATGATGGTCCCTCAGATGGGAAATCAGATGTACACGGCCTATGCGGCGGATTTGAAGAATACTTTAGAGTTTATTAAATTTGTACACCAGCAAAAGTAACTTAACTATTTAGGAATGGAGATTAATTACTATAAAGAATATAGCCATTATCTTGGGAGAGATATGGAGTTCAAAACCTACGGAAGACCAGGAGGTAAGTTGGCCTTTGCTTTTGCACCTCAGAATGGACGATTCTATGATTTTGAGAGCTTTGGAATGGTGAATGAGTTGGAGCCTTGGATTAACTCTGGGAAACTGATGTTGGTCACCCCAGATAGTATCGACTTGGAGACTTGGAGCGATGAGAATGGAAATCCTCGCTATCGAATCGAACAACAGGAGCGTTGGTTCAAGTATATCACCGAGGAACTTTTTGCTCGTGCTGTACAACTTAACAATTCGTTTGGCTACAAAGCATTGGTGACAGGCTGTAGCATGGGTGGCGTGCACAGCGGAAACTTCTTTTTCCGTCGTCCCGATCTG
>JAFZLC010000008.1 GCA_017551675.1 Paludibacteraceae bacterium | reverse complement strand
CGCGGATTTAGGATGGATATTCGTTTCGTGATTTAATTTGCCCCGAAGGGGCTTTCTCTTAATAGACCGGACTGTATTTCCACGGGGTATTTTTTTGAACATGTTTTGCCTATTATTGGGTTGTGTTGCAAATATAAAAATTTTGCAATAAAAAAATGGGGGGGGAATTATCCGTTTTGTGTGTCCATCCACACAATGTGCGCCCCTACGTGGTTGTTTACCATGGTTTTGTTGTTTTGTGATGTTCATTGCGAATTGCTCCATGGGCGAATTGCTATTCGCCCCTACGTGGTTGCCTACCGTGTTTTTATTATTTTGTGTCATTCATTGTAAATCGCATGTTGCAACGTGGGCGAATTGCACCATGGGCGAATTGCTATTCGCCCCTACAATTTTTTGATTGTATCATTTTTTTGAAAAAAATTCTTTTTATCTTTGCGTCAATAAATATAAGGTGAGTTCTATTGATTCGCTATATTTATTTAAAAATAGTATAAATTATGGGTTGATATTGAGACCCTACCTAAATTAGTTATATGAGTTACTTAAAGATTCCAAAGGGGTATAAACCGTTATTGGATGCACGTCAAACAGAATTAGGAATTAAGAAGGTAAAAGACTTCTTTCAGGGCAGTTTGTCTGCCGAGTTGAGATTAAGGAGAGTTACGGCTCCTTTGTTTGTTTTAAAGGGTCAGGGTATCAATGACGATTTGAATGGAGTCGAAAGAGCCGTTACCTTCCCAATTAAGGATTTGGGAGATCAACGTGCTGAGGTAGTTCACTCTTTGGCAAAGTGGAAAAGATTAATGCTCGGTGAGTATAAGATTGAACCTGGTTTCGGTCTATACACGGATATGAATGCTATCCGTTCGGATGAATCATTAGGAAACCTTCACTCATTATATGTTGACCAATGGGATTGGGAACGTACGATTAGAAAAGAGGATCGTACGGTTGACTTTTTGAAAGATATTGTTTCAAGAATCTACTCCGTGATGGTTCGCACTGAATATGTGGTATTTGAGATGTATCCTAATATCAAACCAGTGTTGCCTGAAAAGATTACTTTTATTCATGCAGAGAAACTTCGTCAAATGTTCCCTGATAAATCACCTAAGGAACGTGAAAACTTAATCACCAAGAAATATGGTGCTGTGTTTATCATGGGTGTTGGTGGTCCGTTGGGTGACGGTGAAAAGCATGACGGTCGTGCTCCTGATTATGATGATTGGACAACCATCGGAGAGGATGGATTGCCAGGTTTGAATGGTGATATCCTTGTTTGGAACGAGGTGTTGGATCAGGCTATGGAGCTTTCTTCCATGGGTATCCGTGTGGATAAGGAGGCTTTGGTACGCCAGTTGAAGATGACAGGACAGGAGGAACGTCTCAACTTGTATTTCCACAAACGTTTGATGGAAGATTCAATTCCTTTGAGCATTGGTGGTGGTATCGGACAGTCTCGCCTTTGCATGTTCTTCCTTCGTAAAGCTCATGTTGGCGAAATCCAAGCAAGTATTTGGCCAGAAGATATGAGAGAGGAGTGTAGAAAAAATAATATTCCTTTAATATAGTCGGGTTCTATCGCTATTTAAAATATAGATTCAATGAGAAGACACTTTTTATCCATAATTATTGGTTGTTTGTTTCTCTTCCCAACGTTGTGCAGCGCACAGTTTGGTGATGAAAACATTCAGAAATTGGACATGGTCACTTATATGCTTAATCGCTATTATGTTGATTCAACTTCTACGGAACGATTGGCTGAGTATGCGATTAGGGGTATGCTATCTAATTTGGATCCCCATTCTTCTTATATTTCAAAGGAAGATTTAAAGAGGGAGAGTGAACCATTGGAGGGTAGTTTCGATGGTATCGGTGTTGTGTTCCAAATGATGGAAGACACCTTGTTGGTTGTTCAGACAATATCTGGAGGTCCTTCTGAAAAGGTAGGTATTGTGGCTGGCGACCGTATCATCTTTGTCAATGATACAACCATTGCTGGTGTTAAAATGAAAAACATCGATATCCAAAAAAGAATCCGCGGTCCAAAGGGTACAATCGTTAAAATCAAGGTTTTACGTCGTGGCGTGAAGGATTTGATCGAATTCAAGATTACGCGTGACAAAATTCCTTTGTATAGTGTAGACGCTTCTTATATGATTGATAAGAAGATTGGTTATATCAAAGTGGATCGTTTCTCTAGCACTACCTTAGACGAGTTTGAAAAGGCTCTTAAAAAGTTGAAGGATGCTGGTATGAAAGATTTGATATTGGATCTTCAGGATAATGGTGGTGGTTATATGTCTGCTGCGATTGGTATGATAGATAACTTCTTGAAAAAGGACCAAATGATCGTATATACGGAGGGTCGTGCTCAACCGCGTGAGGATTACAAAGCTTCTGGAAAGAAGGATGCTTTTGATGGTCGCTTGATCGTCTTGGTGGATGAGGGCTCAGCTTCGGCAAGTGAGATTGTCTCTGGTGCTATTCAGGATTGGGATAGAGGTGTGCTCGTTGGTCGTCGTACATTTGGAAAGGGATTGGTTCAGAAGATGATGGACCTTCCTGATGGTTCTCAGATTCGTATGACAACTGCTCGTTATTATACACCTTCTGGTCGTTGTATTCAACGTCCGTATAAAGACAATATCAAAGAGTACAGAAACGATTTGATCGAACGCTACAACCATGGAGAATTAATGCATGAGGATAGTATCTCATTCCCTGATTCGTTGAAGTATTATACACTTAATCTGAAACGTCCTATTTATGGAGGTGGTGGTATCATGCCAGATTTGTTCGTTCCTCTTGATACAGTTAAATATACGAAGTATCACCGCTCGTTGGTGGCTAAAGGGGTTGTCAATAAGTTTATAATGAACTATATTGAAAAGAACAGAGCTCAATTGAATGCTAAATATCCAACAGCTAATTTGTCTGATGCTCAAAAACAAGAATCCTTTATTAAATTCATGAACGAGTTTAATATTACGGAAGAAGATATCGCTAAATTAGTGGAAGATGGTGAAAAAGAAGAGGTGAAGAAGGATGAAGAGCAATTGAACAATTCGAAGGAGTTGATTAAGAAACAGGTGAAGGCTAATATCGCTCGCGATATGTGGGGCTCTAACGAGTATTTCCAAATTATGAATACGGAAAACGATATTTATAATAAAGCGATTGAAGTGTTGTCTTCTTCTAAAAATTATACCAATGCTCTGAATCGAAAGAGAAAATAAGGAAGATTAAATTTTCATACGATAGGAGAGAGATGGGTTGCTTAAACCTGTCTCTCTTTCTTATTTTAGGCGAATCAGTTTCCTCCATTCGTATGGCTTTCGCATCTTTAGGTAATAAAGGTTCTTTTCGTGAAAATAGGCTTCTCGTTCAAAAGAGAGATTCCGATAGGCCACAATTGTATTCTTGTAATATATAAGCTTTACAATCCATTCAATCAGATAAAACAGATAGAAGAAGATAATCAACATCTCCAACATCTGGCGGGTGTGGATACGTTCGTGATTGATGTCTTCTTTCGACATATAGAGACCCTTCCGCACGAAAATGATTCCGAAGAGATTGATGGCTTTGAATCCCTTGGTGGGTAATATTTTATTATGGATGAGTTTCATGATTGATCTGTTTCTCGATTTCTTTTTGAACTTCTTCTCTGGCTATTTTCCCATTAGAAGTGCGTGGAATTTGTCCGACATGAAAAATTCTCTTGGGTTGCCAATACTTGGGTAGTCGACCAACTGCTTCCTTTGTTATGGAAAGGTCTTGCTGGGTGGTCAGTAGAACAATGATTTGCCCGAATTTCTCATCGGGATAACTGCCAATGGCAATCTCCTGCTCACTCTCTTCCAGCGCTTTCTCCACCTCTTCAATCTGTATCTTTATTCCGCCACTGTTGATGACATTATCTCTTCTTCCGATAATCTTAAATTCACCTCGCTCGTTGATACGGGCAATGTCATTGGTGACCAGTTCTTCTGCGCATAGCATGGGCGCGTTGATGCACAGACACCCTTCTTGATTCACAGCTATCTTAATGCCCTCTAATGGTGTGTACCATTCTGTCGTTTTCTCTCCACTAATCGCTCTTAGTGCGATGTGAGAAAGGGTCTCTGTCATGCCGTAGGAAGACCAAATGGCGTTGGGAAAGTCTCGTAGTTCCTCTTCCATTGCTTTGGGAATGGCACCTCCTCCGATGATGATGTTTCGTATTTGTTTCAACTTTTCCTTCTCACTTGCCACTTGAAGGGAATTGTAAATCTGTAGCGGAACCATGGCGGCAAAGTCTATCTTCTCATCTATGTTTGCCAGTGGGTGTCCACTCGGACTCTCCTCGATAAGTTGCAGATTACGCTCTATGGATCGAACCACCATCATTTGGGCTCCGATGTGGTCGAGAGACATGCATAAAAGGGCTTTCTCCCCAGGTTGTATATGCAGGAAGTCGCAAGTCATCTTGGCACTTGCCAGCATACGTTTTTTCTCCACCTGAAACACTTTGGGTGTCCCAGTGGAGCCAGACGACTGAACACTGATTGTGTCAGAATCGCTTCTCCAATCCTTGAGGAAATCTTGTAAAGTCATTATCTGGTCTGTACCATAGTTTTTCTCCAACCAATTCCAGTGGAGTCTCAATATTGTTGGTGTATAGTCCACCGGTACCTAACCCTTGTGGAATGGATATCGAAAAGGTGGATGCCCATTGTGCGATGTGCATTAGTCCGATATTGGATTCCAACGCAGAGGTAATCCAGTAGCCTATCTTTCTTTGTCGTGCTAGGTTTATCCACTCTTCACCACCCATCTTGCCTCCGTGGAGGGATGGTTTGATGATGATGTATTGCGGTTGAATTCTATCCAATAACTCAGCCTTCTTTACTGGGTCGTTTACCCCAATCAGTTCTTCGTCTAATGCGATCGGAAGGGGCGTCTCTTGACAGAGCTTTGCCATCTCGTCGATCTGACCGGCCTTTATGGGTTGCTCGATGGAGTGAATGTCAAGTTTTGCCAATCGCTCCAGTTTGTTAAGCGCCTCTTGCGGAGTGAATCCGCCGTTGGCATCAACACGTAAGGTGATTTCATTGGGTGAGAACTCCTGTCGGATTTGTTGTAACAGTGCATATTCTTTTTCGAAGTCGATGGCACCAATTTTCACTTTGATGCAGTGAAAGCCGGCGGCTAGTTTTTCTTTGATTCTAACACGCATTTCATCATAAGAACCCATCCAAATCAGTCCGTTGATAGTAATGGACTCTTCACCTTTCGCAAATGGTGTGTTGTAGATGGCTCGCTTATGTGCGTGGTAGTCGTCGAGGGCACATTCCAATCCAAATAGAATAGAAGGGTAGTTGCGTAAAGCCTCATAATCAATCTCAGATTGAAAACGATGGCATGTCTCGGTGAGTATCGACTCGAAATCCGGTACATCATCGCAGCTTAGTTGGGGAAGTGGAGCCACTTCACCCCATCCACAGCGGTCGGGAAACCGACTGTCAGTGAGTCGGAGAAACCACACTTTGTGTTCTGTGTAGACACCTCGAGAGGTACCTGCAGGCTGCTTAAAGTGAAGTGTATAGGGATATATGTCGATCTTCATCATCCGTTATGGAAATTTAGGATATTTCTGAAAATCTGGTTTACGTTTTTCCAAGAAGGCTTTGCCTCCCTCTTGTGCTTCGTCGAGACAATAATAGAGCATGGTCATATCACCTGCAAATTCTTGTATGCCGGCTTGTCCGTCAAGTTCGGCATTCAATCCTCGTTTAATCATTCTAAGTGCGAGAGGAGAATATTCCATCATCTTTTCTGCCCATGCTACATATTCGTCTTCCAATTTATCCAATGGAACGATTTTGTTGATGAGTCCCATGTCAAGTGCCTCCTGCGCAGTGTATTGTCTGCATAAGAACCATATCTCTCGAGCCTTCTTTTGACCTACGATTCTGGCTAAATAAGAGGAGCCGAAACCTGCGTCAAAGCTACCCACTTTCGGACCTGTCTGACCAAAGATGGCATTTTCAGAGGCGATGGATAGGTCGCAAACAACGTGCAATACATGTCCTCCGCCAATAGCATAGCCATTCACAGCTGCAATGACGGGTTTAGGTAGCGAACGTATCTGCTTTTGTACGTCAAGGACGGAGAGTCTTGGTTTCCCTTCCTCGTCTATATAACCACCACGACCCTTCACATGCATGTCTCCTCCACTGCAGAACGCTTTGTCGCCAGCACCTGTGAAGACCACTACGCAAATGTCTTGTGATTCTCGACAATAATTGAGTGCGTCGCTCATCTCTGCCGTTGTGGTGGGGGTGAAAGCATTGCGGTATCTTTCTCGGTTGATGGTGATACGGGCAATGCCATTGTACCAATCAAAAAGAATTTCCTTGTATTCTTTTAATGTTTTCCATTCTCTTTGTGCCATATCTTGATCTAGTTTGATTTTTGTATGAGTGAATAGTTTTGTTCGTCAATGTTAGGGTCTGTGAAAAACTCAGCAACCATCAGTTGGTGATTGTTGTTGAATAGTTCGTTGAGGCTCTTTTCTGATGAGTCTGCATCGTTGGCTTCTAAGTAGGTTGCATGAATGGATTCAATCCATCCTTTTGCTTTCGTATGGTGTTGAGCCATGACAAACCGTTCGCATTCTGCGTTCTTTTCTAAGCCTGGAAGCACTCTGAAAATCTCGCCACCTTGGTTATTGATAAGAATAATCCTAAGGTTTTGAGGCAGTTCTGTGTTCCATAATCCGTTCATGTCATAGAAGAAACTCAGGTCGCCAATGAGCAGGAAGCAGGTTCGGTCTGGTTGTGCCGAAGCGAATCCGACGGCGGCTGAGAGTGTGCCATCTATGCCATTGATACCTCGATTGCATGCAACGATCACATCGTTAGCGCGTAGAGGAAAGAGTTGTGCATATCGCACCATACTGCTGTTGGCTAGTAGTAAGGCTGTATGTTCGGGAATCCTCTCCATAACTTGTTGTACGATGGAAAGGGATGAATAGGTGAACGCTATCTTGGAAAGTGATGTTTCCTTTTGTCGACTCTCTGTTTGCCAAAGCGTTAGATAGCTGTTGTTCTCCTTCTTTGCGTTTAGGGAGAGAAGGAATGAACGATTGTCTTTCTCTATGATGTTTGTCAGACATTGGAAGGTGTCGGTGCATTCCCCTAATGGATCAATGCGCCAGCAGTGGGTTGGTTGAATGCGACGAATCCAATGCTTGAGTCGTTTGGATACGATGTGTCCACCCATGTAGATCACCAAGTCGGGCTGAAGCGAGTCGTCAGGTTTTCCATTGAGTAGGCAATCTGCATTGGCTATGAAATTTGAGTCTGCCATTAGGTTGGCAAGATGTTCGCAAATTATAGGACATTGTAACTTGGATAGAAGCGGTTGAATCTCATGGGCTTCAGTGTGGTGAAGCTGTCCGATGATGATAAGTGGCTTTTGTGCATTGTCCCAGATCTCTGTATAGGGATGATTTCGGTGAATCACACGTTCCGTAGGAATGGTAGGCGTGGAGCATTCGAAGAACGGCTCGGTGATGGGCACGTTGATGTGCACAGGACCGTCAGTTCGATGTTGCAATTCGATAAGAGCCTCGTTGATGATACGGTTGCAGTACCAAGCATCGGTCTCATTTTGAGGTTCAGGGAGTGATACTTCCTTTTTTATCAGTGTACCAAACACACCCGTTTGAGGCAATGTCTGTCCATCCATTTGTCCGATCCATGCTTGAGGTCTATCTGCTGATATAACCAGCAAAGGAACCCGTTGATAATAGGCTTCAGAAACGGCGGAAGCCAGATTGAGCAGGGCAGAACCAGAGGTGACGCATACTGCTACGGGTTTATGAAGACTAATGGAAAGACCGATGGCGTAAAATCCAGCACTGCGTTCGTCTGTGACAGGGTGACAATGAAACATGGAGTTGCTGGCAAACGATACGGCTAAAGGCATGTTGCGAGAACCCGGTGATATGACAACGTCAACAATCTGATGTTGCTCCATCAGAGAGAGTAATTGCTGAATATTTTTTTTGTTTGAATACATGACTATTTAACCGTTAAGTTCATGGATGGTAAATGGAGCAAGGTTTGTATCTTGTTTTCGGTCTCCATCCATTCTCCTTCTAAGGAAGAAGAGGGTAAGATGCCACCTCCGGCGTATAATTTGACGTGAGAATCGTCGTATTGATGTAGACAACGAAGATTGACATATAGCTGAGAGTTCTCTTTGGGATTGTACCAGCCGAGGAATCCTGCATAATAAGATCGATCCTCTTCCTCATGATGGATGATGCATTGTAGTGTCTCCCGTTTGGGAATGCCACATACGGCAGGTGTCGGGTGGAGTAGCGAGAGCAGTTCAGGCATTTTGTCAGGGTCGAGTCTGAAATAGATGTCACTTTTCAGATGAGCTAAATGGGCGGTTTTGTAAGAGTAAGGTCCCCATTCATCTTTAAGTTCCCCTACGGTACGGATACAGTCTCTGACATAGTCTGCCACGATCTGTTGTTCCTCTTTGTTCTTTTCCGACCAATCGGAAAGTTTGGGAGATTCCCCGTTGCATCGCATGGTGCCCGCCAATGCGACCGAGTGCATTTGAATGCAATTGCCCTCCAACAATACTTCGGGAGTGGCACCTATCCATGTGCCAGATGCTTGTGTGTGAAGAAGATATACCATCGTATCGGGATAAGCACGACAAGCGTCGAAGAAGAGTTGAAAGGTGTCTGCTTTTATAGAAAGCGTTTTGGAACGAGCCAATACTATCTTCTGAAAATGTCCGTCAATGGTCTCCTGATGAAAGAGATCAAAGGCCTTGCAATAGTTGTCCGTAGGATGATTGGTGACGGAGGAAGAGTGAGACAGTGCTGGGGATATAGAATCGTTCAATTCAAATTCAACCCTTTCATCGGAAGAAAAAGCCAATATGGGTTCGCTTCCAATGAGGAATGGAGCAAAGATAAAGGCGTCGGAAACACCTTGTAAATCTTGTATGGTGTTGAGTTGCTTGGGATTAGAGTCTATGACGCCCAGAATCGTTTTGGTGCCGGGTAATCGGTATAAAACGAAACCAGATTCTTTCTGTAACCGTTGAATTAGAAGCTCACTTTCCATTCCCTCTCTTTTATGATTACAAAATTAATATATTTTTACGATTATAGAGAACATTCATAGGTTCCAAAAGAATTGTCATATCACTTCTAACTTAGCATATTTCAGCAGTATCTTCTTCTCACCTGAATTGTCAAAGCTGATGGTGATTTTAAAATCGTTGCCCATTGCTTCGATATTTGTGATGTTGCCCATACCGAAACGTTCGTGGCGGACTCTATTACCAATCTGATATTCACAATTGGTAGTTGGTGTTGAGGCACTGTTGCTGACGGTCGTTGCTACTTTCTTGAATTTTGAAGAAGGCGGTGCGACAGGCTTTTCAACAGGAGTGCTGACGTGAGAATAAGAGCTGGCGGAACGAGTGTTCGAATACTGAGCGTAACTAGGTCGGTTACTGCTGTTGAATCCGTAGCCGTGAGAATTGAAGTTGTTGAATTTATTGAAGTCAAATTCGAGGTTCTCGCGGTTGCCTCTATTGAGAAAATCAGAAGGCAGTTCCAAAAATTTCTCATCGATGTCGGATAAGAAACGGCTAGGAGAGGTGTAGAGTGTTCGTCCATTGCGGAATCTGCTTCTTGCGTAGGTGATGATACAGTTCTCTTCCGCACGGGTGATAGCCACGTAGAAGAGACGACGTTCCTCTTCTATGCCAGCCTCTGTGTCGAGGTTCATATCAGAAGGGAATAGTTCCTCTTCCAATCCCACAATGAGTACGTTTTTAAACTCCAATCCTTTGGCGGCGTGAACCGTCATAAGGGTTACTTTATTGATGTCTTCCGCTTTGTCTGTATCTTGGTCTGTGAGGAGGGAAACAGATTGCAGATAGTCTGATATGGTGCTGATTTCGATACCATACTCCTCTTTTTGTGATTCACAGAATTCGTGGATACCAGAGAGAAGTTCTTCTGCCAGTTTCTTGTTGTCTTTTCCCTCTTCAGATTGGTCTTTGCTCAGATCCTCCATGATGCCACACTCTTTGACGATACGGTCGGTTAGTTTGTAGGCGTCGACCGATGCCGTCAGTGCTGAGAAATCTTCGATTTGAGTACGGAACAGCGCCAGTTTCTTGATGGCTGAGGCTCCTAGATCAAGATTGTAGCCGATGGGATCTGAAATGATCTCCCAGTAGGTCAGATCATTTTTATTGGCTAGTTCATTGATTTTATCGAGAGTGGTATCACCAATTCCTTTTCGAGGATATTTGGCGGCACGTTTGAAGGCATCCTCATCATTATGGTTGATGATGAGACGAAGGTAGGTGAGTATGTCTTTCACCACTTTACGTTGGTAGAATGATTTACCGCCGTGGATCTTATAAGGGATGGTGCGTTTGCGAAGTGCCTCTTCCAACAGACGCGATTGAGCGTTGGTGCGGTAAAGAATGGCAATATCTTGTAGTTCATAGTTCGCTTGCATCTGTTTTACCAGATTGCCGACGATATTGCTCTCTTCCGTGTCGGATGTGGAACTGAAGACTTTGATTTTGGATCCTTCTGCCTTTTCCGAATAGATATGTTTCTTGATTTGACCCTTGTTTTTCCCGATTAAGCTATTGGCCGCATTGACGATGTTGCAGGTGGAACGATAGTTGCGTTCTAACTTGAACAGACGGTATTCAGGGTAGTTGTCTTTGAAACGTAGGATGTTCTCGATGTTAGCACCACGGAATGAATAGATGCTCTGAGCATCGTCGCCCACAACGCAAAGTTTGTGATGAACGTCGGTTAGTTTCTTTATGATTAGATGTTGGGAGAAGTTGGTGTCTTGATACTCATCCACCAAGACGAATTTGAATAGGTTTTGATACCTCATAAGGATCTCCGGGTAATCACGAAAGAGCACATTTGTATAGAGCAGAATATCATCAAAGTCCATTGCGTTGGAGCGATGGCATTGGTTCATGTATATTCTGTATACCTCTTTAAGTCGAGGTATGTTTTGTCCTCGGTCCTTCTCTTGCAGGTCGAACCGCTTGTCGTAGGCATTCGGTGTGACGAGGTCGTTTTTCAGTTTAGAGATGCGGGACAGCACTTTTTTAGGCGTATATTCTTTGTCGTTGAGGCCTAATTCTTTGATGATGTCTTTAATTTTAGATTTGGAGCTGTCTGTGTCATAGATGGTGAAGTCTTTGGTGAAGCCAAGTACGGAACCCTCTGTTCGTAGTATTCTGGAGAATGTGGCATGGAAGGTACCCATCCAGATTTGTCTTGCCACCTGATCGCCAACGATTTTTGCGATACGGTTTTTCATTTCATTGGCCGCTTTGTTGGTGAAGGTGATGGCGAGGATGTTGTAGGGTAGGTATCCTTGTTGGATAAGTGCCGCTATTTTGTAGGTGAGCACGCGTGTTTTTCCAGAACCAGCACCTGCGACGACAAGAGATGGTCCGTCGTTGTAGAGAACGGCTTCCTTCTGACTTTCATTCAGTTGTTTGAGTATTTCTTCCATAATCTAAAAATGTGTTGCAAATTTACTTGATTCTTTGGTATAAAACAACAATGAGAGAGGTTATCGAAGCATAAAAATGGAAAGAAAGGATAGGGTAGAAAGGATGATGATATTTCAAACAAATTATTTGCAAGTTTCAAGGATGTTCCTTTATTTTGTGAGAATGTTGTGTGTAAATTTGTAATAATATAAAGTAAAAAGGAGAATTTCAATGAAGAATAAGGCTTTGAAAATTGTGATTTGGATAGTTTTCATCTTGTGTTGTACGCTAATTGGGGCGTATTTCTCTATGGCACCCTATATGTGGGGAGAACGAGATGGTAGTGGTATTTTGTTGTGGATCTTTACGGTAATCCCGTTTATGATTATATTGTTTCTCGCTTTGGTAATATCTATATTTGGAAATTTGGAGAAACATTCTGTAAAACCACATGTGGCAGTAATTGTGGGTTCTGCAGTTGTTTTCTTTTTGAATTTTTTGTTTCCGTATATCTATGTTAGATTTGATTATTTTAGAGAAATAGATACACCTGTGTGGATGTGGATTTTGTATGTCTGTCTGCCATTTATCTATGGAGGAATTTCTTTTATTCTGTTTAATTTGATAGGCACTCCGAAAGATGGTAATAAACTTAAATAAAAGAGATTAATGGATGAGAAGCAAGAAATAAGTATGCCATTTATCTATGGAGGGATTTCCTTTGCACTGTTTAAAGCTATAGGTAGACACTGATAGTTTTAATAATTTATTTGCAAGTTTCAAGGATGTTCCTTTATTTTGTGAGAATGTTGAGCTTAAATTTGTAATAACATAAAGTATAAAGGAGAATTTCAATGAAGAATAAGGCTTTGAGAATTGTAATTTGGATAGTTTTCATCTTGTGTTGTACGCTAATTGGGGCGTATTTCTCTATGGCACCCTATATGTGGGGAGAACGAGATGGTAGTGGTATTTTGTTGTGGTTCTTTACGGTAATCCCGTTTATGATTATATTGTTTTTCGCTTTGGTAATATCTATATTTGGAAATTTGGAGAAACATTCTGTAAAACCACATGTGGCAGTAATTGTGGGTTCCGCTATTGTTTTCTTTTTGAATTTAATTCCAACTGGCTTTAGATTTGACGAACTACATACACCTGTGTGGATGTGGATTTTGTATGTCTGTCTACCATTTATCTATGGCGGTCTCACCTATATCTTGTCTAAAAAATTAAAGTAAATTCATATTCGTTTGATAAATAAGTAGTTAAATAAAATGTCGATTATTTTGTGTATATTTTTGCGGAGAAAAGTTTGTTGGTAACGAAAAATATTATACCTTTGCACCGCATTTGAGAGCAATACTCAATGATGCCCAGATGGCGGAATCGGTAGACGCGCTGGTCTCAAACACCAGTGGATTCACTTCCATCCCGGTTCGACCCCGGGTCTGGGTACAAATAAAGGCTGTTAATCTTTTGATTATCAGCCGTTTTTGTTTTCGTGGGTAGCCAAAAATAACACAACCTCTCATATTCCCTTTTGTTTACTACCTAAAAAAAGAGTGTGACTGTATTGCTACAATCACACTCCGGTGAAAACTCACCAATAAATGAATATTGGACAATAAAGAACTTATTTGATTAGCACTTGACTAGACCATGTCTTGTTGTTGGTATATACCTTTACGTGATAGACACCACTTCCTTTGTCTGATAGGTCTACGTTTACTTCATTTTTATTGTCACTCTTAGTGTAGATGACTCTACCCATGATATCGATGATCTCGATGTTGTAAGGACCTTCGATAGCTCCCAGTGAGATGGTAAACTGTCCGTCGGATGGGTTAGGATAGATATTAAACTTCGTTTCTTCGTTCTGTTCCATCATCTCCTCTTCTGCTATCTCAAACTCATCGCCACTGATAACAGATTTTCTAGTGTTTCCACTAGGTGGAGCGTAGTGCGTCACAGATGCAGTGAATTTTCCGTTGTTTTTGACAGAGAATCCTGATTTGAGGGATACTTTGTTTCTTGCAATGAAACGGACCTTGGATCCATTGTTCGTCACATTACCTTGTGTATAACTAGAAGAGACGTTTTTGCCAGCAATGATTTCATTGTTACCATACACATCTTTTGCTCTACTGAAAGTTCTGTTTTGGATATACAGCGTCTCTGGTCCTGTGTAGGTTATGTAGTTATGCTTTTTGATCGTGACGGTATAGGGATAGTTGACACCTGTGAATGTCGTACTAGAACAATTATTTCTAATTGTCGTGGCGTCAGTTAACAAATTGGTAAGCGTAATGGTACAATTAGCTACTTTAGCGTTCACTGTTACAGAAGTTCCTGACTTTGTGATTTCTGGGCTGAAACTTTTAGGTGCTACCGTAAACATGTGGCTACTTGGGTCTCCGAAATACATGCTGATGATATTATGCCAATCGTCAAAATTTGTCTTAAATATGCATTCACCAACGGATTGTTCTGTTGTCAAGAATTTATTCATTACGGTTGTAGCTGAAGATTCATTAAAAGTACTAACTCCAGTTTGTGCAAATCCGAATGCGCCAACGGCTCCTCCATGCATTCTTAATAGATTCTCGCACATACATCCGTCATTCATTAATTCTTTGGTGTATTTCCCTGCACTAGGATTATCTCCACATGCTTTATTCCTTGGATAACTATCGCTTAGTGTACCATTTCCTACAAATGTACCTGTCCAGCAGGTGAAATTATAAAAGAACGTTGGAGCATTCGCATTGTTAAGATCGGCAACACTTACCTTAGCATTCGTGTTGGGGTCAATGTTGACAAATCGCTGATAATGATCCCAACTGTTGGGAGTATAACCATAAACTTGTCCATGTCCACCATTATACATGGCATACATGATTCCATTGTCCACGGCGTTAATAATATCACCAGGCCCTTTTTCCCAGAAAGCTTTCTTGCCACTCATATTAATTTCATAATATGTTGAGTTGTTTAGATTCCTGCCGTTTTCATCTTTCTCGGGGGCTCTTGTTACACTAGAATTTGCCTCATCCACATAGTCTGCAAAATAAATTCGATTAACATTAATTCCTTTGTTCTTTGCATTCATTGTTATGTTTTCTGTTGGTATAAACCAGTTTCTTGAGGATTTTCCATCATTGTTATAATCTTGAAAAAGGGTCATGTGTAACGCTTTGGTATAACAGTTTTGGTTAGTAGGAGGCATCCATTCATATCGAATAATCTTATCAATAATCTCTTCAGCCTCTTGTGTCGTACGTGCAGAGATTCTTCCTCTTGGAATGGATTTGGTGTTTCCTCTATTCCAGCTAACATTTCTTGCAAATTCATTATCTGTCATGATAGGAATACCTGCACCCCAATCTCTGTAATTATAAATTGACCCATATATGTTATAGTAATTTACCCCATTGCTATTAGTAAATTTGACATATTTGCTAGTATCGCTATTGCCATCATATACTTGTGGACTAATGGTTGGGGGCATAATATCCGTGTCACAACCAATTATAGTTAGATATTGAATGTTGTTGTAACCATATTTGGTGTAAAACTCTCTGATTTTTTGAGTGGTTCGGTTAGTCCATGTGTATTGCCATCCTTCGTGAATAGTATCCAAATACATCACGTATGGTTTGTAACCTCTTGACGCTTCCCAATCTTTTAGACGGTTAGCTGCATCTGTGTATTTGGTGGTGGTTACAATTAGATAATCGTAATTGGCGGCATGCACATACACAGATATGGAAAGCAAGAGGAGTATTGTATGTATAATCTTTTTCATCTTGCTTTTATTTTTCTAATGATTCAATTCTTTCTTTTAACGCTTTGTTTTCTTTTTGCAACTCAATCATATGAAGTGTTAATTCCTCGATCTTCTCCAATAATAGATTACTCATTTGGGATACACTCATACCATTCTCAGCCATATCTGCGGCAGAAGGAACACCAGGAAGGTGCTTGTTCTCCTTTACATAAGCCTCCACTTCGGATAGGTCTTGCAAATTGTAGTTTTCATCAAACACATAATCTGCTGCATTGTTCATATCTACAGTGATATCGCTTGTTCGAATGGTTTCCGTCTTAATATCCTCAGTTTTAATTTGGGTTACATTCAATTCATTCTTACAGTTGATCTTTCCTTCTACATTTAATTCAGAAGTATAAATCCAGAATGGCTTATATCCCATATATCCTTCTATTGTTAATGAAAAACCTGTATTTTTCTTGTTAATAACAAGTGTTGCGTCATTTGGAGTTCCATAGCTGGCAGCGCTAAATAAATGCAAGCTGTGTGCTGCCATATTTCCGTCTTTGTCAACTTTGAATTTTACATTATAAGGAGAAACGCCTTGATTATAGCAATTAATAAAGTCGTTATAAACGTAGCTTCCATTTTTTTTAAAATAATTCATTGACAGATAATGCATATTTGCAACTCCTGTATTGTTATTCTCTGTGATAGTTGTTTGTGCCAAAACGTTGGATGACATACCCATACCAGCGACTAAGAGAGCCGCCATTAAAATTTTCTTTTTCATGATTTTAGAATTTAATTTTTAATTAGTAATAATTTTTTGTTATCAATACATTGTTGTGTTTTTCTTTTTGATTTAATGTATTGATAAATTAACTATATAGTTAGTTTCTTGCATGCAAAGTAATAAATGCAATAATCGTGCCAATGATTTGATAATTGTTTATTATTTATTAACAAAATTTATATGTTATGCGTGTTGTTTTGTGTTTTTATCGAATAAAAAAATGGTGCTGCCCAAAGAACAACACCATTTCCGTATAATTATGTAGATGACCTTATTTCTTCTTTAACGCTAATTTTCCTGTTTCATCAACATCCCAGATTTTGAAAGCTACAGTCTCGTGTTTGGCAGGTTTCTGTGCGACCCATTCGTTGAGCACATCTTTTGTATCACTATCCATTCTTAATGCGTTGACATCAGATAACAACGGATTGGCACTGAAATCATAGAAGCAGTTTCTGATGGATACAATAAGTTTGTTACGCTCAAGCATGTCTTCGTCATATATGTCACCAATCACTGCATGAGTGCCTTCTTCTGGACCTTGTACAACTCCATAGTTGATGCAGTTTTCTACATATACTTTATCTGGAGTACCGTAACTAAATCCCAAAACTGCCAAGGACCCTCTGTCTATAATGCCAATAACACCACCTATAGCAAAATCACTACCTGTTACTTTACCATAGTTAACTGAATTGTAAAATTCTCCAGCAGCCATTCCTATGATTCCTCCGACATTGGTTGTTGCGGATACATCTCCGTAATTCTCCAAATTGAATAGGATGGTTTTGGCACCTGAACAGCCAACGACACCTCCGACAATTTCATTACCTTCAACCTTACCATAGTTTTTACATGAAATGGCATAGGTTACAGCTAATCCTGTAACTCCACCTATGTCGTGTACTCCTTTTATTGAGGTGTAGTTGGTACATCCAGAAACCGTTCCGTAATCGTGTCCTACGATGCCTCCAATTCCTCCATGTCCTATGATAGAGCCTGATACGGTACAGGTTAATATCCTTCCGCTTGATGCTCCTGCAATACCTCCAATTTGACTACATTTAGGTAATACAATCGAAACGTCCTTTAGCTCAACTCCTTGTATGTCACCTTCTGAACCTACTCTGGAAAACAAACCTACTGGATAGGCGTACTCCAATATACTGTTTTCGAAATCATACGCTTTTTCAATGGTCTCTTCGACAATAGTTACTCCTGTGATGGTGTGTTTATTCCCTTTGAAATAACCCAAATAATCGTTTCCTGGTTTAAATCCTATAGGAATCCATTCTCTTCCCGAAATATCAATGTCTGCAATCAGTTCTGCATCCAGTTTTGTTTCTCCGCTATTTACTCTTTCTGCAAATCGAAACAGTTCGTCTGCTGTGGAAATAGATATAACTTCTGTTGCCTTCTTATCATCTTTGTTTGTTTCATCATCGTCTTCTATCTCAACGCAAGAAAAGAGAGACATTGAGCAGAACGATAAGAATAATAGTTGTCCAATAGTTTTGTAATTCATGATTATGTTTTTTTTATTATTATTAATTCTTTTTTAAGACTAATTTGTGCATCCGTCGTTCCTTCTACTGTTCCTAGTCATTGGTGTCACCATCCAATTCGTCTACATAACAAGAAAAAAGCGCTGATGAGCAAAGTGTTACGAATAAAAAATTTTGAATTGTTTTGAGTGTCATTTTTTTTAATGTTGTTTGTGTGGTTCTGTATCTTTTACACAATAATCGGCAGAACCATTTTGACCAATTGATTGTGATTATCATTGGACAAAATTAAAGATCTATTGGGTCGTTGCCAAATAGGTTCGTCTATTGTTTTGGCGTGTCTGTCGATATGAATCTTATTTCTTTGTCACCTTGCGACTGTACGTTAACTTGCCTTTGTCATATATGTTTAGAACGTATACTCCGTTTGCCAAATGATGGGTGGAAAGTGTACAAATCCCTTCTTTGTTTGTCTTCGACTTTGCAATCGTCGTACCTTTTAAATCAACCAACACAACTTGCATTGGATGACTTGCATTGGAACAACTAACCTTCAACTGCGATTCAAATGGTACGGGATAAATAACAAAATCGGCACGAACACTTTGTAATAGATCTACTTTGGATGATTCGTCGCGTTGCAATTGCCAACGAACTGAATGTGAATGAATGGTGGCGTGATCATCTACGCGAACGAGACTCGTTGTGTCTTCAACTGTTGCCACCAACTCATTGAATCCTTCTGTCAACATGCTATAATCTATACTGACTGAGTCTTCTTGATTGTCAAGCTTTTCGCCATTCATCATCCATGTCACTTCAAGTGTGTTCGGATTCGGCTTGATCAGATTGAGTTTGAATGTCATTTCTGAATTATTCTCAATTAGTAAGCTGTCGTCAATGGGTTCGTAACTGTCAATCGGATTCACCTGCTTGTGAATTGTTTCGACGATGGCCTGACTACATACAGCACAATAGTCACGATAGAGATATTGCATCCTGCAATGTTGATGAGGTCGATACCAAGAATTATTTTCAGGGAAAGGGTAGACGTCGATATCTTCTGAACCTACCCAGTTTCTCCATTTTACGGAATCTCTATCGGAGACTTTAGTCATGTTGGGTCTTTCTCTTTGATAACCTTCCAACCAGTATTCGTCTGCTAAATCTGCAAATCCGTGTCCTACTTCATGATAGAAAATTTCTATGGATTGAGACGCTTTCGAGAATGTCATAAGTTCCAGACTACCAGCACCTCCATACTTGGTGTCGTTCACAATCATCACAACAACATCATGTTGAGGAAAATTGTCAGCCAACACCTTTCTTGTGGTTGTTAATGACTTAGGATAGAGCAGACGGTCGATGTTGTTATAACCATAGGTTGTCCCATAGAAATTGTTGACAGGTGAATCTGACGTATGGGTGGCCCCGCTTTCCTGAGAAGGCGTCTTAATCATGAAGACATTGAAGTAATTTTCATAGTACATCCACGGAGTAATCATGAAGAATTTTTCCGTGGCATTTCGCGCATCTTCTGCAAATACGTCCATTTCAGATTCTAGATAGCCATCACCTAAAAAGACCAGGTTGATGTATTTGTCCAAACTGCCCATATATCTAATCGTGTCAACGGGATATGTTTGTGCTGATGCCAACCCTGTTAACATAAACACTATTGAAAGTAATTGAATCTTTTTCATATTCATTGATATTACTTTAAAAGACAAAAAATACGTTGATAGCACTCACTTTATAGCTGCACCGTGAGCAATACCTGTGTTTTATATCTAAATTCTATTTTAGTTACTTCTCTTGTCAAAGGTATTCGAACGAAAAAATCAGCTTCTTTTTGTATTATCTCCGTAGAATGGAGTTTCCCATCTTCATCGGCATATTCCCATCTCTTGCGTAATGGATTCTCCATGCCATAGATTGCTATTTTCTCCTTCTTAGCTCCACGTAACACATAATTGAACCCTTCTGTTGGATTCTGATCATAATCATTCGAAAACAGTTTTACGCTTCCTTCCTTCTTTTTCATGCTCAAAAACTGCATCGAATATTCATTCGAAATAGAGTCGTAACGAACAATGCCTTCTACAAAGACCATTTGGGGTGACTCATCAGCAGGCAAGGTGCCGGATGATGGTGCTACATCGCTTTTAACGCCACACGACTCAACCATTATGAAGACAATAATGCACCATGCTATTGATATAATATGGTTTTTCATTTTACAGGACCCTCCATATAATTCTATTACTTACTCTTTTGCAAATATATACAAATTTTTTAAGAAATCTTCGTTTTCGTTTGTGGGAAAACATTGTGGAGACGCAAGGACGGGATACGCACGGCCGTGCGTATCTACTGACAACCAATAAAACATTGTAATAGATTTTTGTCTATATATATTAAAAAAAATTAATAACAATCAAGAAATTGAATAAGGTGGAATTTATGTGAGAGAAATGACACAATAAAATTGTAATTAATTTATCTTTGGAGGGTTGTCATTGATGAACAACTATTTTTAAATTTAGGTGGGTTCTATAAATTTAATTTATTTTGATTTTTGGGACTCTCCATTATAGAACTCAATAAAAAATCAATCAGAATGAAACAGAAAATTTTTTATGTTATTTTATCGTCCTTGCTATTAGTTAGTTGTGGGACTTTTCACAAAGAAGAGAGTATTGAATACGTTTCAAGTATCATGAATGAAAATTATGATGCAGTAATAGAGAAAACGGATGAATCACTCCTTCAGGATATGGATAGAGAATCTTTTATTACCCAACTGGGATATATCCGTGATTCTATTAGAAGTTATGTAAGCGGAGAGATTGAATATAAATTTGGTGGAGGTCAGAAAGGGTTTTCAAACAAACCTGGGGAGGAAAAATTCTATGATTATTCAACGATAGTTGTAACAGACAATGAAAAACATATGGCAGTCTCTCTTTCGTATAGTCCTTCAGGAAAGGTGATCGATTTAGGCATAGGACCTGTTGATTCATATCCCTCTATGACAAATTTATGGATCGCAGGAATATTACTGATTGCATTTGTTGTTTTAGTTATTGTTTTAGTAAAAAGAAATAGGAGAAGATGAAATCTCATTGAGAAAAACTAAAAACGCATCTCTAACAACACAGTACCCACCACCCATCTTTGTTTGTTTCGCAACTACGGCGGAGTAAGAAGGGTGGTGGGTAATGTGATGTCTATTGTTTTGGAATATTTGTCGATATGAAAAGGTGGAACGAAAGAGTGGGGAATTTTAGTTTTTTCTTATGACCGGACGGATGGTTTGTCCTGTATAACGTAAATTGATTATGCCTAATTTTTTTTCCTCTGGACTTCCTTGAAATGTTGTTGAATAGAATGGTGAGTCGTTATCACTAATATTAGCACACCAATAGCTGCATATTTCGTCAACTTTAGTGAGTTTATAACTGTTGAAACCTCCTGCCGGAAGGAAAATCGAATTGGTGTTTCCTTCTGCTTTGCTTGATATGATAAAACCATTTACGCCATTCTCGTTAGTCCACTCCCAGTTACAACAATCAATGAGTTCCTTAAACTCTTTTTCTGTTGGCATTCTCCAGCCGTCACCCCAATTCACAGAGGCTGCATCATAGTCATCAGTGAGATTACCGCAAGAGTCTATAATTCCAAACGATAATAGTGTGCCCTCATGATAATCATATTCGTATGAACTCTCACTCCAGGCGTACATATCTTTTTCGGTTACCTCTCCCCATGAAAAGTAATAACCATAGTCTTCTGGTCTTTCTGCACCTACATTCATGGTGGCCCATTTTAGTCCGCTCGGTAAACCAAGATCCACATACTCATGGAAAATCACTGGTTCTTCCTCTTCTATCTCTTCCTCATAACATGCTGTTAATCCGATATTAAAGAAGAGGAATGCTAACCCCCAAATAAAAACGCTATATTGTTTCATGTTTTATATAGGACTTAAAATCCGAATGATATTGGTAGCCTGAACCGAGAGCTGACGGCTTTCCCGTTTACCTCAGCAGGTTTCCATTTCGGCATCAGCTTTACCACGCGGACAGCTTCAGCATCCAATAAAGGATGAACAGCTCTTATTACACTAATATCAGTGACCTCTCCATTCTTTTGAATGACGAATTCCAAAAATACTTTTCCTTGGATTTTTTCCTTTATTGCTTCTGGAGGGTATTGTAAATTCGTTTTTAGAAAACTTATTAATTCCGCAGTTCCACCCGGAAATTCTGCTTTTTTCTCCACTTTTACAAAAATGGTGGCGTATTCTTCCTCATCCTCGTTGACAGTTTGGTTAGAACCTGCCGATGTGGTCGGTTGTTTGGTGTTTTCATTTGTAACTTGTTCTACCACTTTCTCTTCTTGTGAAAAGATAGGGAAGCACAGCATTGTGGATATTCCTAATAAAGCTAATTGTTTCATGGTGTATTGTGTTATTGTTATTCGACAAAAATAAATGGATTCAATGGGAAATACAAATATTTGTTTTTTATCATTTCTTCTTCACAAAAATTAGATTATCTCCTCCCATGCGGAATTGGATTGAATCTCTGGTGGCGTTATACGTTAGGTCTATATCGAATTCAAGACTTCGGAAGAAATCCTTGGTACTTGCCTCGAATTTTATCGGCCATGGAGCACCTAACGATTCGGTTATAAGATATTTGCCGTTGTTTGTCATGCTTAATGTGTCATTGTCGCAAATATATTCACCGACATACTCGTTTATTTGCAGACTGTCTAATGTCATAAAATGCAAGCTAGGAATGTAAACCTTATCTCCATTTTGAATGGAGTTTATGTACCATTGAAGGGCGGAATGGTCGATTCCTAATCCATTGAACAATGCGATGGTGACTTGTCCGTCGTCATACTTCATACATGAGTAGTATTCTTCGATTAGACCTCCATGGTAAAAGTGTAATTTGCCATCTTCGCTTGGTATACCAAACATTTCCATACTAAACAATCCCATTCCATATCCATCAATGAAATTGGTCATTTGTGCAAGAATATCCTTCCCGAAGAAACCTGTTCCGAGCGCATAAGCGTATTTGCTTAACTCTTTCGCATTGGAAACAATATCTCCGGTACCGTAACAGACTGATGGATGACATAGAGGTGCGACTTGCCAATTTTCATCGTATCTGTATGATTTAGTGCTGATTGAATCTGACAGACTGTATGTATGTGTCAGTCCGAGAGGCTCTGCAATTTGCTCCTTCACCAACTCCGCGTAGCTTTTGTCATTTACCTGTTCCAGAATGTAAGCCAGCAACACATATCCGGTGTTGCAATATCTATATGCCGCATTAGGTTCAAAGTTGGTTTTGAGTTGGGAGAATCGCGCCAGCATCTGCTCTTTTGTCTGTGGCTGTTGACCTAATTCTAATAAGGCGCCTTCTATATCGTTCCCATAATCTTGGATTCCGCTTCGGTGGTGAAGCAGTTGGAAGATGGTGATTCTGTCGGCATTTGGAATAGTTACGTTTGGAAAGAACTTGCTAAGAGTGTCGTCCAGCGAAAGTTTACCCGCCTCGATAGTCTTAAGTGTGAGCAAAGCGGTGAATGATTTCGTGATGGAACCGATTTTAAAAAGGGTGGTGTCGGTGATAGGCACTTGGGCCTCAATGTCGGCATAGCCCATACTCCTTTTGTAAATCACGGAATCGCCTTGGGTGATCAGTATGGATCCCATGCAGCGAGGAGCGATGGAGTCGAAGTAGGTGTTAAGGTTTACCAATGTGGAATCTTTGATTGACTTTGTCGATACAGGTTCAGTTTTACTGCACGAAATAAACATTTGTCCACATAATGTGGCAGCTATCAAGGGAAGAAACAACTTATGCTTCATAGATTTATATTTTGTGTTTTGTTAATTGTTTTCCAAGAATATGACAAAGATATGAAATGTTTTTGGGTTTTTAGTTTGTTTGCGTATGTTTTCATTGATGGTACCCATGGGATTATGTTCACCCCTTCGTCGTTCAGTGTGCCGCAACGGGTGTGCATACCTCTATATTTATCATATCTTCGTAATTAGACAGAAAAAGTTTTGAAAGATAATATTTGGATATACCTTTGGAAGAAATTTACGAGAGATATGAGTCCTACTAATTTTGTAAAACAAATTTTCATTTTTGCTTTGTTCCTGTTGCCGTTCTCATTCGTTTGTGCTCAGGAGAATGAGAATCTCTTTGAGAGCTATGAAGATTCTTTGATGGATGAAACTTTGTTGCCACAGGTTATCGTAACCGATAGCGTGAAATCTGCTAAAATGATCATAATGAAGATGATTGAAAATAACAAAAAAAATATCGGTAGAATAAAGAGTTATCAGGCATCAGAGGTTCGTCGCTATAGTCAAAACATTAATGAAGTACCCAAAAAGTGGAAACGAATTGCCAAAATAGCCTTGTTGTTTTCAAGATATCGAAAGTTGGTGAACCTTTTCTTCGATCATCCAACACTTTCTGCCCAAGTGTCACAAGATTTAACCTATGATGGAAAAACGGAAAAAGGATTGAACGCTAAACTGGATAGTTGCAATGTGTCTTTGACACAGAAAGAAATAAAGACGTTATTACCAGATGAAGATGATACAAAAGTTCTTGGACTATTTAATTTTGATAGTAAAAATGTTAAAAAACAAGTAGATGAAATGCAGTGGTCATTGATTTCTACTATTCAACAAGATGATGTTTCTATATACGTATGTCGAGGAACGAAACAACAGAAAGGATACACCATGAAGATGGATGTATGGATAACAAGTGACAGTTGGTTATTGATAAAAATAGATTCGAATACGCTGAAAGTAGAATTTGAGAAAATTGCAGACAAAATTTATTTGCCCAAAAAGATGTCATTTAAAGCAAGCACGTTAATGTTGCAAGAAGAGGTGAGAAAAACAGCAGAAACAATTGGAGATGATGATATGTTACGGAAAGTTGAAAATATGCCAGATATATGGATAAATATGGATGTGAAGTATGTATGGAAAAGTGTCTTGCACAATTAGAATAAAAAATTAGTTTTAAGTTGCCTTATCTTAGGTTAATAATATGTTTTTTCGTACTTTTGCACCTTGGTTTATTTTGCATAATAAAAAAGAAGTCAATATATGTTAACAGTAGAAAAAATTGGAGGAACCTCCATGTCGCAGTTCAAGGACGTCTTGAACAATATTATCATCGGGAAAAGAAGTGGAGCAGAGATGTATAACCGTATATTCGTTGTATCTGCTTATAACAATGTAACAAACTGGTTGTTGGAACATAAGAAAACAGGAGAACCTGGTATCTATGTGAAATTCTTGAATGATGATAATTACGAAGCTTCCTTAGATGAGCTTTGTCAGAAACTGATTGCTTTGAACCGTAATTATGAGGAGATAAAGTTGGATCAGAAAGTGGCAGATGAGTTTGTCATCAATCGTATTGAGAAGGCGAAGAGCTTCTTGCGTTCTATGCACAATGTTTTGGCTTCGGGATATGTTGATAGAAAGGACCTTTATTTGGCAGCTCGCGAGATTTTGTCTTCCATTGGTGAGGCTCATTCAGCATTCAACTCTGTGAATATTATTAAGAACAATGGTATCAATGCCAAGTTCATCGACCTTTGTGGTTTTGATGACTCTGAGGCGTTGACAATAGACCAACGTATCCATAAAGCATTTGAGGGAATCGATTTCTCCAAGACTTTGTGTGTGGCAACAGGTTACACAAAGGGTACAGAAGGTATTATGCGTGCTTTTGACCGTGGATATTCTGAGGTTACCTTCTCAAAAATCGCGGTTGATGTAAAGGCTGATGAGGCAGTTATCCATAAAGAGTTCCATTTGTCTTCAGCCGACCCTAAATTGGTAGGAAAGGAGAATTCTATTATCGTAGGTAACACTAATTTCATGGTGGCTGATCAGTTGGCTGATGTAGGTATGGAAGCTATCCATCCGAAAGCATCTAAGCCATTGGAATTGGCAGGAATCAATATCCGTATTAAAAATACCTTTGAACCAGAGCATCCTGGTACTTTGATCTCTAAGAACTATGTAGCAGAGAAATCTCGTATTGAGATTGTTTCTGGTACAGATAAAGTATTGGCTGTTGAGGTTCACGACCCTATGATGGTAGGTGAAGTAGGTTTCGATCTTCGTATTATGCAAGTATTTGAGAAACATGATGTTAGTTATATCTTGAAATCCACCAATGCAAATAGCATCACGATGGTGATTTGGGACAAACCTAAATCAAAAGGTTTGATTGAGGAGTTGTCTGAGAAATTCTATCAGGTGACAGTCAAGGATGTAGCTATCGTATGTTGTATGGGTACGAACATTGCACATCCAGGATTCTTGTACAAGGCTGCTAAGGCATTGTGCGACAACAATATCAACATCGAATGTTTCGCGCAATCTTTGCGACAAGTGAATATGCAGTTTGTCATAGAAAGAAAAGACTATTCTGCAGCCATCGTTGCATTGAACAATGCACTTTGTGTAACAAAATAAACCGATTGGCGTATGATCGACTATGCACAAGTGCCCGCACCCGCCTATGTGGTGGATGAGGTTCGTCTTAGACGCAATCTGTCCTTAATAAAATCGGTAAAGGATAGGGCGGGAGTGGAGATTATCCTTGCCTTCAAGGCGTTTGCCTTGTGGAAGGTTTTCCCTATCGTTCGTGAATATATCCCTTATTCAACGGCAAGTTCCCTTTCGGAGGCTTGTCTTGCGGTTGAAGAGATGGGGAATCTGGCGCATACCTATTCGCCAGCCTATACCGAGGAGGAGTTCCCTAAGATAGCACAGTGCAGTAGTCACATCACCTTTAATTCATTGACACAGTTTTCTCGTTTCTATCCGGAGACCAAGAAGGTGTCGCACCCCATTTCATGCGGATTGCGTGTTAATCCTGAGTTTTCGGATGTGGAGACTGATTTATATAATCCGTGTGCACCCGGTTCGCGCTTGGGTGTCGTGGTTGATCTGTTGGGCGAGAAGTTGCCAGAAGGCATTGAAGGACTTCATTTCCATACGTTATGTGAATCAACATCGTATGATTTAGAGCGTACGTTGGCGGTGGTGGAGGAGAAGTTTTCTAAATATTTCAAACAGATTAAATGGATCAATTTTGGCGGTGGCCATTTGATGACGCGGGCAGACTATGATGTAGAGCATCTGATAAAGGTGCTGACGGCTTTCCGTTCGCGTTATCCATGGTTGCAGGTGATATTGGAGCCAGGTAGTGCCTTTGCATGGCAGACGGGAGAGTTGGTTTCCAAAGTGGTTGATATCGTAGAAAATCATGGTATAAAAACCGCCATTCTGAATGTCTCGTTTGCATGTCACATGCCAGACTGTTTGGAGATGCCTTATCAGCCAGCCATCTTATCGGCAGTGGAGGGTGGTGCATACACTTACAGAATGGGTGGAAACAGTTGTCTGTCGGGCGATTTCTACGGCGATTGGAGCTTCGACCATGAGTTGCAAATAGGCGAAAAGATCGTTTTGATGGATATGATTCATTATACAACGGTGAAGACAACAATGTTCAATGGAATTTCTCATCCAGCTTTGTATTTGTGGACGAAGGAAGATAAATTGTTGAAATTGAGAGAATTTGATTATTCTGATTATAAGAGCAGAATGTCATGATGATATAAAAGACAAAAAGTATGCTAAATTTATGCTAAAATTCTCTTGCTAAATTTTGTCGGAATCAATTTTTGTTATACCTTTGCAACGCAAATGAGAAATAATCGTGCAGACGTGCAGATTAAACTTGTTGAAGAAAATTATGCGAAAATAGCTCAGTTGGTAGAGCACAACCTTGCCCCAAGAAATAAATAAGGTTTCCAACCTTGGCAAGGAAATGAGCAAAGCTGGTGAGAAAGTCGCTTTTGATAAATATGCGAAAATAGCTCAGTTGGTAGAGCACAACCTTGCCAAGGTTGGGGTCGCGGGTTCGAGTCCCGTTTTTCGCTCTCCTTATATTGACAGTTGAACCTGTCAATTTTTTTTGCCCAGGTGGTGGAATTGGTAGACACGCTACTTTGAGGGGGTAGTGCCGGTTTCGGCGTGTGAGTTCGAATCTCATCTTGGGCACTTTCAAGTGATATATTTTAATGTGTATTTATTTTTATTAGTGTGTTTATATATAAAATTTGGGTATCATGAAAAAAATTTTTTATTTGTTAATTCTCTCCATTTTTACTTCCATGTTCGTTTCTTGTCAGAAAGAGGAGGAAGGAAATAACAACGTCAGACCAGAAGATGTCGTAGATCCAGATCATGTGAAGGTAAACGATAAGTATGGCATATCAGTGATTTGTCCTGTTGATGAATGGACGAATAATTATTTGGATGCTACGGTATTGGGTGATTCTGCTAGTGTGGTGACGTTAGCATTGAAAAAGGACTCGATTGTGAATGCTGAGACCGGACAGGTGTCTTATCCAACAAGTATTTATCTTTTGCGTTTCTTGTATCAACCTACATCAGAAGAGGATGCAACGAATTTCATTATACAGTATAGAAAGAAAGTGTTTGAGAATTTGTTGACAGTAGATTATTCTTCGGTACCTGAATATACGAGTTCGGTAGTGAATGGATATCCATGTTTCTATTTGCAGGCCATATTGGGTGGATCTCGTAGCAGACATACAGGAAAGAGAGATTTGTATATGTCCTATCACAATGGAGTGATTTATGGCGCTATGGTGAGTGTGTTGGATGACATTAGTTCGGCAACCGCTTACGAAGAGTGCAATGATATTATCAAGACGATAAAATTGAAATAACCAATTTTGTAATAGATATAGAAAGCAAAAGAGACGATGTGCGTACATCGTCTCTTTTTTTTACATATCGTCTCTTTGATTAACTCATTTTATCAGCTTGTTTGTTGCTGTGTCGGGGAAGATGACAGTTGGTTTGAATGTCTTAGCTTCCTCGTAGTCCATAATGCCGAAAGCCATGATGATGATGATGTCACCTGGAGCTGCCTTTCTAGCAGCGGCACCATTGAGGCAGATGACGCCAGATCCTCGTTCACCTTTGATGGCGTAAGTCTCCAATCGTTCGCCGTTGTTATTGTTGACGATGAAGACTTTCTCGTTTTGGAGGATGTTGGCAGCTTCCATCAATTCCTCATCGATGGTGATACTGCCAATGTAATTTAAGTCAGCTTCCGTGACGGTTACTCGGTGAATTTTTGATTTTAACAGTTGAACTTGCATAAGCGATTATTTCTTGTATTGGATATTATCAATCAGTCTTACCTCACCGCAGTAGACGGTGATACATCCTGTGATGTATTTAGAGTCGGACCATTTGCTAACACTTTGAAGTGTTAGAGAGTCTACGATTTCATAATATTCCACATTAAGGATAGGGTCTTCGTTGATTTTGTTGATCACCCAGTTCTTCACCTCTTCAACGCTTTTTGTCTTCATCATATCGACGCTTTCGAATAAAGCCTTAGATATTTTGACAGCAGTCTTTTTTTCTGACGCGGAGAGACGAGCGTTACGGCTACTAAGGGCCAATCCACTGGCTTCGCGGACGATAGGACATCCAACGATTTCGATAGGCAATTTAAGTTGTTTTACCATTTCGCGGATGATGGCAAGTTGTTGGAAATCTTTCTCTCCGAAATAAGCCTTTTGAGGTTTTACGATATCGAAGAAGCGACTAACAACTTGAGCCACACCGTTGAAGTGACCCGGACGAGAAGGACCCTCCATCACCTGGTCGAGTGGTGCGAAGTTAAATTGACGCTTATCAGGTTTAGGATATACTTGTTTGACAGAAGGAACAAAGGCGATGGTGCAGTTTACACTTTTAAGTAGTTTCACGTCAGCATCAACCGTACGAGGATATTTCTCGAGATCCGTTTTGTTGTTGAATTGAGTAGGGTTGACAAATACGCTCACGACACATACGTCGTTTTCAGCAACACATTTTTTCACTAAGGATAGGTGACCATTGTGTAAGGCACCCATAGTAGGGACAAATCCAATTTTTTTGCCCTCTTTGCGGTACTTTTCCAATGCATTGGAAAGGCCTAAAACTGTTTTGTAAACCTTCATATCTTACTAATTTTGTCTTTTCGTTTTTCAAAAAGTTACCATGCAACAATTGTTGCTACGAAATATTCTGCAAAGGAAACAATTATATTTGAGAGTCGAAAGCATTAAAAAGAAAAAAAATGAAAATTTGGCATTTTGGTTCATTTTTCCTATTTTTGTATGACAAATTAAAAACGAATGGATACAGTTAAGGTTTTATACATTTCACAAGAGATAACTCCGTATTTGCCAGAGAACGAAGTGGCTAATATGAGTAGATATTTGCCACAAGCAATACAGGAAAAGGGAAGAGAGATACGAACTTTTATGCCGAGATTTGGGTGTGTTAACGAGAGAAGAAACCAATTGCATGAGGTAATTCGTCTTTCTGGCATGAATCTAATAATAGATGATACGGACCATCCGTTGATTATTAAAGTGGCATCCATTCAATCTGCACGTATGCAGGTTTATTTCATAGATAATGATGATTTGTTCCATCGTAAATTTACAGTTGCAGATGAGTCTGGCGTAGAGTTTGACGACAATGAAGATCGTTCTATCTTCTTTGTGCGTGGCGTGTTGGAGACTGTGAAGAAGTTGCGTTGGACACCTGACATCATTCATTGTCAAGGTTGGATGACGGCATTGACGCCCATCTACATAAAAAAAGCATTTAACACAGATCCTTTCTTTAAGAATTCTAAAGTTGTATATTCTGTCTATGGCGATGATTTCAAGAAACCATTCAGTTCCTCTTTCTCTGAAAAACTGAAGTTGGATGGTATCATAGATGATGATTTGAAAAGTATCTTGCACAAAGAGGTCTCATTCGCAGATTTGACGAAATTCGCTTTGGAATATTCAGACGGAGCCGTTATCGCTTCTCCATCTGTTAATAAAGAGTTGGCCGACTATGTGGCAAAATCAGGAATGCTTTATTTGCCAACTCCAGATGCTGATAACTATGTCGATGCTTATAATGAGTTTTACGACAAAGTGTTAGAATCATGCAAATGATGATGACACATATACTATGCTGATTAAAGAAACGTTCCTATTATAGGGTGAGTTCTAAGAAGTCACCAATTGGACAAAAAGTTAGTATGAATCTTGGGTTGATATAACACCCACCATAAATTATATTTTCGGAAATGTCGAGAATTTTTAGATTGTTATGGATGATAATTCCATTGACCACATTGCTGAGTTGTGAAGATGATGAAGGTGTGGGTTCTTCCATCCAACCTGCGGAAGATGTGTTGACCACCTATTCTAATAAATTAAATGTCGCTACTAGTTCTGTTTTGACCGACTCTGTTTTGAGCAGATACGATTATTTTATATTGGGTAGGTATAGAGATGCCAAATTTGGTGAAGTGGCTGCTGAGTTTATGACTCAGTTGGATGGCCGTGTGGATGGTTTGTTTGTGCCAGACACAAATGTTGTCTCTTCCTCTTCTGCAACTTCGGGTATTTTGAAAACTTTGCTGACTGATATTGATAGTTCGTATGGAGTTATCAAATCAATCACATCACCATCTCACGTTGTGGTCGATTCTACTCAGTTTTATATCCAATATTCCGACCAAGTATATGGTGACACGACAGCTATGCAAGCTATCTCTGTCTATGAGTTGTCTGCACAAATGGAGAATAAGAAATATTACACAAACACATCTGTGTCAGATTTCTGTGATAAACAAAAATTGCTTGGTAGAAAGAATTACCAATTCCAAAACAAAAGAATCCTTAGAATTCCTTTAGATAATGAGGTGGGAGAGCGTATCTTGTCTGCTTATCAAGAGGGATCTACAATCACGACACAGGAGCAATTTAACAAACTTTTCCCTGGTGTTTATGTGAGCCATACCTTCAACCAAGGTACATTCATGCAGATCGTTGTTTCTGGTATCCAAATATTCTATCATTACGATGCGGATATTACAACGACCTATAATGGTAAAAGTGTAGTGGTGAAGGCTTCTGAGGTGAAATCAAAAGATGGTAAATTGATAAACCCTTTGGTGTCAAGCGTCTTCTTGTCGGCTAATAAGACGGTTAATCGCGTAAATGTTGTTCAAAGAGATGATTTGTCAGAATTGGTTGAATCATTGAATGGTGAACAATATGCCTACACATTCAGTCCTTCTGGCCTTTATACTGCTATCGACCTTCCATTTGACGTTTTGATGGATTCTGTAAGGAAAAAGGCTCCTGACACGACAAAGGTGATGTTTAATATGGTGAAACTGATTCTTCATCGTCGTGAATTGAATTGGAACACCAAACTAAAGGCTAGCTCTTACTTACTGCTTATGCCGAAAAGTAAGGTGGCTGATTTCTTCTATCAAAATGAGTTGCCTGATGGACTCACTTCTTTTGTGGCAGCTGCTGATACGGCAAAAAATACCTACTCATTCTATCTTACTTCTTCTGTACAAAACAAGCTGAGAAAACATGGCTCTTATTATGATGATGACCTTGTGCTTGTACCTGCAGTCCGTGTAGTCGAGAATGGAGTGGCTTATTATCGTCAACAATTGTGGTTGTCTTCTACTATGTTTTATGGATCTTCTTGCAACTTTGAGTCATTAAGACCTCGTTTGGATGTCGTCTTTACTCGTAGAGAATAAGGAATCTAATTTCATTCGCTATATTCCCGTTCCATTGTCTTATGTGGAACGGGATTTTTTTTCTTATTAGTGTCGATAGGTGAATTTCCTCATCAAACACAAACTGATTTGCCGATAAAAAAATACAGCCACCGTCACTCTCGTGTGGATGGCTGTTTGAATTAATCACATAAAACGAATTGAAATTTAATTACTTATGTATTTTTTTTGATTAAGTATGGACGTGTTAAAAATTCTTTATTTCTAGTTTGAAATTCTTTTAAATATAATACAATATTCGTGCCAAACTATGATAAAAATTAAAATTATTTTCAATAAAAAATTTTTTTTCTTTCAATAGATGTTGTTTGTACAAAAAAAGTCATTTTGCACCTCATCTTATATCATTTTTGTTCATCTCTATGAACAGATTTTGAGAGTGTGTGAACCATAGGCTGTCTGTAGTAGAATTACGAGGCATTTTCCCTTATATTTTTCTAAATTAATTGTTTCGCAATTAACCGTTGATTGGTACAATAGATTCCCTTCTACCGAGTAGATGTACACATTGCCATGTTCTTGTATGTGTAGCCATCCGTCTTGCATATAGGCGATAGGGTTATTGCTTTTCAGCTCTTTGTGGTTGGTTGTCTTTCTGTCGATTATAGTTGTTCCAATAAGATTGGCTCCAATCTCCTTGTTGTATTGCAGAGATGTGTTGCCGAATTGTATGCAGTGGTAATTCTTATCGTTTGTTAGATCTGCATATTTAGAAATGCGGATGAAAAGGTCATATTTCCCTTCTGGAATGGATGCGGGTAGTGTGAGTTGAAAAGAGTCTGTTGTGGTTTGTCTCGAT
The DNA here is from genome assembly GCA_017551675.1 of Paludibacteraceae bacterium. Classification (GTDB taxonomy): domain Bacteria; phylum Bacteroidota; class Bacteroidia; order Bacteroidales; family Paludibacteraceae; genus UBA1181. Next base: position 4,374 of record JAFZLC010000008.1, on the reverse strand, counting down.
AGCCATTGTTGAGGGTCAATCGGAGTCTCGGGTGCTATTTCAAACTGGTTGCTTTCGTTCTTTAAGACAAAAGTAACTTTTCCTTTTTGGGTCATATTACCGAATCCCACGTTTTCTATTTTCAGTTGACCATTCAGATGTCCGCTTGGCGAAACGGAATCGGGTAGGTAAGCCTCGCGAAGAATGAAGCGGTAGCCTAAGTGATTCTCTACATAGGTGTAGCCGGTTGCTCCCTTGTATTCTGGGTCGTCTCCATTGAAGATGGAGTCTTTCCAACTTAGAATGGTGGGTTGGTGCCATTCATAGTTGAGGTAGGAGGTGTGTGTGCGGAATCCTTCGTTAGAGAGATAAGTGGGGGTGTTAATCGGATTATCTCCGTTGTAGTTGGCAACGAGTTCTCCTCCGTATGGCGTATGCTGTGAGTAGGTTTCGAGCCACTCAATCATCATTTCACGGGTTAACTGATGTCCGTTTGCACCCATACCGATGGTGCCCAGATCGCTGTAAGAACCCAAATAGCCGTCATTGTACATGCCAACTCTATAGATAGTGTCGCCCTTTGCCTTGACTGCCTGTTGGAATCTCTCAGAGTGAATATCAAAATCTGAATAATTATTGCCTTGATTAACACCAAGCCAGTAGGCGATAATGTCTGGACGTCTTACTCCAATCTTTATCTCGGGTGGTGTGCAACTGAGTAGTGTTTGTAGGGCTTCTGCTATGTTTTCGTTCGTTCCCACGTTACTGGAGTGCATTTCACCATAGCTTCCATACATGCCTAACTCTACATAGGTGATGACATCCGTGTTGCGAGCATAGACTTCCCCTAATTGTTTGAGGTGACTCAAAATAACGGATTGATCGGGGTCGCATTTAACGGAGCCGTTGAAATGGGGGTCGTAAGAAAAACGCACAATGGCACTCTTCCCTCGTTGACGGATATTGTCTAATGTAGCTTCGAAGGCCCTGAGCATATCGTCGGTGAGCGGACGAGCGATACCAAAGGTGGTGTCGTTTGTCGTTTCATCTATTTTAAGGATGGCTTTGTTGGAAAACTCTGAAATATCCATTCTGAGGTGAGATATGTTGCCCCAGGTATTGGTTCCTTTGTTATTGTCGTATGTAAAGTGTTGACATTGAGTTCTGTAAAATCCAACGCCAGGGTTTTCTAATGTTTCGAGCGCATCTGTATAATCTAAATCTTGTCGGATGGATTCGGACATGGAGATGTTCGAGATGAAAAGCGTCAATAAGAGTGTGATGGTTTTGCTTGTATATTTCATGTTTTTCTCGATAAGTTAGTGTTTGGAAAACGATTAACCAAAATAAGAAAAATTTTCGAAAGAAGGGAATATTATTGCGATTTATATCGGAAATAATACTAGGAACTATATTGAAAGATTTCTTATCTTTGAATAATAAAATGAAGGTGAATTTATAGAACCCACTTAATGATACAGATGAAATTTTTACGATTAAAGCGTTTTATTGTCATGGCAAAAAATCTTATCAAAGATCTTTTGCTGTTTTCTCTTGCTGCTTTGATAGTTTCAGATATGGTTGTAAAGAAGAGTACGCAGCAGTTTCTTTATAACAATGTGGAGACGATTCCGTATAATAGAGTGGGACTTCTGTTGGGTACTTCAAAATATTTAGGTAGTGGCCGTTTGAATTACTATTATCAGAATCGTATAGAAGCGGCTTTGCAGTTGTTTCACGCACATAAAATTGATTTCATCATTGTGAGTGGTGATAATTCGAGAGTGGAGTACGATGAACCTACGGATATGAAGAATGATTTAGTGGCAGGCGGTGTTCCTGAAGATCGTATCTTCCTGGATTATGCGGGATTTCGTACGTTAGATTCCGTTGTGCGTTGTCGAGATATTTTCGGACAATCGTCCATCACTGTCATATCACAAAGATTTCATGATGAAAGGGCTGTTTTTTTAGCTCATCATCATCAGATTGCATCAGTTGGATTTTGTGCGGAAGATGTAAGTAAATTTTATGGTTTGAAAACCATGATGAGGGAGCGTCTTGCCCGGGTGAAACTCTTTATTGATCTTATCATCAATAAGCAACCGAAGTTCAGTGGCGAACCCATCACCATTGATTATGCACACTAAAGAGAAGAGTCACAAAGCTTATTTGGCGAAGTCTCCTAAAATATAGAGAGCTGGCAAAGCTTTTCCATTATTGTCGTCGAAGAGACCACGATTGACCCAGTTATCAATCACACCGTTTCCGTTTTCCTCTGGAAACCACCAATATAGACCATTGACGTTATTGTGTTTTTTGATTGTAGAGATTAGATCTTCCAAGAATTTCTTTTGACCCTCAGCTGAGATTGGCCATTTGGAACTGAAATCGTAGTCTACTTGTGGTAACCATTGATAATAGTATGCAGTTTCCACTATCTGAATTTTCTTGTTAGGGAAGTTTTGTTCCAGGGTGGATAGCGTAGAATTCAATGTAGATAAGTCGTTGTGCCAGAATGGATAATAGCTAAGTCCGATGATATCATAATCGATACCATAATCCTTTACCCTTTGAAAATATTGTCTGCATACGTCTGGCTTACCCGAGCGTTCTATGTGGATGATGATTTGAGCATTGGGGCACTCTTCACGACAAGCTTTGCTAGCTGATTTTAGGAAATTGGAGAAGACGTTCCAGTTGTTATTGTCAGTAGGATAAACTTTGCCTATGTTCCAAAGCATTCCGTAGGATATCTCATTACCGATTTGGATGAAATCGGGAGAGGCGCCATTATCGTTCAAAGTTTTCAAACATCGTTTGGTATAATTGTAAAGTGTGTCGTTTAGAGCAGAAGCAGAGGCATTTTTCCATGAGTCGGGCATGGTTTGTTGAGCAGGGTCGGCCCATGAGTCGGAATAGTGGAAGTCCAACATGAATTTGAATCCCTGTTGTTTGATTCGTTTACCAAGTTTCACGACGAAATTCAGATCTTGAACAACGCCCGAACCAATGTTTTCTCTACTTGCTTTGGTGGGGTCTACAAAGAGTCTCACACGCATACTGTTAAGCCCAACTTGTTGAAAGAAGGGTAGTACGTCTATTTTTTTGCCATTGATGTCGTAGTAGGGGTTGCCATGGTCTTCATATTTAGGTAGCATGGAGATATCTCCGCCCACAAACATAGTCACATCGGGTTCAGGTTGAGAAGGAGCCTGGAAGGTGATGCTATCCACCGATTCAATGGTGATGACCGACGGGTTGTTTTTCTGGTGAACATAGATGGTAGTTTGAGCAAAAGAGATCTGCCAACTAAGTAGAGTTATGGATATGAGGGAGAATAAAATTTTTTTCATGGTACTAAATTATAAGTGTTTTGTTGTTTGCAAATATATAATATTCTTTGGATTAAAGAATGAAAATTGACGGACAGATTTTCTATAGGTGAGTTCTATGAATTCACCTTAATTTAGATCTGTGTGTTTTGTTGTAGAAAGTGGTAATTCATTTTCAAAAGTTACAGTGACTGTCAGATTATGAGTCTGTGGCGTATTTGGATATAATAAGTGTTTTTATGCAAAAAATAATAACTTTCTTTTTAGAAAAAACTTGGTAAATATTTGTGAGATTTTTTGTCGATTTATAGATGTTTTGTAATTTTGCACCGCATTAAATAAAATATGGCTTTTTTCACAATGAGGGTTTGGTTGTGTTGAAAATAAGGGAATAGAATCAGGTAGATGATACATTTTATTTTTTATGAATGAGATGAGAATGAAAAATTTCAAAAAAATAATAGATATAAGAGAACAAAAAATCAAACAAAAATGAAGCATTTTACAAAAAAATTAATCATGAGTGTGTTGACAATCATGGGTGTTCAACAATTATCGGCTCAAGTGACTATCAACGAGACGAACTTTCCTGATGAAGCATTCAGAGACTTTGTGTCAAGAAAATTTGATACAGATACAGATGACGAACTATCATCATCAGAGATTGCGAATGCAAAAGTGATGGATTTATCATGGATATATGTGTCAGATTTAAAGGGTATTGAATATTTTACTGCACTAACAGAATTGGACTGCAGCTATAGTTACTTGATAACTTTAGACGTTTCTAAAAATGTCGCTTTGGAAAAGTTGGATTGTAGAGGTAATGATTTGACCAGTTTGGATTTATCCAGTAATACGGCATTGACGGAATTGTATTGTTCTTCAAACTATTTGACCAGTTTGGATTTATCCAGTAATACGGCATTGACGGAATTGTATTGTTATTCAAACGACTTGACCAGTTTGGATTTATCCAGTAATACGGCATTGACGAATTTGTCTTGTTCTTCAAACGATTTGACCAGTTTGGATTTATCCAGTAATACGGCATTGACGG
>JAFZLC010000007.1 GCA_017551675.1 Paludibacteraceae bacterium | reverse complement strand
ATGGTCGTCGGTCTTGAACCGACACCCTTTCCCTTGTATTTCTTTTGCTGTCTCGATCAATTTCCTCAAAGATCTCTCTTCTTAAGTTCCTCCCGCCTCTTGCGGTGGTGCTTCCCTTAGAAAGCGAGTGCAAAGGTATAGCCTTTTTTATTCCCCACCAAAAGTTTTTGGCACTTTTTTTCGAAGTTTTTTATAATGCGCTGATTCGTAGTGAGAAAAATTTGCCAGATGAAGAGTCAAAAAGGAGAGAGCATCTATCTGACCAAGCAAATTGATGCCCTCTCGCTTGAATAGTTATATGGACTAATACTCCACTTCGAACTCTACACGACGGTTCTTAGCTCTTCCTGCAGCAGTCTTATTATCTTTTATAGGCATTGTATCTCCTAATCCGTCTGCTGTCATTCGAGATTCTTCCACACCTTTCTTCTTCAAATAAGCCTTTACAGCATTAGCTCTGTTCAATGATAATTTCTTATTCAATTTTGGCTTACCTACATTATCCGTATGTCCGACAATGCTAAGCTTATAAGAAGGATTCTCCTTCATTATTTTTACAATATCATTCAATATTGGATATGACTTCTTTTTAATAATAGCCTTACCCGTTTCGAATTGGATACCCGTAAGAGCTTTCTTGAATACCGTCTTCACCTCTTCCTTCACCTCAGGACATCCTTTATTCGATTCAACGCCGGCCTCATCAGGACAAGTATCCAAATAATCTGGAATTCCATCTCCATCCGTATCCTTCGGACATCCTGTTGAATCAGTCTTACCATATGCCTCAGCTGGTGTGTTCGCACATTTATCCAAATAATCTGGAATACCATCTCCATCTGTATCTAACGGACATCCAACAGAATCCACCTTTGCTTCATAAGGGGTGTCTGGACATTGGTCTAAGTAATCGACCACGCCATCTCCATCTGTATCAACTGGACAACCTAATGGATCCACTACCACATCCTTTGGCGTATCAGGACATTTATCCAAATAATCTGGCACACCATCTTTATCCGTATCTAACGGACATCCAACAGAATCCACAGGCACTCCTGGTAACGTTTCTGGACATAAATCATACTTATCAGGTACACCATCACGATCTGAATCTCGTTTCTTGTGAGAACCAAAAATAAACGCAAGTCCCACATTTGCTCTCATAAAACGAGTATTCGATGGCACTTTATAGTCCTCAATCTTAGCATACTTCAATGGTATATGGTCTACACTTGCATACAAATTGACAGGACCTAAATTCATGTTCACACCTGCATTGAGATTATTCCATTCTCCATCAAACATATTATAAGAAAGTGATAGAGACACGAAACTACAAGGACGGAAATTTGTAGAAAGGACAAACTCTTCCCATGCTGTTCGACGGAAAAAATAGGTGGTCGATAATAAACCGACTCCTACCCTATCCTCCCAGAAAGAATATTCCGCACCCACATTCAATTTAGTGGCCAAAGCAGAACTATATTTGTCTGGATCATCATTTATTTTGTACATCTTCTCCAACTCTTCGCCATAATGTTTGTAATATTTAGTAGAGTCGTCGTTGATGTCAAACTGTACACCATCATAAACAAAATCACCTTTTACATCCACCTGTAACAGATCTTTTTTCCAACGGACGAATCCGAGATCTAAGACACTAGCAGAAACTTTTAATTCAGGCAATATTTGATAATTCATACCAAAATCGATTGCCATACCATGGCCGCGTGGCTTCACAAAACTTTTTATCGGCTGATCCTTATCGTATTCAACCTCTCCAAACTGATGTTCATCATTAGGCACGAAACGAAGTCCCGGAACAGATCCATGAATCGAAGCATCTCCCTTAAAGTGCCATTCATCTTCCGAACCCTTCATATCCAGATCATAGAAATCTGTATATACATTAGCATGGCCTAAAAGGAATTTAAATTTACCACCAATGGATAATTTATCATTTAGCTTATGAGAATACCCTGCTGCCACTTCAGAGAAAACAGAAGAGCTAACAGAGAGACGATTCAATCTGAAGTTATAGATCTCATGATTGGACATACCCTCAAAGATAATAGCTGGAATCTGATGTGGCATGATCATCATGGTCTCCATTCTATTGGAAACTCCAAAAGTAAAGAACCCATTTTCTTTGAATCTGAATCCAAAATCTAACAAATCAACCTGAGATGCTGCGAAAATACGTTCTTTAAATTTCAATTTATCCAAGAAATTCTGCATGCCGTCCGCATCCTTATCCATAAAAAGTAAAGAACGGAGTTCTCCATTCACCTCTTTATTTTCAACCAAATCGCGGAATGTAAAACGGCTATTACCGCCCGACACTGCGACCGTTGACAGTCCTGGCATACCCACATAAAACTTACCAACTGGCTGAGATGCTGGACTCACCTTATGTTGGCGAGGGTTTAGCTTATCGAAAAAAAGCGTATTACTCAATTGTGCACTTGCTGCCCATGGGAGCAACATCATCACAAGACTCGCTACTATTTTTGAAATTTTCATGCTTTTCATCTTCTGCCTCCTCCCTCTAATCATTTAACAATAATCTTGCCCTCATGAAGGCACTTAAACTAACTTCCAAACCATATTTTGAATCAAGGTAGAGAGAGCCATCCAAAGGCATAGCTAAATGATAATTGACTTTTATATGATTTACTTTTTGAAGCATTTTGGTATCTTTTCCTGAAAATTCAAATTTAGCATCTGAATAACTAGCTTCTATCACTTCATGTGTTTTATTATCAATGGATGCACTTTTAACAGAGAGAGATTGTCTCAAAGATTTTATCTCCTTTTGCTCTACAAAAGGTAAGTTAACATTGTAATCGAATCCGACAGTATCATCTCGCAAAAACAATAACTCCAGTTTTACATCAAAAGGCAATTTGTTGATGATCTGCAATTTCAACTTCACATCCTCTAACGAGTCCAAAATCTCTCCCTTACCAAAATAATTGCCAAAGTCAACGCCCTTTATTGTATCAGTTGAAGATATATCCGTACCCGTGATTGCCATCAAAGGTAATGGAATATCTTTTTCTTCTATCATCTTACTGATTTCATAAATAGAATCCAACGTTACGATATTTCCTGACGATCCTCTATGTCTGAATATATCTTTTAATGTCAAATTCACACTACCTATTGGAGCATCTAACGAAGTCTCTATCATCAAGCTATCAGCATTCATATTTTTCAAATCATACTCTTCTACTTCACAAGATGTAAGCAAAAGAGTTGCCATAGCTAAAACGGGAAGTATATATCTTGAACAAAAACGATGCATACGGTTCTTATTTTTAAAGTTATCTAGTTATCATTATCTTTTCAAAATTACAACATTAATAGAAAAAAACAAAAATTAACATATTTTATTTCACATTAATCTTCACACTACCCGTATTTGTTGAAAATTCTGGTGCGTATAAACACTGAGCAGAAGTGATTCCGTTTGAATATTGTCCGGCATGTGTCACCCATAATGGATATTCAAAAACGAATGTTCCTTTCACCAAATGATCGAAGAAATAATACATGGCAGCATCCTTAGGTGACTGATAATAACAGGTTCCATCACTGCATCTGTAACCCGACAGTTGTGTGACAGGCTCCAAGCAGCTTGCTCGTTGATCTTTCAGTGATACATAATCCATGTCTCGGTCTGTCCGCAAAGTGATTCGAACCACCAGTTTATCGCCCACCTTCAATTCTGTATTCGCATCTATTGTTTTTAGTATCGGTTTCCCATCCACTCTTTGCTCCAACATCACCATTTTCTCCACATGCAAAGCCGTTTTGTTTTTGAGAACCTTATCTATCTTCTCTTCAAACTGCCAATACAACGCACCCCAAGAGATATTACCATCTTCCGCACTCTTCAATTCTATATCTCCGTATGATGGAATGACATCTTTTCCTTCGATGATAGTTGAGAAATAACCCGTACCTGCTTCTGTCTGCTCAGGTTCGATTTGTTTATCACCCATCTTGATCGTCACCTGATTATCTTTCGATAACCAATCGGATCCGCTCAACAACAAGACATTCAACGCATCCACATTGGCTATTGTATTACCCCAGTTTTGAGTACGCTTTTGATTGAGTAGCCACAAACGCAGTTCATCTTGTTCTCCTTTCTGTGGATCTACCACTTCAAAGGCCTCCATGATTCTGGTATGAGTGGAAATCGCAGCATCTTGCCAGAAATAACTACTTACATTCTTTTGCCAATACATACCCATCTCATCCGTAGTAGTTGAGAATTCACGCAAAGATTCAATAATCTTCTTAGCTAACGACTGATCTCCATTACGATACAATACGATGGCAGCCAATGCTTTTCCATTCAAAGAAAAGTCTTTCCACTGTTTGGCAATCAATTTATAATAAAAATCATAAGCCTCTTTGGCACTTGGTTTGATTGCCACCTCCGAATAGAGACTTCTCACCTGGTAATAATACAAATATTCTACACTGATGTATGCATGTTTTTGATACTCCTTCGGATAATGTTTCTTCAACCACTCATAGTCTTTCTGAATCTCACCATCCATGAAAGAAAGCGACGAGGTATAATCCATCTTATTTAAGAAATCATTGTCTACGATGCCGGCTTTCCTCAATCGAGCGAAATTATCCAAAACGAACAATGTCACATGGCGACTTGGATTCATATCTTTGAACCAAACGTAAGCACCTTCATTCGTTCTGTATTCTTTCAGTTTGTTCTCCCAATTCTGACATTTATTTTTCAAATCATTCAAATCGAAGAGTGTAGATAACCGTTGCTTTCGTTCTGTCTCATTTCTGGCTTCCAGCACCCATGGGGTTTCATTCAGCAAGACATTCTTCACATCCTGATTCTTTTCCAAGTTAGATAACAAGGTCTCTTTATCCTTTCCTTGTTCTTTCCAAATCTGAATCACATTAAAGATTCGAGGGTTGGATGTGGCAATGTGTTGTGCCATCAAAGAGGCGAAATGAGCAACTGAATAATTGATTGCATTCTCATGCTCCACAACAGCAATGGATGGAAGCGATTGGACTGCATACCAGATTGGATTGGTAGCGAACTCCAATTTCAAGAAGCGAGACGAAAGGGTTTCTGACTGATTATTTTTCAGTTGTTCAAACGTATAATTTTTAGTTTGTCCGCATCTCACATAAATTGGCAAGGATTGTGTCAAAACGATTCTGTCCGACAAGATAGGAAGCAAAGTCTGTTCCGCATCAGAAAATCCATCTGACACAGCTGAGGTGCGAACCAACACGGCATCCCACTCTCTTGGCACTGCAAAGGTGAACTTTACAGAAGTGTTCACACCAGCCTCAACAGAAAAATCGGCACTATTTTCCGCAATCGGTTGCTCGGTAACAGGATCGAGTAATTGAATCTTTGCCTTTCCCTTTTGAGCCGATTCTGAGAGATTAATGATCTTAGCGGATAACACACACTCGTCTCCCTTACGCAAGAATCGAGGAAGGTTCGGTGTAATCATAAAATCTTTTTGTGTCACCATCTGTTCCTGCAACTGACCATAATACAAATCCTTTGTATGAGCCACAGACATGAAGTTCCAACGGGTCAAGCTTTCTGGCATTTGGAAAGACAATGTAACATTACCATCCTTATCTGACCGCAATTGAGGATAGAAGAAAGCAGTTTCTGAGAAATTGGTACGCACCTTAGGAAGATCTGGATTCTCCTGATCTGAACCTTTCTCCTCTGATATTTCATTCTTCACCTCTTTTGCTTGCTGAGACTCTACTTTCGCCTTACTTTCCCTAGATGAATACTCAGCATCTTCATCTACCATTGATGCCGCACAATCTTCTACGCACATCACCGAATTTTTCGCCACGCCCATCATTCTTCGAGAACGGTAAAGATAACGATTAACGTCTCCCGTCGGAAGCATCATCCAACTATCAAACTTCCAATCAACAAGATATTGCTTCATATCATCGCTCCAATAAGCAGATGGCCTCGTCCATTGGCATTCTTGCCAGGTAGGAACTCGTAATATTTTATAATAGTATGGGAAGAATGACCAATAGTGACGCACGAATTGATCCAACGATGCATCATACATGGCAGCCAACACTTCAGACTCCCTCTCTTTTGGCACTGTGATCGTCCATGTCTCATTAGAGCCTGGTAACATCTTATCACGAAAGACTGCCAAATTCACTGGCATCTTCTTCGATTCTTTCTTTTTAATAATTCTAAAAGATGCACGATGACACTCTCCATCATTCACTAAGAAGAAACGAACATGCAACGCATCCCCATTTTGTTTCTCCAACGAGAATGTGAATGATTTAGTTTCATTATTTAGTTTCACCCATCGCTTCTCCACCTCCTTAAATTCATCGTCTACTATCACAAGCAGATGAGCATCTTTCAAAGAGGTACCAATACGAACCGTATGTTTTTCTCCATAATTCAAGTTCACATCGGCAACCTTTTCCTCCCATAGTGCAGTCTCTACTGGCGGACATGAGTCATCTTCCCGATAAAGTATCACGTTATACGTTTGACTCACCTCTCTACCCTTATCATCCTTAGTAGACAATATGACATTATATAAGCCAGATTTCCATTTCTTTGTCTGTTCATCTATCACAAAACCTTTCTGAGCATCAGAAGAAACCTTACCAGAAGCAATGACCTTCTCATCCTTTTTTATTTCGTATGTTACAGTTGCACTTTGTCCGTCGCCATTCAGATTCATCACCCTATATTTAATTTCAGGGAACTTATCCATTATTTCACGATTCGGAACAGAGGACGAAAAGACAAGAGACCGATCTCCCACTGTGATATAAATCTCCTCCTCATGTGTCTCTCCATTAGCATCTGTCACCTTAGCATATACAGAGTATCGATAATAAGACAAATCCTCGTCATTCTCATTTTTCTGAGCAAGGAATGAAACCGTAAAGGTTCCATCTTCCTTAATAGAAGATTCTCCCTCCTCAATGGTTTCTTCCATCCGACTGATGAGTGGACGCCACCACCAAACTGAAGGTTTACGAATCACTCTATATTCTATTTTTGCCTCTGAAACAGGCGTACCCAATAGATAATCTGCACGACCAGAGACAACAATGGAATCACCGAAAGAGAAAGAGTTTGTCGGACGAGTCATCTTCACCTCAAATGTCGGACGTTTATACTCTTCCACTTTAAAGAAATAGGATTCATCATTGACCTCCAACCTATAACTACCCGCCAAACCACTGGCAGGCAAGACAAAAGAAGAAGCAATGGAACCCATTTCATTGGTGGTCAATGTTTGCCTTCCAACTTCCTGACTGTTTGCATCATACAGAATGACATTCACAACTTTACCAGCCATCACATGAGAAGATTTTTCATCCTCCAATTTGTAACAAATCACCTTATAATAAAGGGTCTGGCATGGGCGATAAATAGAACGATCAGTAAAGATTGAATAATACTCTCCCTTATTTTCATACGGATTAAATTGGTTTGTATCACCCAGATAATTACGTTCTGGATCGAGATAAGTATCCTCACCATGTTTAAAGTAGAAGGTTACACTCTCACGTTTTACTCCCTTAACACGGGCAAAACCATTTTTGTCAGTCTTTGATTTAAACGGATTCTCTTCTCTATATCTTTGTCCTTCAATGGATACATCATTTATAGGTGCACCATTTTTTGAATCCATCACGATAAAATCTTCCGCATAGTCTTCATATTTTGAATTTGTTTTTATGCAATACAGATCAGAAACCACAAAATAAAAATAATTCTTTTTGTCCAAACGAATCGCATACGCACCATAAGGCAAAGCATCTATTTCATAAATTGTATCATTTGGAATATAATAATTTGTTTTATCCAAATCTACTGAATACTCCTTTATTAGTTCAGTCGGCATATTGTCTCGATTATACCTTCCCGAATAAAATTGTTCGGAAGAGACTTTTAGCTTATACAAAGAGAAGTAGACCTTTGTCAAATTAGCATAATGCAATTTCAACTTTATTTTATCCGTTGAATAGGGTTTGCTGCCATGCAAAGAAATGGATATCGTCGGCTGTTTCACCTCATTGACAATATTCTTAAGCGCCCCTATTTTAGGATGACGTGGATATGCATCAATTCCCTCATGACAGACATCGAGAATGCGTTGAGGAAGAGAAGGATCAAAATCTTCCGCATTACAATTCTGATTCTTATTTTTCAGCCACTCCTGACATATAGCTTCGCGAATCAATACAGAAGCACGATGATTTTTCTCTTTCGAAAGCAGTTCCTGCAATATTGTTTCTTTCTCCTTTTGTTGTTTAGCAAGCGTATAAGTAGCCTGGATCCACTTCAACTTTGCATAGACATACGCATCTCTTTCCTTATCATTAGCATGAAACTCCACCCAGTCGGCAAGAAACTTGTTTTTTTCTTCATCTGTATAAATAGGAGTATAATGATCGTGAGAATCAACAATATCAGAAAGGATCAAGTCGTAGAGTGTCGGTTGATAGATTCGGCTATCCTTTCCCAAGGTCAGGATGGCTTCATACTCCTCAGAAGAAACCTTTTTCAGATTTTCATTAGAGAGAGCCAACCCAGTCAGTTCTCGTATTTTATTTATGAATAGATTAGACGGCCATTCACTAATATCATCTGGAATAGAATCAGCCAGGTCCGTACGACGGCCAACGAGATGTCTATTACTATAATAATAATTTCGATATAATTTAGCCAACATGTAGGTAGTCATGGATTTAGCCACATCATTGTTCAACGACTGACAAAACGCATCCATTTCCGCAACACAATCCACAAATGCAGAATCCTCTATATTCTCTTTTAACTTACCACGATAGGCAATACATTTAATTCTTTGAGCATAATTATTTTCCGAGATAGCCTGTTTTTCTATCGCATCAATCTTTCCAATAGCTGTTTTAGGATTTGTACTTGCTATTTTTTCCACGGAAGTCCACTCTGACTTATAACTTGAAAAAGAAGAAAAGATACCCCACATAATTATTAACGTTATAAATAATTTTAAATAATCAATTATTCTACTCATACGCAACAATAATATTACTAAGGTAAAGATAATATTTTTTTATCATAAACGAAAGAAAATAAAAAATGGTATGTTGTTCAATATTTTCCAACAAACAGAAACAGTGATGGAAGCACCCCCATGAAGGGCTAATGCATAAAGATCTTACATTCAGTCTCTACGTTAGGGTATGTTCTATATATTTATGAACGTATATTGCTAAAATAAAACAGGAGTGCCACAACAAGCACTCCTGTTCATATCAAATGGATAATAATTACTTAATAATCTTCTCCAAACTACTTACATTATTTTTGATCACCTCATCAGGCAATTCATAATTAGTAAGGTCGCCTGCGATGTATTGATCGTAAGCAGACATATCTATCAATCCATGACCAGACAAGTTGAACAAAATAACTTTTTGTTTACCTTCCTCTTTTGCTTTCTTAGCCTCACGGATAGCAGCTGCAATAGCGTGAGAAGATTCAGGAGCAGGGATGATACCTTCTGATCTTGCGAATAGAGTAGCAGCCTCGAACGTTTCGATTTGAGGGATATCAACACCCTTCATCATACCATCTTTAATCAACTGACTAACGATTGTACCTGCACCATGATAACGAAGTCCGCCAGCATGAATATGAGCAGGAGCGAAGTTGTGACCCAATGTAAACATTGGCAACATAGGAGTATAACCAGCCTCGTCACCGAAATCATATTGGAAGACACCACGAGTCAATTTAGGACAAGATGCAGGTTCTGCAGCATAGAACAATGTATTCTTTCCGTCCAAGATATTATGTCTCATGAATGGGAATGAAATACCACCGAAGTTAGAACCACCACCGAAGCAACCGATGATGATATCAGGGTATTCACCAGCCATTTCCATTTGCTTCTCAGCCTCTAGACCAATGATAGTCTGATGAAGTGTAACGTGATTCAACACACTACCCAATACATATTTACAATTAGGTGTACCCATAGCCAACTCAACAGCCTCGGAGATAGCGGTACCCAAACTTCCTTGATAAGTAGGATTAGCAGTCAAGATATCCTTACCAGCGCGTGTACTCATACTAGGAGAAGCGATCACCTGTGCGCCAAATGTTTGCATGATTGAGCGACGATATGGTTTTTGGTGGTAGCTTACCTTAACCATGAAGACAGCCAATTCCAAGCCGAAAGCCTTTGCAGCATAAGAAAGAGCAGCACCCCACTGACCAGCACCTGTCTCAGTAGTGATGTTAGTCACACCCTCTTTTTTACAATAGTAAGCCTGAGCCAAAGCAGAGTTCAACTTATGAGAACCAACAGGGCTTACACTTTCGTTTTTGAAATAGATATGAGCCGGAGTATCTAGGGCTTTCTCCAAACCGTATGCACGAACCAACGGAGTGGAACGATAGCTCTTATACATATCACGAACCTCGTCAGGAATTTCAATCCATGCGTCTGTAGTATTCAACTCTTGTTCAGAACAAGCACGATTGAAAAGACCACACATCTCCTCCAACTTAATAGGCTCCTTTGTTTGAGGATTAAGCATAGGAAGAGGCTTGTTCTTCATGTCGGCTACAATGTTATACCATGCTCTAGGTATTTCATTTTCTTGTAAGAAAAATCTTTTTTGTTTTTCCATTTTCAACTATTATATCGTTAACAATTATTTTCATCAAAAAAAGCAGCAGGTCATGGAGGCCTACTGCTTTCTATTTCGCTCGAACATTGCATATATCGATTGACGGATCCTCCATTTATACTAGGACCAGCGCCACCAACGTCTGCTATTGCTCGGATAATGATTCATATCTATTTTGCTTTATGCTTACAAATATAGATTATTTTTTATTCGCACAAAAATTTTTCATGCGAATTTTCGAAACACTCTTTTAATGGACTAGAATAAAGAAACGCAGACACAATGTTCATAAAGGAGAACATTTCCTCTGTTTAACAGACTTCTCTGTCAAACCATGTTGAAAAACCGGTAAGATAATGGTCACATCAACAAAAACATCTCTAATCTTCATCGACGATCTTGGCTTTGTAAATAGAAACGCCCAAGACAATCCAATAAAAGAAAAACAAAAAAATAAACACAGTCGTCATACACTATATAATTTAAGGTTACACAACATTAATGCATATGGTTTTCAACTCTATCTTTCAGCAAATCAAGAACAAATGTACAGAAGTTTTTCAAAATTCAAAATAATTTGTCCAATTATTTGTCATTTTTTTCGAAGCAACAAAAGTAGGTTTTCTTTGAAATTATCAAAAAAGTGCCCTTTCATCAGTCTTTTTTTTCTTTTCCTTTCAATGTGTAACCAACGCTCCAAGTTATATACTGTGCTTTTGTAAAGTATACTGCTCTGACACCCATCATACCAAAGAAATTTCCATAAGGTTGTATCTTCACACCAATTTGTTCATACACACGAGGAATTCTCTCGTCCTTGTGCCAAAACTCATATCCCACATTAGCAAAGACAGAAAAATAAGGCATTGTCACCTCTCCTTTTAATGAGAGACCCATAGAAAAGCGGTCTTTTTTCTCACCCAACCAAACCCGATTAGAATAATGTTCATCATATTCATTGTAAACATAATCCGCACGAGCACCAATACTTTCATCGTATTTAAAATCTAAACTTGGTCCGAACTTATATTTGTAACTGCGGGTAAACATCGGAGCATAACTGAATGCATAGACATGAAACAAATAATCTACGTACTGTGTCTTCAGATTTGTATTTTCCATATTGAAATATACCTGTCGACAAGAGGTAGTCAGGATGAAATCATGATCAAGCCGATAAGGATGACGCGTGGCTTTGAATGCAGGACGAGGCATATCTCGATCTTCATTGATTCGATAGCCCAATGAGAGGAATGGATCTAACATGTTCATACCTCTGTTAGGCATTTTCAGTGCACCATTTGAATAATGGGTAAAATTAGCACCCAAACGAAGGTCACAATGGTCGGTCATCAAGAAACGAAGGTATGTTGCCAAACAAACATGAATGTTATTGCTTCCACCGATGGCCACATTATCTTGGTTGGTAAATTTGTCGTAATGATTCCAATTGGAAGAATAGCCTAAGTTCATCTCCCCGTTCCATGAAAGCCATTTTGTGAAGCGAAAGAATTCCGAACCATATATAAAATAGAGGGAGAAAGGATTGCCCAGACGTTCATCATTAAAATCCCCCACATGAAAACCAACACCGAAATAAGGATTACGATAAGCAGCATGGCGCCAATCATCTTTCTTCAATCCCCACTGATATTGTATTCCCAAAGAAGAGTAATTTTTAATCTCATCGTTTTTGTCATAAGTCCATCCTTGATTGACTGGATTATAATGACCACCCTTCACAAGATCATTTGTCGAGAACACCATACCATAATCACCACGGATATGCCATGACATAGAACGTGCAGTGGAATCTTTTTCCGCACTAACAGAAGATGATAAGAAAAGGAAACTGATGGTAAGAATAAATGCCAAGCTCCTTTCTGAACAGAATATTGATTTTAATTTCGCCATACATTTTCTAAAAACGGTGCAAAATTACGAATTTTCCGCTTAATTGCACTCTTTCCGTTCAACAAATAACAGGACAAAAAAAAGAGAGAGTACATCAAGAATGACATACCCTCTCTTACCCTTACTTTGTGAAGAAAACTGAATTATTAAGCCTTTAATCTTTCTGTATCGTCTGTTGTTAGCTTAGGAATTGCTTTGGTTGACTTCTTAGATGAAGTTTTCGGAGCACTCTTCTTTTTAGGTGCTGCAGTAGTTACATTTTCCTTAGCCAACAATTTTTTATTCGTTTCCTCTAATTCTGCTATGATTTTTCCCTGAGCTTCAATGGTTTGCAGAAGGGAATTTAATTCTTCATTGTCCACACCTTCAGGGAAGACGGAGTTCACACGTTCGATAAAATCACTAAGTACGTTCATATAGTTCATAAAAGCCTCGTATGGCGTGTCATACGGACTGAAATGACTATGAACAGCTCCATCAGAGAAGTATTTAGTGGACATATAATAGAAATGGTCACTCGATTGAAGATAAAGCCAATCCTGAAGTAATCGTCTGTCATTTGACAAGCGAACACGTTCGCCGATGGCATTTAACTTATCAAAGGCAGAGTGTTGCAGTTCATTACCCAACCATGCGGATAGGTCGCGTTCCTCATCGGCCCATGACATTGCGTAAGGAACATGAATTTGATCTATCGGTTTCCGTTTTTCAATTACCATTGAAGGTGTTTGGAAATCGATGTTCATTTTATCTGCGAAATAAGGCAAAGCCTTTAAAAATTCGAAGATACCAGTGCCAGCACTTTGCAATTCACCGAAGGTCTCATAGTTCATAAATAGGTTGACAACATCCTCAGATTCGGGAGTGTCTTTAATCCACTCCATGAATTTGTCGGCAGTCAACGGATACTGATTCCAGCTCCAATCGGAGAAGCGGAAGGTCACATCATCACTCAGTTTGAAGTTTTTCAATAAGATTTTCAGACGAGGATTGTTTGCACAGCAATAAACATAGTTAGGACTTTTCCAACCCAAGACATGCTTAGCACCTTCTGTTATCATGCCTTTAAATCCCATGTTGGCCACACGTTCACCAATATCATCAGAATAAATCAACTCTGTATTACGAAATACGGTTGGTTTATAGCCAAACAAGTTCTGTATTTTTTTTACATGAGATTTCACTTGTATTTCAAACTCATCACTATCTTCAATCAATGAAGAGAGAGAATGAGCGTATGTTTCCGCTAAGAACTCCACACATCCTGTTTTGGCTAAGTCTTTGAAAGAGTCTATAACCTCAGGGGCATACAATTCCATTTGTTCGAGAGCGATACCTGAGATGGAGTAAGCCACCTTGAACTTGCCCTTTGTATCCTTAATCATTTGAAGGATGGTATTGTTGGCAGGCAAATAGCAGTTGTGTGCTATTCTTGTAATGATTTCCTCATTATTATAATCGTCATAATAATAATGATCACTACCGATATCGAAGAAGCGGTATCGCTTCAATCGAAATGGTTGATGAACCTGAAAATAGAAACAAACTGACTTCATATATTATAATATTTACATTATCTAAGATTATACATTAATTCCATCCCAACACCTTATTATATACCTGTCTCACTTTCTGAGCAGCATATTCCCACTTGATCTCATCCACTTCCTTTTTGCCTTCCACCTTAAGGAAGTTGTACATCGAAGGATATGTGATGATGGAATAGATGGCATCTGCCATGGCATCAATGTCCCAATAATCTATTTTGATGGCGTTTGATAAGATTTCCGCACAACCAGACTGTTTGGATATGATTGTCGGCACACCAACTTGCATAGCTTCCAAAGGAGAGATACCGAATGGTTCAGAAACGGAAGGCATGATATAGACATCACTTGACTTCAACATTTCATACACCTCTTTTCCCTTCAGGAATCCTGTAAAATGGAATCTGTCTGAAATATTACGGAAAGCGACGTGTCGTATCATTTTCTCCATCATGTCGCCACTTCCTGCCATTACGAAACGCACATTTTTCGTGCGTTGCAAAACACGATAAGCAGCCTCAACAAAATATTCAGGACCCTTCTGCATCGTAATACGGCCCAAGAATGTAACGACCTTATCTTTCGTTCCTTTTCGTGATTCTATCGCCATAATCTCAGGGCTTAATGGTTCCACCGCATTATGAACCGTCGTCACCTTTGCTGGGTCTATATGATAGCGATTGATAACCGTCTCTCGTGTCAGATTACTAACCGTAATAATATGGTCGGCGTAATCCATACCTGTCTTCTCAATATTATATACTATAGGATTCACATTGCCTCTACTACGATCGAAATCGGTTGCATGCACATGAATCACCAGTGGTTTCCCCGAAACATTCTTCGCATGAATACCAGCAGGATATGTCAGCCAATCATGAGAATGAATAATATCAAAATCTAATGCACGGCAAACAACACCCGCCACTGCATCATAATTACGAATCTCTTCCTGTAGATTATTTGGATAACGACCGGAAAATTCAACAGATCCTATGCCATTAACTCCGATGTAATTATTATCCTCTCGGATGCAATTTCTATAATGATAATATTCATCTGTTGAGATTCTTCCATTTAATTCTTGGTTTAGGTAATTCCAATCAGGCTCTCTCCAGCAAATAGGAATTTTATTTGCCGGAATGATTTTCAGAAAACTTTGGTCCTCATCTCCCCAAGGTTTAGGCAGCATGAAAGAGATTTCCATGTCTTTTTGTACAGACATACCTCTAGTCAGGCCGTAACTTGCCGTACCTAAACCTCCAAGTATATGAGGAGGAAATTCCCAACCAAACATCAACGCCTTCATATATTATCTTTGTTGTAATTATTCAAAATTTTCAACACTCTCAACACTTCTGCCACATTCATAGCGAAAGAGATTCCTCCCCTTCCCCTAAATGGTGGATTTCCGTCGTACATTTCAGCGAGTGTTCCAATACATCCAAGACTCATCTCCTCTTCAAATCCGATAAGGGTTCTCTCTGCAAAAGAGAATCCACTATTCTTATAGACAGTCAAATAAGCCTCCAGGTATGTTCCTATCAGCCATGGCCACACAGCTCCTTGGAAAGCTGCCTGATCACGATCTTTTTGTGAACCATCACAGGTTCCATGGTAATTTTGACTCTTCGGACTCAACGAACGTAATCCCTTAGGAGTAAGCAACTCCTTAGTGGAGATATCGACAATCGATTTTTTCTGTTTGTTTTCCAACGGAGAATATCTCAATGAAACAGCCCATAACATATTAGGGCGAACAGAGACTTCTCGATAATCACCAGAGACAAAGTCGTATAGATAGTAACCATTCCAGAATGTAGGTGCGAAGTTCTCTTTCACCTTATCTGCGTAGAAGGTCAGACTCTCAGAGAAATAGTCATCTCCATTCATAGCAGCCAATTCTGAAACAAAGCGAAGATCATTGTACCATAATGCATTGAACTCCACCACATAACCACTTCTTGGCGTGATTGGATGTCCATCGCACTCAGAATTCATCCATGTTACAGGTTTATCCCAACCATTGACATAGAGCAAACCATTTTCATGAACGAACAAATTAGGATGTCTTTGTTTTAGGATATATTCAATAATCTCTTTCAAAAACTCGCCATACATTCTCCATGCCAATTCTCATGTTGTGGCTTTTGCGTATTCTTGAACCGCCCACATGAGCCATAAAAAGACATCGGGTTCTTCCAAACCTTGAACATCACGTTCAATAGGTTTTCCATTCATAAAGTTTCGAATGCCTGGTATCATTGTTGCCATGATTTTCTCAAATCCTGACAAATCGTCAAATGCCAAGGAGACTCCTGGCAATGAGATAAACATATCTCTTGCCCGACACTTGAACCACGGATATCCTGCCAACAGGTATAACTCCTCAGGGTTTTTCCTGTTGAAAAACTGTTGAGCAGAATTTTTCAAGCAATTAAAGAAACTTGTTCTCGTCGTTCTCTTAGAAACCTCCTCGTAATAAATCTTAGGCATCTCCTCCGAACGAAGTTCACTAACTCCCGCAGAGAAAATCACAGATTCACCACGTTTGATAGGAACCTCAAAATAACCGGGCACAAAAAGATCTTCTTTAAAATAGTAACCTCTCTCCAACTCCTTTGGATACTCAATGCCTTTATTCCAATTGGGCTGAGAAATAAACTTCATAGGTTTATTGAACTGCATGTACAAAGTTGGATAACCTTGATACATACACATTGATATACCCGAATCTATCTCTCGGTAGGAGGTATCCGCTTGGTAATTCTCAACACTTAGTTCGTTCACATTACGGAATGCCAAAAACGGACTAAATCGAAGTATTGTTGGAGAATTTGCTTCTAACAGCGTGTATTTTATTAATATTCGGTTTTCAAACGACATGAAAACCTTTTCTTTCGAAAGAATCACACCACCCACTCTATAAATACCGCATGGCACTACATCGCAATTAAACTCACGCATGTATTTATGTCCTTTAGGAGAATATTGATCTGGCCCGTATTTATGAATTCCTAAGTTGAATGCTGCACCATGCTGTACCACTGTCTCGTCT
This sequence comes from Paludibacteraceae bacterium, assembly GCA_017551675.1. Classification (GTDB taxonomy): domain Bacteria; phylum Bacteroidota; class Bacteroidia; order Bacteroidales; family Paludibacteraceae; genus UBA1181. The sequence continues at coordinate 139,804 of JAFZLC010000007.1, read as the reverse complement.
AGAGATGACAAAAGAACATGGTTGTCATTGTCCATATTCTTAATCGGAATCACCAATAGTCCATGGTATTTCCGCGTATTACATCCCACTACCGTGGTACAATGATAAGCACCTGACTTATTTGTGCGCAACATCTCTCGAGACAGTGATTGCTCGAGGTTTGTCAGCAGCATTTTGTCAAATCTTAGATAACTCATATACGTAACATTTTACAATCAAAATACTCACCTTTCATCTGTTCGAATGGTCATAATTCGTTCAAAGTCTAAATTTAGGCATTTTTATCTTAATAAAGGCATTTTATTTGCGTTTTTTTTGTTTTTCCGTCGAAAAAATGAGAAAACAAAGAATTTTTCCATTTTGTAATCGTTTCCTGTTGTTGTTATGGAAAATTTATGGTTAATTTGTCATCTCATCAAATTTTTATGCATTATGACACTCATTGTTGATAGCGGTTCCACAAAAAGTGACTTTATATGGATAGAAAAATCCGAAATCATACGGCAAACACAAGTTGCCGGCATCAACCCCTTTTATCAAACTGAAGAGGATATTTTTTCAACCATCAACGATGTGTGTTCCGATGAAATGAAAAGACAGACCCATTTCGTATATTTCTACGGCGCAGGATGTGCATTCAAAGAGAAATGCGACATGGTGCGACGTCCGCTTCAAAACACATTTCCCAATGCATCTGTTGAGGTGCACAATGATCTGTTGGGCGCTGCCCGTTCTCTCTTCAACCGAAACGAAGGCATTGCATGCATCTTAGGGACAGGCTCCAACTCTTGTCATTACGACGGAAAAGAAATCATTAAAAACGTATCCCCATTGGGATTCATTCTTGGCGATGAAGGTAGTGGAGCTGTCATAGGGAAAAGACTTGTCAGCGACATCCTAAAAGGATTGGTGTCAACAGAAATTTCAGAAAGATTCTTTCTGGAAGAGAACACATCTCCTGCCACACTTATGGAGAATATCTACAAGCGACCATTTCCTAATCGTTTCCTTGCTCAATTTTCCAAGCATGTATACAACCACAAGGAGGAACCCTATTTCCATCAGTTTCTCCTTGATTGTTTCCACGATTTTTTCCGCAGAAACATCAATCAATACCCTAAACATCTGCAGATAGGTTGCATTGGTTCCATTGCATTTTATTTCCAGAAAGAGCTGACCGAAGTAGCGGAAATCAACGGAAGACAAGTCTCCGCAATTATGAAAAGTCCGTTAGATGGACTTGTTCAATACCACACAAAATAATGAAAGACAAATAAAAAAGGGCATCAAATTCAATTTGACGCCCTTATTATCTAATATTCGAAACAAATATTACTTGCTTTCTTGACTAGCCGATGCAGCAGCGTCGCTTTCCATTCTCTTTCGATAAGCCTGTTCTGCTTTTACCCAGCCCATAGCCATCTTAGACATATTCAAAGCATCATCAAAACCAAGATCTGTTTCGTCTGCTTTTACAAAGTAGTCGTATGCAGCCTGATAGTCTTTAATCAACACTGAATATACAGCCAAATTGTAGTACAAAGCAGCAGCGATTTCTTTGTTTACTCTTGCCGTTTTATCAGTCAGATTAGCCTCTTTCAATGCATTCTTCCATGCTGTTACAGACGGTTCTGCCATTTTCTTGAACTTATCAATCTGGCTATGACGTTTCTTGATGAACTCGTATGGTTCAGCAAATTGAGTGTATGCATTGTTAATGTCTGAATAATCGTAAGGACATTTTTTCTTTGTCTTTACAGAATACATTTTGAAGTTGACTGTAGTAGGACTTGCGCCTACAACCTTTGCCAAAAATTTTCTATAACCTTCCATGAAAGTTTTCAAAGAGTAATCCTTTGTTTTTTCAGCCAAATTATTCTTTGCCATTTGTGGATCTGGACAAGCATCTGATTCTATATCTTCCAAGAATGAAATTGTATCAGAGAAGACCACTTCACCGTTTGCACCTTCTGCTTGGTTGATCACATGAACAGTGAATCCCATCTCAATCGTCTGTTTAGCAATAAACTTACGAGGAGCATTCGCTTGTGGTGTATTACTTACAGATGTAGTTTGTTTCGGTGTGTCATACCATTTAAATCTACCAATTTCCAAAATCACAGTTTGTTGTTTTGTCTCCTTACGAGGGTCTTGACGTTTTTTGTTTGGATCAATAACGTCAACCTTTGATTGTTTAAAGTAAGCATTGTCTACGGATATAACGAAATCTACTCCATCTGGATCTGGCAAACGATTCAAATAAGGAACGCCAAAGCCCAAAGCCTGTCCAATATAGGCATTGTCCTTCGTCAAAGGAACAATGTTGTCTGTCACAATTGCATAAGTTTCAGAAGTGTTTTGCATGTGACAATATGGGTACCCTGGAACGGAAAAGAATCCCATACGATTACGGTCAGATGACTGAGCCATCAAAGATGTCATCACAAAGAGTGACATCAAAATGCTTAATAAAATTTTTCTCATGTTCAATACTAATTATAATTTTACTTTATTAAATAATTTTCAACTCATTAAGAGTTTCCCAATCCTATTTTTTTGAAATTAGCGTCACCAAAGGCACTAACATCTCCTCCATAGAAATACCTCCATGTTGGAAAGTGTTTTTAAAGTAGGAGACGTAATAATTGTAATTATTAGGGTATGCAAAGAAATCATCATTCTCTGCAAAAATATAGGTAGAACTTACATTTGGAGATGGAAGTCCTATCTTTTCTGGTTGTTTAACGTCAAAAACCTCCTTTGCATTATAATCCAGATTTTTACCTACCTTATAGCGCAAATTAGTATTTGTGTTTCTATCCCCGATCACCTTTACCGCATTATTCACCTTAATCGTACCATGATCTGTTGTAATCATCACCTTTGCCTTCTTCTCTGCCAACAAATGAAAGAAATCCACTATCGGAGAGTGTTGGAACCATGATTTGGTCAAGGAACGATAAGCAGCCTCCGACGATGCCAATTCTCGAATCATTTTTGAATCTGTTCGTGCGTGAGACAACATATCGACAAAATTAAATACGACAACATTTAGTTGATTCTTAGCGTATTTTGGATAATCTGACACCAATTTTTCACAAGAGACAGAGTCGTTAATCTTATGATATGAGAAAGTGTATTTTTTCCTAAAACGCTCTATTTGCGTACGAATCAGTTCCTCCTCATAATTATTCTTTCCATCTTCTTCCTCTTCATCCACCCAATATTGAGGGAACATTTTCTTTATCTGCAACGGAAGCAGTCCCGAAAAAATCGCATTACGAGCATATTGTGTAGCCGTAGGAAGGATTGCGCAATACATATCCTCCGATTCCACTCTGAAATCATCATGCAATAATTCTCTGATGATTCTCCATTGGTCAAACCTGAAATTATCAAAAACAATGAAGAAGATAGATTCGTCGTTGTCCAGAATTGGGAATAACTTCTTTTTAAATATATCATGACTCATCATTGGTCTGTCACTTCCCTCTTCAAACCAACCTACATAATTTCTCTTTATAAACTTCACAAAAGTGGAGTTTGCCTCCTCCTTCTGCATGTGAAGCACTTCCGTCATTTGGTTTTCGGTCTGTTCCAATTCCAATTCCCAATAGACCAACTTCTTGTAGACTTCCATCCAATCCTGATAGGTGAAGGAGTCGTTTATTTGCATACCGATTCTACCGAACTCCGAGCGATAATCATCCGTAGTAGTAGACGAAATGATTTCTCTCTTGTTCACATTCTTTTTTATGGACAACAAGATTTGGTTCGGATTGACTGGTTTTATCAGATAGTCAGCTATTTTCTTTCCAATAGCCTGATTCATCAAGTTTTCCTCTTCACTCTTGGTAATCATGACAACAGGCACCATCGTATCTTTCTCCTTTATCAGAGACAAGGCCTCCAATCCACTCATACCAGGCATGTTTTCATCCAAAAAGATGATGTCAAAATGGCTCTCTGATGATGCCATGACTGCATCCTCACCATTATTGACACAAACAACCTCGTATCCTTTCTCTTCTAAAAAAAGGACATGAGCCTTCAGCAAGTCAATCTCATCATCAGCCCATAATATTCGATCCTTCTTCATACGCTCTTCCCTTAACGATTTAAATATAAACGTTTGTATAGTTCCATATAAACATTGATGTTACCTGTCGTCTTCAGCACCTCCAAATTGTCTTTAGAGATGATGACGTTCCGATAAGGCACATTACCAAATGCATTCTTAATTTCAGTGCTTTTCACCACCTGTTTCAAATATGAAATGGAGAGGTCTGCAGATGCCATCGTACCTACCACAAACATCTGAGGGAAATCCTTAGTGGAATTCTCCACAACATTCAAATTCAACAATGCATGATTCGTAGAGTTGTATTTGTTTATGGCCGACATGACACCTTCACCATCTACACTACCGGAAGTAACCATCATCACGAAATAGTGTGGCGCGGAAGGATCATACGTATACAATCCCTTATACTTCTTCAATTCTTTCTTCGGCTTGTCGTCAGAGACAGCTACCGAATCTTTCTTTTGTTCATTAACCTGAGGTTTACTCTCCTCTACCTCTTTCTTCTCCGACTGAGGTTCAACTGTTTTTTCCGCACTTTCCGCATTTTTCTGTGGCTGACTCGCAGCAGCCTCCTCTTTCTTATCTAACGGATTTTGAACAGGCGATTCAGATTGCTTGTTAAGATAAGATTCCAGTTTGTCATCTTGCTTCTGTTCCTCAACGTTCTCTTCCTTCTTCTCATCCACCAATTCCACGCTAACTCTATTATTGCGTTTGCGTGACATGATACTGTCTTTATAGAATTGTTCGTACTGTTCCAATGTATAACCTTTGCCTATCAATTCCAAGTTTTCAGGCGTGATCAATACATATTTATAATCGGTACCCGACAACAACTTCTGAATTCCATCATCAGCTATTATACCATTGATGTACCATAATGCTTCATCGTAGTTATCCAGACCAGAAACGGACAATATGCCTTTCTTGATACTGATATCAAAGTCCTTGATTAAGAATTTCGTGAAGTTGTACATTGCTGTTTCGTACAACAACTTGTTCTGATCCACTTTTGTAGTATCAGTCAACAAATTAAACAAATATGGAGTTTGATAACTTACTGTAAATCCTTTATTGGAAACGACACCCATCTCAGCTGCCTCTTCTTTTTGTGACTCTTCACGAAGTGCTAACAAACCACCTACATTCGTTCCTTCCGATGGTATATTACCCTGATTGATGAGTGCCAAGATATCTTTCGCCATCGAAGATACATCACTAGAAGGATAACGTTCCAACAAGTTGTTCAATGCACTAGCAAACGTATCTTTCCCCATTGTCTTACCGATAGACAAAGAGTTGAGCAACAAGAATTTCGGCATCAACGAGGAGACTGGATAATTTGTCTCCATATATTTTGTCTGTTGTTTTACCGTTTCAAAATCACCCTTCAAATAAGCAGCATACGTTTGTTCATAAAGAGAATCCTGTTCCTCTTGCATACGTACCAATTTCTCTCTGAAATCTGGATTCGAAAGGATCTTAGCATATTTGCTTTGAGGGTATTCAGCAATCAGACGACTTCTGTATTTATCTGACATAGCATCGTCCTTTTGTTTACCTGCGATTCTATAGCAACAATAATACGCATCCGCAGCTCTTGGATCGTTCGGATAACGACGAATGAACTCTTCGTATGTCTCCAATGCCTTAGGATAGTCTTGCAATTTCTCATCATAAACAACCGCCATGTTAAAGAGAGCATTGGACAATTCCTCATGAGCCACTGCCTTTTGATCATCATTAAATGGTATTTGACGAAGATAATATTCCGGACGTTTTGGATTCTGTTCTGCAGGCATGGTACGATCGCCCAATTCCGTGTCAGTTTTTATCGAATCGCCAGAAAGAACGCCCATTGATTCCAAATCCACCTTGTCTGCCAAATTCTCCTCTGCAAACACCATGATTGACTTGTTTCGACGGTTCCAGTTATCCTCCAAACGACGTTGACCAAATTTCTTACGGAACTCCAATTTACCTTTATCCACAGTACTCTTATTATAGAAATACCATGAACTTTCCTGATTCATACCCAACGCACGGCTATCCATGACAGCCATGTTTTCAATTTCCAATTCAAGTTGTTTCTGTTCTTCACGCTCCCTAGCCAATCGTTCGCGCTCACGTCTTTCTTCATCCACAATTTTTTGGATGGCACGACTTATCGCAGCAGACAATTCCGGTTTCGAAGCACTTGCCAAATAGAGCAAGCTATCCTGAAGAGCGTAGACATCATAGTTCTGCACCAACTCATCTAACATCACAGAGAGACGAAAGACTCTCTCGTAATCATCATGCTTCTGATCGATAATAGAAGAAGCCTCAGAGAAATATGGTTGCGCTTTCACATAATTCTTTTTACCATAATAGATATCACCCATGGTAATCAACGTCTGAGCTTTTTCTCTACCATTGCGAACACTTGTATCGGCCGAAGTTTGGTAATACGCCAAAGCTTTTGTTGTATCCCCTTTGGAGAGATAAATATTACCCATTGCATAATAAATCTGATCCAAATAATCAGCATTATTACGGTTCTTCGCCAATTTTTCCAAACGCTTCACCAAGTCGACGGAAGATCCAGAAACGACCTCCGTTTGCAGAATGTTCGCATTGAAAGTCATTTGATAACTTGGATTTGCCTTGATTACCTTATCGTAATATTCATACGCCTTTTCTTTATCACCCTGCATTTGATACAACTGAGCGATAACGAAATTAAATCGGGTACGTTGAATTCTATTTTTCTCTGTTTCTACCGCCTTTAGCAAATGAGGCATAGCCTGCTGATACTCCTTCTGAGCTAAATAAAGGTCGGCACGAGCACCCTGATAAAGATTGACTACATCAGCAGGAAGTTCCTCCTCCTCTATCTTGTTCATGATTTCTTCCGCCTCATAGAACCAGCCCAATTCCTTCAAAGCGCGAGCCTTCCAGATGGATGCCTGAAGCACTAACTTATCATCTCCTGAAAAATGCTTTATAACGTATGTGAACGTAGCAGATGCGGCCAAATAATCATTAGAATAAAATTTAGCTTGACCCATCAACATCCACACTTCATCCATATATGTATTGAACTCCTCCTGATTGTAAAATGCCACATAAGCAGGATCTCGCATTTTTTCATATTTCTTCTTCGGTTTTTTCTGCATGGAACGTTCTTGAACAGCTAATTCGCACTTCTCCACTGTTCTTGTCATATCTCCTTTAGCCACACCCTCCGTCGAAGGATCACTGACAGCAAACACTGGAATAATGTGAGAGTAATCAGGCGAAAAACTCTCCTCCAACTTTTTATACCCCTTTTTAAACGACTCATTCGCATTATAATATACATTATAACGCGTATTAATCGATTGGTACTTTCTATTAAAAGCAGTGTTTTTCTTCATATCGCATCCAACAAACAGCAATGCGACTGAAAGCAGAAGAAAATATATTAGTTTCCTTTTCAATTTTTCAACGTTTGGAAGGCTTCTCATCCCCCATTTATTAGTTTAACAATGAAACCTCTTATTGCTACAAGAAGTCCCTATTTTTCACCCATTTCTACTTTCTATAACTGAAAAATAGAACAAAAATTGCATTATTATGGATAATACATTGCAAAGATAAATGAATAATTCCAAATTTTAAGTTTTATGTTTTGAAAAATACACTTCAGAAAGAGAAAAAAAGGTATCCGTTTAAGGTGAGTTCTATAATTTCGTCGTTTTAAATTAATAATATGAATTGTGGGTTGAAATAAATAGACCAATAAAAAAAGAGGTTCCGCGCCTTTTACGCGCAGAACCTCTTCATATTGTTTCTCTGAGACAATTAGAATGCCCAACCCAAACGAAGTGTTGGAACAAATGTAGGAGAGAATGCGAATTCATGAGACTCAACATCAGACTCTTCTTTCTCTATTTTTCCTTCAGTCACTGTCTCTGTGTATGAACCTTTTTGTACATTAATGCCAAAGCCCAAACCGATTTCAGCACCAACGAAGATATTTTTAGCAAAATAATAGTTGAAACCAGTCAAACCAGAGAAGCTGAATGTATTGATTCCAGTAACAATGTTCTTGTTAGTAATCTTAGTAGTATTATTTTCAACCACATCCTTAGATGCTGTTGTACCAAAACCTACTTCAAGACCAATGTATGGTTCCAATTTTGGAGTTCCAGCGAATGAATAAGTGAAACCAGGATTGATTGTCAATAGAGATGTTCTATGAGTTTCTTTTGTCCAATCATCTCCAACACCTGTTTCGTCAGCGCTCTTGTTAACACCAAAACCTACACCCAAACGGATTTTAATCTTGTCTGATGCAACATATACACCACGAAGTTGTCCACCAACTAGATTAACATCATCAAATCCTGCTGATACTGGAGAAAAACCGATTTCAGCCATAAACTTTCCTTGGTCTGCTTTGAATTCATTTGAAACACTTTGTTCTTCTGCACTTGTTGCTTCTGTTGCCTCTTGTGCACTCACTGCCATAGAAGACAATAACAATACTGCTAAAAATACCTTTTTCATTTCACACAATTTTAATGAAAGTTCCATTGACTATAGCCCAACAACATGGGAACTTTAACACATCGCTGGACTTTAATGTTTTACAAATATATGACTTATTAACAAAAATTCACATACAACCACTCACTTTTTCAATAAAAGGGAAGAAAGCATCAACGAAAAACAACGTAACTGAACTTCCTCCGTAATATACCATACAAAAACTATTCCAAACTCATTTCTTCGATTTTTCAATCCCTAAACAACCAACATTGTTCCCCTATTTTCTGAAAACAAAAATTCACCCGATCTCACAACTTTGCATTCGCTTTTTTTCTTTTTTTCAAACAAAATATATTACCTTTGCAAAGGTACATTAAACCCGGGTGGTGAAATGGTAGACACGCTAGTTTCAGGTACTAGTGACCGCGAGGTTGTGTGAGTTCGAGTCTCATCCCGGGTACAACAAGTTAAAATGGGTTTCGTAGAAAATGGGTATCGTGAAACAATCTTCTCTTCTCTTTATTGCGAAATTATGCATTTTAGGAATGTTACTTGGTGGCATATCCGCAACTTGTCATGCTCAACAACCCGTTATATTGCCCGATTCTTGTTTCAAATCTATCATATATAGCCTACAAGAGCAACATACCATTCTCAAACAGAACAAAATTGGCTATGATAGCATCATCCCCATCAAATCTAAAAAAACAGTCCGCATCTATGCCAATAAATACCTAGAAAGCATTCCTTTCCGCGAAGAGGTGGTCAAAGCTTTAAAGGACTCCTTGAGAAAGCATTTACTAAGTCCCTACAGCAACTACAAGGTGGAGATGTACATCAACCAATATGAGATATCCGACCTTGTTCCTAATATTTATCGAGAGAATTACAAAATCGACAAAGAGCGTCTTGAAAAGCACCGCTCTGATGGTACGGCTTTCGTCACCAACCTAAGCAACCGGTCACAACCCACTCTCGGATTGCTCAACAACAATCTTGCCGTATGGCCTAGTCACGGTTGGTATTACGAGCGCAAAGAAAACGAATGGGTTTGGCAACGTCCTCACCTATTTAGCGTAACGGAAGACACCTACACACTCGGATATGTTCTACCCTACCTCGTTCCAATGTTGGAAAACGCAGGTGCCTACGTTATGTTGCCAAGGGAACGAGACACTCAACTCAATGAGGTAATCGTAGACAACGACGACCACGAGACATTCTTCTATGAAGAGTGCCACGATAAAGTAAACAAATGGAGACGGGGCGACACCACCGGATTCGCTAATCCTCGTGAACTATATCGCGAAGGTGAAAATCCATTCTGCTACGGAACTTACAGAAAAATCAAAACCAGTAAGGAGGGTATGGGGTATGCCAATTGGACTCCTGAGATTCCTGAATCGGGCGACTATGCCGTCTACATCTCCTATCATTCGTACGAGAATAGTGCTACCGACGCTCACTACACTGTATACCACACGGGTGGTGCCACGGAATACCTCGTCAACCAAAAAATGGGTGGAAGCACCTGGATCTATTTAGGCACCTTCAATTTCAAGAAAGGAACCAACCCAAGCATTGGACGTGTGGAACTCTCCAACAAGAGTAAAAACAACAACGATATCATAACGGCAGATGCCGTCAGATTCGGTGGAGGATATGGAAACATCGGTCGGTTGAACCAACAAGACTCTGTCATCTACAGCAATAAACCTCGCTACTTAGAGGGTGCTCGTTACTGGCTTCAATGGGCTGGCTATTCTGATTCCATCTACAACAGAAACGATTACAAAGATGACTACAAAGATGACTACATGTGTCGTGGTCACTGGGTGAACGACCTCATCGGAGGTTCCTCCAAATCACCTAACACTACAGGTAAGAATATTCCTATACAACTATCCATGGGATTCCATACAGATGCCGGTCAGGTGTTTAACGATAGTATCATCGGAACAATGACCATCTATATGTCTGAGAGCAATGGTTCACGCAATTATGCCAACGGGCAACGCAGAATTGTCTCTCGCGACCTAGCTGATATCATACAAACCCAAATTGTCAACGACATACGAAACACCTATCGTCCTGACTGGACAAGAAGAAAATTAACCGACGCATCTTACTACGAAGCAAGAGTGCCAGAGGTTCCTACATTTCTGTTGGAACTACTCTCTCATCAAAACTTCACCGACATGCGTTACGGATTAGACCCTCATTTCCGTTTCACTGTAAGTAGGTCTATATACAAAGGTATTCTGAAGTTCTTGGCATACCAACAAGAACGTGAATATGTTATACAACCCCTTCCTGTAAATACTTTTGGCGCAGAATTCGTCAACGAGGAAAACAATGTGATACATCTTAGTTGGGCTGCACAGCAGGATAGTCTTGAACCAACAGCCACCCCAGACTATTACATTCTCTACACAGCCAATGACGAAGGAGGTTGGAACAATGGCGAAATCATTCGTTCAACATCCACGCATGTGACATTAGAGCCGAAAAAAATATACCGATTTAAAGTAACCGCTGTCAACAAAGGAGGTGAGAGTTTCCCTTCCGAAGAATTGGCTGTCGGATACGTGCCTAATACACCTAAAACCGCACTCATCGTCAACGGATTTCATCGCGTATCCGCACCTGAATGGTTTGACACGCCAGACTACTCTGGATTCCTCGAAAACCTAGATCAAGGTGTTCCCGACAAATATGATCTCAGCTATACAGGCGGTCAATACGCATTCAATAAAAGATCTAAATATAGAAACAATGCCAATCCTGGACATGGAGCTTGTTACGCCCTATTCGAGAATGATAAAATAGCAGGTAACACCTTCAATTTCACATACATCCATGGAAAAGCCATCATGGCGGCAGGTTACTCCTTTGTCTCTTGCAGCGACGAGGTGGTAAAAGCAGGAAAGATTCGTTTGAAAAACTACAGATTTATCGATTTGATTTTAGGTGAAGAGAAAAGCACTCTGGTCGGACAAGAGATTCGCTATCAGCTATTCCCTAGTAGTCTGAGACAGCCCATACGACAATATCTAATGAGACAACAAGGTAACATCTATGTCAATGGAGCTTATGTCGCATCCGATCTTTATGAACGAGATTCCTGCGACACAGAGGCTATTCAATTTGCAGAACGCGTACTGAAATACAAATTAGGTGAAAGTAAATTAAAAACAAAAGGATTGCTATCCAACTATTTCTCTCCATGGAAAACATTCAAGCAGAAATATTACCATTACTGCAACATTCCAAATTCCAAGCAATACGCAGTGGAGGTGCCAGATGCGCTCGACATATCCAACGGTTCCAAAGTGATTCACTCCTTTGAGGGAAGCAACCTTCCTGCCACCGTGGGCTATAACGGACGATACAAAACCGTCATCTCATCTGTTCCATTCGAAAGTATTGAAAGCGAAACGGAAAGATTGAAATTAATGAAAGAGATCATACAATTTTTCGAAAAGAAATAAGGCTTTTTACATAAGAGGAGGATTACACATTCAAGTATTCTTCTTTTTTCAAAAATATTAAACTATCTTTGGAATGTTATCATGTAAAATATCAGGTTAAAACACATAACAAATGAAACGATTTATACATCTAATTTTACTGCTGACATATGTGGCAACCTATGTCAATGCAGCGGACACCCTAACAACACAATCGAAGATTGAGGAGGTGACAATTTACAAGCAAGGAGCAATGGTTGAGCGAACCGCTCATGTAAAAATACCTGCGGGCGTATCAGTCATAAAGATTCCCATGATCAGTCATAAACTAGACCAAAAGAGTGTTCAGATTGGAATCTCCAATTCAGACATCACATTGGGGAAGGTCGATGTCATCATGGAAGTGACAAACAAAGATTCATTTGTAAAAGCCAATAAAAAATTAGTAGATAGAACAACCGTCATAAGAGACTCTCTCCAAATATTGACATCGTTTAAGAATACATTGAAGAGTGAAACGAGAATTATCACTTCCAATGATAATATTGGAGGAAAAAAGGGATTCAATGCAGAACAATTAAGCGGCATTGCCTCTTTTATGAGAAAAGACCTCAATGAAATTGCAGACAACGCATTGAAATACGACCGATTGTATGATGATCTCACAAGAGAGTATCGTCTTTCACGTCAGAACTTACAATTGCTCGACGAACGAGCATTAAAGCCAAAAGCTTCCATCCTGATTTCACTGAGTTCTCCCACTTCATCAGAGACCAACATCACCATTAGCTACATCATTAAAGATGCACAATGGAAACCGTTTTACGAATTGCACGTTTTTGAGAAAACGGCTACAATGAAGATTGACAAAAAAATTTTTGTATCCCAAAAATCACAAGAAGATTGGAATGAAATCAAGATGACCGTGACGAAATCCAATCCGACAAAAAACAACAAGAAACCTGAATTGACTCGCTACACACTTCCATACCAAGTTCTGACGTCCTCCCATAATAATCAAACCACAAAAGTATCAGAAAACAACATGGTAAAAGTTTTTGGTGTGGTACGTGATGAAAAAGGCAGTTTACAAGGTACGCATGTATCAGTCGGCAACATATCCACAGAAACAGACGCATCGGGATTTTATGAAATATTAGCGCCTGCATATTCTACAATTGTATTTTCTCATTCAGGGCACTCTTCTATTCAACGGAAAACCACAAACGAGAATGTCAACATGATAAATATTAATTTGGCGGAAGATGCCTCAAAAATATATGCAGAAAAAAACTATGAAATAGAGGAAGATGCAGCAGAAACTGATATTATAAGTCTTAAAGGTAGTGTTGATAACGCCCTAAAAGGACGTGTATCTGGTGTGCTTGCAGAAGGACAGCCAGGTCTTTCAAATGTTCGTATCCGTGGTACGTCAACGTTGACAGGTAACTCTCAACCTCTTTATGTAGTAGATGGTATGCCAATCGAAGGTGGAAAGCAAAGTGCAGAATCTAACCCATTGGCATCAATTAACCCTGATGATATCGTATCAATGGAGGTTTTGAAGGATGCATCTGCAACAGCTATCTATGGTTCTCGTGCTGCAAATGGTATCATCATGATCACAACTAAGAAAGGGGCTAAAACAGGAAGTGATTTATACAATTCCGTTTTCTCCAATTTGGAAGATTATACGGAAACATCGGCTGGGTTAAACTCCGTTCCTTCTGATGGGGCGGAACATGAAGCTGCATTGCAACAAGAAGAGATATCTGTCCACTACACCTACTATGCAGCACCCAAAATCACACCTAACGTATATATGTTGGCTGAAATTCCACGTTGGAAAGATTTCCAGTTTTTACCAGGCAAACTGAGAGTCTTCACCGACAACACTTATACTGGCGAATCCTACTGGGATCCAAAAGAGATTGAAGATACACTTCACTTCTCACTGGGTGTTGATAAAAACGTAGGAATAGAGAGACAATTACAAGTCACCAAACAAAAGAAAAATCTTTTCAACACAAAAGATAAAATCAGAAGAGAATGGCTCATCACTGTGAAAAACAACAAAGAAGTAAACATTGACATCACAGTAGAGGATCAGATTCCTGTCGCCCAAAATGATGCCGTAAAAGTAAACCTTATTGACAATGGAGGAGCCTCATTAAACGAATCGGAAGGCAAACTGACATGGAAGTTAAAATTAGCTCCAGGTGAGAAGAAAGAGATAAAATTCATATACGAAGTGACAATCAAAGATAGTTCCGTTTATGACAAATTAATAACCGATGAAAATTTATAATTATATGAAGACACAATATATAATCAAAACAATATTAGCAGGCTGTGTTTCACTCTGCTGCTTATCTACATTCGCTGCACAAGAAGCGACATCAAAAATAACCAACGTCATGGTCTATCCACAGGGAGCCATGGTTAGTCGTGTGGCCAACGTCAATGTGAAATCTGGACAGTCGGAGGTAAAGATTCCGTTAATAACTCCTTTGCTGGATAAGAAATCTATTCAGGTAGGTATAAAGAGAGGGGACGTAACGCTTGTGTCGGTCGATTACGATGTGGAGGTTCCCAACAGCAAACAAATCACCAAAGAGGCCAATGTGCTGAACAAAAGAGCTGGTATTCTTCGTGATTCAATCGACATGTTAAAGGATAAGAACAGCGTATTGAAAAAAGAACGGGAATTGTTACTTAAAAGTGACAACATCGGTGGTGATAACGGATTCACCGCAGCAACACTGCAAGGTATCGCATCCTACGTACGCAAAGATCTAAATGAGATTGCCACACTTGAATACAAGAACCAAAAGAAGATTGACCAACTTCAAAAGGAGTTGACCGACAATGAGCAAAAGGTCAATCTTCTATATGACAAACAGATCGAGCCTAAGAGTTTCCTAAAACTCACGTTAAACGCTCGCATGGGAACCAACTGCGATATCAACATTCAATACTTCGTAAGAAACGCATCCTGGATGCCTTTCTATGAAACAAGAATTTCCAAAGCGGACAAACACCTTCATCTAATTCAAAAAGCATACGTCAGTCAAGGAAGCAAAGAGAATTGGAAAGATGTGAAACTCTCGCTATCTCAAAACGACCCAACAGTCAGCAATGAGAAACCTGAGCTAACAAAGTATATCATCCCTAATGGTTATCAAAACTATACAAGGACATTCAACAAACCATTCAATGAGAATGAGTACATAAAGGTTTTGGGTATCGTGCGAGATAAAGAAAATCCATTGAAAGGTGTACTAATCTCTTGCGGAGAAGATTTCAAAACAGAATCTGATGAAAACGGATACTACGAGATTTTGGTTCCAATCAATGCTCGTGTCAAATATGAATTCATTGGATACCAAACCTTCACAACCTCAGCAGGGGGACAAAACGTAGCCGTCAGAAACGTGGAATTAGGTGCTTATTCTAAATTAAGCAATACCATTGAGAGCAATCTGTTCATGGATTACGCATCTCAAAACAAAATCCAAATTAATAAAACCAAGAGTCAAACCAGCGACATGGAGGCCAACATACCACAAATGGTCATTCGTAACTACATATCCGACATTGCAGGTAAAAACACGATCCCTGACGATGCTGCCGACCATGAGATTATTGTAAAAGATATGTCCATCAATGCGGAATACAACTATTTTGCTGTTCCTAAAATATCAAAGGATGTTTATCTGGTTGCATCCATTCCTGATTGGAAGAAACTGGACTTGCTAGATGGAAAAGTGAAACTCTACCTCAACAACATGTACATGGGAGAAAGTTTCATCAATGCTAGACAGACAGAAGACACGCTACACCTCTCCATAGGAAAGGATAGAGACTTGGCTGTTGATCGTAAGGAATTGAAAAACTACTCATCTAAAAATCTGACGAAGACAACAGATAAAACGGAGAAGATATGGCAAATCACCGTTAAAAACAACAAAGCAGAGTCTGTAAAGATCACTGTTGAAGACCAATATCCAATCTCCACAACAGATGAAGTCAAAGTGGAACTTACTGAAAGCAGTGGTGCTGAGATTGATCCAATAGAGGGAAAACTCACTTGGAAACTCACATTAAAACCAGGAGAGAAAAAGGAGTTGAAATTCTCTTATATGATCAAATCTAAAATAGAGGTTTCTGTCGAGTAAAATAGAAAGCAAAATGCCATTCAAGTTGATAATGCAACATTGTGGAATAGGCTGAAATTTCATACCTTTGTGATACGATTTGATTCGGTGAGTTTCTATGAATTCACCCTTTTGCAATATTAATTTGAATTTTCACTTATGATTGATTGTTTCATTCCATACATCAACGATGAGGTCACATCGCAAGCAATAAAAGAACTTAAACAAGAGCGTTGTGTCGGAGAGATTATCTTACTTGTTCCCGAGCAAGTACCAACTCCTCAATTGGGAGTCCGCACCATTACGACCACCCATCCGGAGAATTCTCGCACCATCCGACTCATCACGCTAATGTCTAAGAGCGAGTATATTTTGTTTTGTCCCAAACCTGCCAAGATTACTTGGGGGCAGCATGGGTTGGAACGCCTCAACCAAATTGCATCCTTCACGCATGCCAGCATCATCTACTCCAACTATTACGTAGAGAAAGCAGGAAAGCGAGAGGAATACCCTACTATCGACTATCAGATTGGTAGTGTTCGAGACGATTTTAACTTTGGACCGATTGTCCTTATCAATCAAAAACTATTACAGAGAGAGTCCTCTCACAACAAAGAGAACTACCGCACAGCAGGATGGTACCGTTCACGATTGGCAATTACTTCGCAGCAACCAGCCTTTCACATCAACGAATACCTCTACACACTCATCGAGGATGAATCAATAGCTGGAAATGGTCAGTTTGACTATGTAGATCCTCGCAACAGAGAGACTCAGATAGAGAAAGAAAGAGCATGTCTCAGCCATTTAAAAGAGATCAATGCTTATCTGGAACCAGAATTTAAGAGTGTCAATTTCGATGAAGAATCGTTCAAAAACGAAGCGAGTGTTATCATTCCCGTTCGAAACAGAGCTAGAACCATTGCCGATGCGATACAATCCGTATTGAGTCAAAAGACAAACTTCCCATTCAACCTCATCATCATCGACAATCACTCCACAGATGGAACCAGCGACATCATTGATCAATATGCAAAAAAAGACAATCGCGTTATTCACATTATTCCTACTCGCCAAGATTTAGGTATTGGTGGTTGTTGGAACGAAGGCGTTGAGCATCCCGACTGCGGTAAGTTTGCCGTTCAGTTAGATAGCGACGATGTCTATCAGACAGAGAACACGTTGCAGACCATTGTCGATGCGTTCTACGAGCAGAAATGTGCTATGGTAATCGGAAGTTACACCATCACCGATTTTCAAATGAACACAATTCCCCCCGGATTGATTGATCATAAAGAATGGACACCACGAAACGGACGTAACAATGCGTTACGTATCAACGGACTTGGAGCACCTCGTGCGTTCTACACCCCTATCCTACGCAAAATTCATGTACCAAACACAAGCTACGGAGAGGATTACGCATTAGGACTCACTATCTCGCACGACTACCAGATAGGAAGAATCTTCGATTCCCTTTACCTATGCAGAAGATGGGAGGATAACTCTGATGCCTCTTTAGACATCATCAAACAAAACAAAAACAACCAATACAAAGACAATTTGAGAACGATGGAGATTCTTAACCGAATAAAGATGAATTCCAAGAAAAACTTATCGTTCAAACCCAAAAAGTAAAGAAATGATTGACTATAAAAAACTATATGACGATCAATTAAAAGTTTGGGATGATTTTCGAAATCGTGTCAGTCAATTAGACACTGTCGAACTCCGCAAATTTGACATGGGCACATATAGCATATATGCACAGTACAACCCAGCAAGAGCTGTATCTTCAGGAGCCAAGCTGGATGCAAAAACCATTGCCAACAGGAAATGTTTTCTCTGCGAATGCAATCGTCCATCTATACAAGAAGGAATCCAATTGAATGAAAAGTTCACTCTTTTGGTCAATCCTTTTCCTATTCTGAAAGGACACATGACCATACCTATCAAAGATCACGAAGAACAACAGATTCTTCCGCACATTGCATCCTTCATCTCCTTCTGCAAGGAATTGCCATCCCACACGTTACTATACAATGGACCCAAATGTGGAGCATCAGCTCCCGACCACATGCATTTCCAAGCCGTATTAAAAGGGCAATTACCTTTTGAGGAAGAATTAAAGAGTGTTGAAGTCAGAACATTGTCAGAGAGTAAAGATGGCTCGATGGAAGAGTTCCTCAACTATGGAAGGAAATGCATTCACATAAAAAGTACAAAAGCCTCATTGACGCAATCCTATTTCGAGCAACTCTACAAGCAGTTGCAGATGTTAGCAGGGACAGATGACGAACCACTAATGAATCTGTTTGGATTCTATGAAGCTGGCGAGTGGCATCTATTCGTGTTTCCAAGGAAGAAACACAGACCCACTCAGTTTTTTGAGGAGGGTGAAAAGTATAAGATGATTAGTCCTGGTGCCATCGACGTGGCAGGCATCCTTGTGCTACCAAGAAAGAATGATTTTGATGAACTCACCAAAGAGGTGATTGAAGATGTATTCTCTCAAGTATGCTATTAAACGAGCAATAGAAAACGCCCCTCGAAAGACGAATCAGTTTTCGAGGGGCGTTTTTTATTTCGATATCATTCATTCAATCACTCTTCATCCAATCGCAAATAAGGTCTTAGTCTCTCTCTGAAAACAAAATATCCCTTCTGTGAAAAATGGAAACCATCACCGATGTTAAAATCAGCCTTCATGCAATCAAATCGTTCGATATAAAAATCAGTGAATAGATTCACGTATGTAAGACCTTTATCCAAAGAATAAACCTTAATCAACGTATTAAGTGCCTTTATGTTATTTATTGTAATCGCAGGGTATATTGTATTATCCTCCGGGGTCACTGGCAAAACTGGAATGACGATGATCTCTGTTTGTGGCAATTTAGATTGCAACAGTTCCACATACGAAACAAAATCGTTATAAATCTCATTAATAGGAATTTCCAACTGCAAGTCTTGAACACCCAACATTAAGACTATCTGAGAAGGGGTATTATTATCAAAAATAAAAGAAGCTCTTTCTATCTCATCTTTTATCGTATTCTTGTACATTGCCAAGTTGGCTATTTTATTTGTACCAAAGAGTGATTTCCAGTTACACATCTGCATTCGCTCTTCTCCAATAAATACAATGTTTCCATCCTGATAAGAAGTGGAAAAAAGCATGTCTGTTTTCACATTTCTATCCTTCGATTCTGGATTGTCAGCAGTCGACTGATGTCGATATAATAAAATACAAGCTGTCACCAAGGCAACATTGAGAAGAACAGATATGATTAACCAAATTTTCTTTACCATTATTTTTCGTCATTATTATCAACAGTCGTATTGTTTTGAAAAGCATTTTTAACCACATCAATAGGAGAAACAGATGTAGATGATTTTAAAACATATCGTTCCGGATGCCTATCATATTCATACAACTCATATTGTTCAATCACATCAATCAACAATTTAGGATAATTGGGATTTGTTGCATATCCGGCCTTCTTCAATCCAATGGCCCATGCCTTATAATCCCTAATCCAATAAGTGAACAAAAAGGAATAGCGACTACGATTCACCAAAAAAAGAGAGTGATCTCGATAGGATGATTCTGCATCCAAATAAACTCGAAAGCAATCATCCTTCTTGTCATCATCCTTAAGGAACGTATCGCCCACATAATCACTGGTACACTTAATACCAAAATGATTATTGGCAATCTGAGCCAAGTCGCTCTGTCCACTTCCCGATTCCAAGATTCCCTGTGCCAATGTTATGCTGGCAGGGATTCTATATTCATACATCTCACGTATTGCTATCTTGTAAAACTTCTCTATATATGCAAGTGTCTCAGCCTTTGAACCCGCCTTCTGTCCGAACATACATGTCGGAATGAAGAAAAGAAGATATATGAGACGATAACGCATATTGATAAAATTTTCGTTGCTAATTATAAGATAACATTCTGTTCGATCTTTTGCTTTAATTCCTCCATCAACCATTTCGGCGTTGATGTGGCACCACAAATACCAACAGATTTCACACCTTCGAAGATAGTGTAATCCACCTCTTCCAAATCTGAAATCATATAGATGTTATTGTTTACTTTTCTACATTCATCGAACAATACCTTTCCATTCGAACTCTCCTTTCCACTCACGAAAAGGATTAGTTCATGATGAGCCACAAAATTGATAATCTGAGGTATTCTATTAGCCACTTGACGACAAATAGTATCATTATACTCAAACGTACCTTGAGGCTTCATTCGCTTTTTAATCTCCTCCACAATCTTATTGAACCCCTCTATGGATTTTGTTGTTTGGGAGAACAAACGAATATTTTTAGCATAATCCAATTTAGAGAGATCCTCCAATCCTTCTATGACGATTGCATTACCATCCGTTTGACCAACCAACCCGTTGACCTCCGCATGAGCTTTTTTCCCATAGATCACCACTTGCGTGTTGTTTGGATCTGATTGTTCGTATGCTTTTCTAATTCTTTTTTGCAAATTCAGAACCACAGGACAAGTAGCATCAATGATGGTGAGATCATTAGCACGAGCTTGCTGATAGGTAGTTGGAGGTTCGCCATGAGCTCTGAAAAGAATCTTTTGTCCTTTCAAATGGTCAAAGGCATCTCTATCTATCGTTATCAGTCCTTTCTGTTCCAGTCGACGCACCTCCATGCTATTATGGACAATAGCGCCCAAGCAGTGAAGTCGGTCCGACTTTGCCAGTTCCTCCTCTGCCTTATTGATGGCCGTTACGACACCAAAACAAAATCCTGAATTTGAATCTATCTCAATAATCATTTGGTCTTCTCCTCAAAACGTTGTAGTAGCCACTCTTTCTGTTCTTGGATTGTCATATAACTATTATCCAATTCTATTGCATCATCTGCCTTACGAAGCGGACTCTCCTCTCGATTCTGATCTATGAAATCGCGCTGTTTCACATTCTCCAGCACCTCATCAAAAGAGACATTCTCTCCCTTTGCCTTCAACTCATCATACCTGCGTTGCGCACGTATTTCAGGGGATGCAGTAAGAAAGATTTTCAATTCAGCATCTGGGAAGACCACCGTACCGATATCACGTCCATCCATCACCACACCACGATCCACGCTATACGCCTGCTGTTGAGCAACCATTGCACGACGAACAAAACCGATGGCACTAACAATACTTACAGAATTGGAAACTTTCAATGAACGTATCTCGCTCTCCACATTTTCATCATTCAAATACGTTTCATTAATCTGTTTTTCTGGATTATATCTGAAATCTATTTTAATCGATGGAATTGCCTCCTTCAATTTCTCCTCGTCAACAACACCATCGTTTATCCAATTGTTTCTCAAGCAATACAAGGTGACGGAGCGATACATAGCGCCTGTATCAACATACGCATAACCGACACTCTTAGCCAAATCTTTAGCCATTGTGCTCTTACCACAAGAAGAGAACCCATCAATGGCAATAATTATCTTTTTCATTTTTTCTTAAAAGAATCTATTGATGATGACAACGACAATGTGAATGTACCTCCTGAAGGTGCATATTTAGCATACGCCGCGTCTAAATTAAACTTATATACTTTCAATCCTGCGCCAAACGAGAAACCATTCATGCCACGAGCCTGACTCAAAGCATACTCTCGATTACGGCGGTGATTATAAGCCATATCAAAATGGAAGTTTTTACCTATCAACACCTCCACGCCAAACACAAGATGGCGGAACAACATATCTGCAAATTTTATCTCATTCTGATCTTTCTCCGTATCCTCTAATGACAACAAGGAATTGCTTTTCTCTGGTCTCTTGTAATCGAGCGACCAATCATTCAAATGGTCATACGTAACAGAGAATCGGAATGGAGCATGCTCCAAGCCCTTGGTAATACCCATTTGGATGTTCCATGGCAATCGTTCTGTACCCTGTTCATCATAGTAGTCAGTAAAACGGAAACCAAAATTACGAACAGACAAACCAACTGAAAAATCCCAGTCTTTTCGATAATAGTTAGCACCCACATCAAATCCCAAACCGAAACTACTATAAGACTCTATATGAGAGTAAACCGGTTTCATTGCCAATCCCATTGTGAAATTAGCACCCAAGTATCTTGCATATACTAAATTCCATGCGAAATCACCAGCCGAGAATTCTTCTGTTTCATTGCCATAGCGGTCATATCCATCCAAATCGCCATACCCCATAAACAAGAAATTGAAACCAAAATAATTCAAGCTATCCAATGCATAAGAGTAAGAAGCCATTCCACCGTTAGCATCCGCCAAGTAATTCACATAGCTTAATGAAATCTTACTATTCAATGAAGAAGAAAGAAGAGCAGGATTCGTGTAAAACTGATTCACGTCATCCGACTGAACCGAAACGTTTTCTCCGCCCAAACCTGCCAACTTAGCATTAAACGGTAAATTCAAAAAGCGATAGACTCCCCCACCCGCATTCGCATTCACACTACCTATAGACAGCAGGGTTAAAGCCACTATCAAAAACGACTTAATACAAACTCGAATCATACACATTCTCAATAAAAATTAAGGATGAAAACATGAAAAGTTGCGATTAAAAAACGGTTCCACATTTCCGCTCCAAATATAACATTTTTCTTTCCTTTATTCGATATCTTTCGCCTGATAAATCGGAATCTTCACAAAAAAAGTAGTTCCTTTATTCAATTCCGAATCAAACCAAATGTCTCCGCCTGACGACAATAAAATATTCTTTACAATGGCAAGTCCTAATCCCATTCCGCTCGTTTTTGTGGTGAAATTTGGTTGGAACATTTTTGCTCTATTTTCCGGAGAAATACCACATCCATTATCTGTTATCTCGACAAATGCAGAATCTTCTTTTTCATAAAAAGAGACATCAACACGACCTTCTCGATTGGATGGTATCGACTGAATTGCATTTCTAAACAAATTATTGAATATCTGCAACAACTGTTTATCATCCATCCAGATGAATTCATGCTCGTATCCATTTAAATTCAAATGGAATGAGACATCCTCCGAATTATTGGCAAAGAGCTCTACGGTCGACTGTAATTTGTCCACAATATCCACTGCTGAATAACGTGCTTCAGAAGCTTTGGCAAAAGAGGAAAATTCAGAAGCAATATTGGATAAATTATCAATCTGATCGATTAATATTTTAGAGGTCTTCTGAAAATACTCATCAAAATTATCCGGATCCAGCACTCTTTTCCGCATACATTGCTGCACGCTCAACTTCATCGGCGTCAGTGGATTCTTTATCTCGTGGGCTATACGACGAGCCATCTCACGCCATGCAAATTCACGCTCAGATCGGGCCAACCGGTCAGCACTATCCTGCAACTCCAGCACCATTTTATTATATTGTTTAACCAAATCACCAATCTCATCATTCTCTTGATAATCAATCAATGAATTTTCACCCGTCAGTCTGACCTGCGTGAATCGCTCTGACAATAATACTAACGGCTTAGTTGTCCTTTTATTTAGTAACCATATAATAAAAATAGAGATGATAGAGATAAACATATAGATATCTACCACCACAACAAGGATGTTAAATATCTCATTTTGAACCTGATAGTAGGCTTTATGAGACATCAAACGAATATAACCGACACATTTATTTTGTAAGTTATATGCCTTCACATAATGAGAATAGCAATCGATGGAACGGACCGTCTCCTTCCTAAACAGTTCTGGTAAGGTTTGGAATTTAATCACTGGATATACCAGATGCGACTGTCGTTTATCCGCATACATCACCAACGGACGAGAAGAGGCTTGTAGACGTCCATTCACGTCGTACAACACCACATCTAATTGAAACAGATTGGAGAGTTCCTTTATCTTACTGAACAATGTCATCCTCTGATCCGACAAGTTGTCTGACAGTCCAACCACAGCTTGCACATTCTGCTGAACTGCAATGGCATTCTCTTTTATCTCCGAGAACTGGGATTTCTCGTATTGATCCATAAAGAATGGGAAAGTAGCAACTGCAAGGACCATAAAGGCAGAGATAATCGGAATGACGAACAACAACTGCATCCGCGTCAACAGCGATTTGTTTTTCTTCATCAAGTTTTTCCGAATCTCCCTTAACGAGAAATAGATAATTGCGGTTAGCACATACGCTGCAAACAGGTAGGTGGTTAAAATCACGTATATATAGCTTTTTCGTTCCGGCACACTCACGACCGCTACACTTTTACCCGAATCGAACACATGAACATAATGAGTGTAATAATTCAAGAAGATTTGGTAATCCTCCGAATCATTTTCCTCTGGATTAAGCCATGACATAAAGATTGGATAATGGAATTCTCCATCCGAATAACTCAATTCGCCATTTAGGTATTTAGCTTTTGAAAGATTTTCGAAGACCTTTGTTTGACGGATGGATTGCTCCAACAAGCTCACCCTATCATAGGTGGTTTTACGATAAAACTTCAAATAAACAGAAATCGAATCCATCTGCACATATCCCAAGTAAGAGATGGCCAACTTCTCATTTTGATTGGCATAGAACCTAGTCACATCCAGTTGCCTCATCATCGGAGCAATTGAATTGAAATCTGCATAAACAGCTTTCTCGAAATTAGGTTTCCGCAGATACAACGAATCTGTTGGCGAACAAATCTGAACTTCGAAATCATATTTGTCTTCAAAGATTTTGAAGTAGGCATCCCACAAATAAGTTTCCACCAAATCCTCCGTCTCCGAACTGTTCAATCGCACCCATCGTATTAGACGTGAATCTGTTATGAGAAATAGATTTTTATCTTTCAAGATCGACTCCGCTATTTCATCCTGATAAACACAATTATCTACACTAATCTGATTCGCCATTTGCTTGTATTGCGATTCCATTTTCAATGTCGAATAGTGGTATGACAAACCGACTATCAAATTGATGAAGATAAAGGAAATCGGAGCAGAATAGAGGAATCCACTGATAGGATAATAGGTTTCATACAAGTCGATGAACAGGATCACACAAGAGACAAGGAGAAACAAGACAACCTCGAGCCATGATCCCCATAAAGCATAAAAGCACACACATGCGACAGTCAGAATCAAATGGATGTAAACGATTGTCCTCGTGTTTCGCTTGTCTTGATAGAATTTTTTCACACGAGAGACGAACCAATAGTAGAGATATACACCCACCAATTCCAAAAGCAGTAGCAAGAACGTCTCTACACGCACCTCCTGAATAAAGGAGACAGCAACGTTCATATTAGAATGGTATACCAAGTCTTTGATGAGCTCAAATATATAAATCAGCAACAAGAAGGTGATTGTCTTCAATATCAGAATCATCATTCTCGCATACAAAGGAGGCATGGTGTCAGGGTTAATCACCTTGCTAGGGATTCTATTTCGATATAGGTACAACAATCCATACAAGAATATAGCATAAATAAACAGGTGTGATATGGTAGGGGCAAACGTAGAATGATAGGACATTGTTGCCATAAAGTCGTTTTCGAACCATAGCGTAGGGTATTGGAAAAAGGAGATTAAGAAGATGACTAAGAACCAAGCCAAAAAGCTTCCAATCATAACAAGCTTGTATCTTGAAGGATGCCATTTTTCCACATACGTCAGGCAAGCATTAAGAATGAGAAGGAACGAAAACAGAACGACTAACCAACAGATAATGGACAATACCAAATAGACATTATTTTCGTGATGAATCGTGGTGTTTGACAATGAGAAAAGATAATTCCCCTCTTTCGATGAAAATGAGATGACATCATCATCCGTTCCTTTTTCAGAAGAGATGATGACAGAGCCCGGCAAGTGAAAATCTTCCGCATAATGATTGTTCAGACTATTTTTTCGAGGGAAGATGTTATCTTTTATTTTTATTAAGGCGACGCACCTGTATTCACGAAAGAATGATTGAAGAACCACCACATGAGCATTATCCGTCACATAATAAAATTCACTGGCAAAATTAAAATCAGAAACGCCCTGCAAAGCGATATCATTACTTGTCCAGAACTCCAATTGATCTCCTTGATAGATATGAAATGACACCTCTCTCCTCTCCGACTCTTCATACAGTTCTTTCATCTGATAAAGTGCCGTGATATCCTCGTTTCCAAGCACCTCTTTTATACGACTAATTGTCTCCTCGGCATAAGTCTCCTTCTCCTGTAAAGTTTTGTAAAATTCCTCTTGATTAACCTGAAAAACAGAAGTAGAATAGAAGAGATTTTCAAAAATGAAAAAAAGAAGTCCGAAAACGAGCAAATAAAAAAGAGATGTAAAGATAACGCCTCTCTTGAAAGAGGTTATCTTTCTAACAAGTTTCAACCGAAAATACCGGAATGTTCTTTTCACTTTTATATGCCAATCATTTGTTAACATCAGAGCAAATAACGTGCCAAAAACCCCATAAAATCAGAGCAAAATCACTCATGATGATAGGGTTCTCCTTGCAGTATTGTCATAGCGCGATAGAGCTGTTCTACAAATATAAGTCTCACCATTTGATGCGAAAATGTCATTTTAGACAAAGATACCTTACCATTGGCTCTGGCATAGACATCCTGAGAAAAGCCATAAGGACCACCCACAACAAAGACCAAACGTTTCAAACCCGCCACGGATTTCTTCTCTATGAAGGAGGAAAAAGCAACAGAGGTGTACTCCACACCCTTATCATCCAATAAAATAACCTCATCACTCTCCTGAAAAGACTTGAGTAGCATTTCGCCTTCTTTTTGTTTTTGAACCTCTTCTGTCAGATTTTTCGTATTTTTTATGTCGGGCAGTTCCTCTATTTCGAAGGAAATATAAAATTTTAAACGCTTTTGATACTCAGTTATTGCATTTTTAAAATTTAAATTATTAGTTTTGCCAACGGTTATGAGTGTAATTTTCATGCTAAACAACATTTACTACAAAAATAGTAACAAAAAGCGATTTTTTGCATTATTTTTGCAGATAAATTTTGTAGTGGCATAAAACTATTAATTGAGAATACGTTATGAGGAATATAAAAATTGCTGTACTTTCTTTGGTCACCTCGTTTTTAGGCTTTAGTCTGCACGCCAATCCTACGGAAATAACGCAAGCTTTTGCGAGTGGAAACATTTCTAAAATCGAATCATACTTAAATAATAGTGTTGATATTACGATCGAAAAGAACTCCAACTCATGCGATAGGGATCATGCAAAGACTTTACTTAACGAGTTTTTCCGCAAAAATAGACCTACGAATTATTCACTAACAAATAAAACAGAAAAAGGCAAATCAGCCATCATACTTGGAAAACTGTATACTAGCAGTGGCGAGTACACTTTGTTCATTCTCACACAAAAGGATTCGAACAAAGATCTTATATACCAAGTAAAAATCACACAACAGAAGTAAGTATTTTACCCGAAAATATATGAGAAACGAAAATGATTTAATAGAAGACCTCCTTGATTTAGCATTTGCTGAAGATATAGGAGACGGAGATCATACGACATTATGTTGCATTCCATCTGACAAAATAGGGAAAGCCAAATTGCTCATCAAAGAAGATGGTATCTTGGCTGGCGTTGAAATTGCCAAAAAGGTGTTTCACAAATTCGACCCTGACATGCAGGTGGAGGTGCTACTCAATGATGGCACACAAGTGAAGAAAGGCGACATTGCATTCTATGTAACTGGCAAAGAGCAATCTTTACTTCAAACAGAGCGTATTGTATTGAACATCATGCAACGCATGAGCGGTATCGCCACACAAACGAACCGTTATGCTCGCCTGCTCGACGGTCTTCATACAAAAGTGCTCGATACAAGAAAAACAACTCCAGGACTTCGAATCCTTGAGAAACAAGCAGTAAAGATCGGTGGTGGTGTAAACCATCGTATCGGTCTCTTCGACATGATTCTACTCAAAGACAATCATATCGACTTTGCTGGAGGCATCAAAAATGCCATCAACAAAGCAAAAGAGTATTTGAAAGAGAAAGGCAAGAACCTTAAGATAGAGATTGAAGTTCGTAATTTTGACGAATTGGAAGAGGTGCTACAAATCGGTGGCGTGGATCGTATCATGCTAGACAATTTCAGCACAGCCGACACCAAAGAGGCTGTTCGCCGCATCAACCACAGATTTGAGACAGAATCATCTGGTGGTATCACTTTCGACACACTTCGCAGCTATGCTGAATGTGGCGTTGATTACATCTCTGTAGGAGCACTCACCCACTCTGTCAAAGGATTAGACATGAGTCTAAAAGCTGTAAAATGAGAATTCCATTAAACATACTCATTGCTTCTCTCCTTTTATGCGGTTGCACAGGCATAAAAGATAATTCTCAACAATCTCAACAAAACGAGAATGTCTCTTTATACCAACAAACAACAACGAATCAAAATGAGCAAACCTTTTCGCAAAACGTCACTCAAACGCAAAAAGGAGATGTCATTTATACTCACTCCACAAAAAAAGGAAAGCTATATCACCATGAAAATTATTCGTTCTCCTATTCTGAAGAGGATGAACAATCGGAATGGGTAGGCTATGAGTTGACAAGAGAAGAGACAAAGGGCAAACTACAACGAAAAGGCACTTTCGAAGAAGACCCTATCGTTACTACCGAGTCGGCTCATCCCTACGAATACAGGCAATGTGGTTACACAAGAGGTCATCTTGCTCCTGCGGCTGACATGAAGTTTGATAACACAGCCATGACGGAGTGTTTCTATACAAGCAACATTTCTCCGCAGAAACAGAAATTCAATGCGGGTATCTGGAACACGCTTGAGATGCAAGTTCGTCATTGGGCACAGGTGTTTAGCACTGTGTATGTGGTCACAGGGCCTATTCTCTCCAAGGACTGTGAGAAGATTAGCTACACCAACAACCGAGGTGAGAAAGAGAATAGCAAGATTACAATTCCAAAATATTTTTACAAAATCGTCTACGATTTCTCTTACAAAGGAAAAGAGAAAATGATTGGTTTTATCGTTCCTCACGAAGGAGCACACGGAAGCATCTTCGACTATGCTGTCACAGTTGACAAAATAGAGGAAGAGACTGGCATCGATTTCTTTCATAATCTTCCGAAAGAAAGACAATCTGAGTTAGAAAGCCAGATCAATGTAGACGCTTGGAAAAAATTCATTTACATAAATAACAAGTACAATAACCAATAACCTAAACCTCATGAAGTTGCATTCATGAGTAAAGGTGAATTCTATCAATTCACCATTTAAACAAAACAGTAAAATATGAAAGCATTTGTTTTCCCCGGCCAAGGTTCTCAATTCACAGGAATGGCCAAAGATTTGTACGACAATTTGCCAATGGCAAAGGAGCTATTGGAACAAGCAAACGACATCTTAGGTTTCCGCATCACAGACGTGATGTTTGAAGGAAGTGCTGAAGACCTAAAACAAACAAAAGTAACACAACCTGCAGTATTTCTTCACTCTGTTTTATTAGCTAAATCATTGGGTAATGATTTTCAGCCCGACATGGTGGCTGGACACTCATTAGGAGAATTTTCCGCACTAGTAGCCAGTGGTGCCATTGATTTCAAAGACGGCTTGGTATTGGTTTCCAAAAGAGCAATGGCTATGCAGAAAGCATGTGAGAAGCAACCATCAACCATGGCTGCCATCCTTGGGTTACCAGACGAAAAAGTAGAAGAGATTTGTGCTATCATAAAAGATGAAGTTGTGGTACCAGCCAACTACAACTGTCCTGGTCAATTGGTGATATCAGGAACAATCGAAGGAATAGACAAAGCTTGTCAGTTAATGACAGAAGCAGGAGCTAAGCGAGCTCTCAAATTAGTGGTGGGAGGTGCATTTCACTCTCCATTGATGGAACCTGCGAAAGTTGAATTGGAAGCAGCTATTCAAGCTACTCAATTCAAGACTCCTAAGTGTCCGATATACCAAAACGTCACCACTCAGGGAGAAACCGACCCTGAAGTCATCAAGAAGAATCTCATCAAGCAACTGACTGCTCCAGTTAAGTGGACACAATCCGTTCAGAACATGATAGCAGCAGGAGCCACTTCATTCACAGAGGTAGGACCAGGAGCTGTTCTTCAAGGAATGATTAAGAAAATCACGAAAGGGATAGAACCGGAGATTGCGGTGAATGGGGTTAATTAAGATTCCGCAAATATAAGATACAAAGGGCGTTCAGTTTCTGAACGCCTTTTTTGTGTGGGTATTTCCCCATCCATAACGTGTCGCCACCAGCCCCAAAGGGGCGACATATTACAGGCAGGGGTGTTAACCCCTGTTTAGGCAAGGTATAGAATTTTAGAGTCCTGAAGGGACGACACAATTATCTGTTAATTTGGAGATCAATTCAGGAGGCATAAACCATGCCGTACCACATGGTATTGTTATCTTCTCGTATCACCCCTTTGGGGTTCCTCGGCCGCACCCCCATTCCGTCCAGGGGTTAACACCCCTGTCTGTGTTGTGGCATCCCTTCGGGATTGGGGCATCTCAGTATACTTCCCACACTTTTTCACCTATGCAAAAATCGTTTCCCCTCTTCCGTCAGAAACGGTTCTACTTCGTCAAGCGGGATGGTTGCACCCGGACGACCATCGACATGGGCATCTGTAATCTCATAATACTGGTAAGTTATCCCCAAGGAATCATTTTCAATAAAGGGTGGACATTCAGAATATTTGATTCTTTCCTCGTTAATATCTGGCCTTGACTCTAATATATATGCTTTCAACAAAGCAAGAAATTCATCATTCTTTCGAATCATATCCCAACTGAACGACTTAGCTGTCTCCTTGTCGTATGTGATGACATATAAATAATAACAATCCCTGCAATTGCCACTAAAGTACTCAAAAAAATAAGTGATAAGGTGGTCGTTCTCATAAATAGGTTTAATTAGGAACATTTCACTACTCTCCCCCTGTGTTGGCCCTGGATAATTCCCATTTTCATCCATGGTATTCTCTTCTTCCCAAGTTCCTTTGCTTTTATTAAAAGCCTCCTCAAAACTGGTAGCACCCGATGACGCATAAGAGTATTTGCTATTCAATCTTAGGAAATCCCGTTCTATCGCTTCACATACTTCTTGCGACAATCCTTTCCTCAAAAAATACATCCCTATCTTAGCGGATTCTCCCATCTCGCCCTTCATATTCAACAACGTATCATTGTCTATAATGCTCATTCTAACAGTATTTAACTCCTGCCGATACGCTTCTTTTATTGAATCCGACTTCTGTCTGTAAGTGTTTGTTAACGAATCATAAAACGCCTCGTTATAAGAGTACAAATATTTCCCCATAAACATCGATGTCATCGACCGCTCTATGGTTGTTTCCATGAGAGTGGGGCGTCTATCTTCAGGAATAGGTATTGTGGTATAAAAAAAAGAATCTAAAAGCAACTCCGTCCTAAGTTCACCCTTTGTAAAATCAAGGCCCAAATAAGGATCTCCCTCATTATACCATGCATATTTCTCAAGATACAGTTCATTATTTCGGAAGGCGTATTCGAAGACAGTATTTTCAATATCAATCACTAATCTACCTTTCTCTGGAATCGTTATGGAAGTTTCAGTTGACGCTAGGGGTATATTGCACTGTTTTATCTGCTCATATTGATTGTTCCCCTTACCCAGATAAAGGGAAAATAAAAAACCGCATCTGTTTTCATTATCATGATAGTCATCGCCACCAACAGAACCCGTATTTGTAACAGTCGTTATTTCTAACACGACAGAATCTTGAATGCCATCTCCATTTATATCTCCCACGTTAGAGATTTGAAAACCTACGTACTCCGTATCATCCTGTGTGTTATCAGAGGAATTGGAACCACATCCGAAAACGATTGGGATAAGCAACAGAATGAAATATTTATACCAATGTGCCATATCTATTAAATTTCATTAAAGTTGAGTTGAGAGAGTAATAATTATTTGTCATGTCCTCGCATACAAAAATATAAAACAACTCCGAATCTCAACATCAATAACGAAACATTCTTCGTCCGTTTATGTCTGAAGGAATGTTAGTACTGCAACATTAAAATCATTCGGTTTCTTGTTCGCAATAAAATGGTTCCCGTGAATCAAACACAACTTTGCGTTTTTTATATGATCAGCAATAAGACGCGTATGAGATTCTTTTACCATATCATTTGTCCCTGCGATAACAAGCGTAGGGACATCTATTTTTGCTAATTCCTCAACAGCAATAGCAGGGTCATTGACCATCAGACCTAACATCTCTGCATGAGCTTTTGCCTCAGGACTCTTATTCGCAAAGATACGAGCCACTCTATATCCCAGCTCTATCGGCAACTGAACCGTTCGTTTAATACCTCCAGCATCAAGATTACCCCCATTTAAAATAAGTTTATTCACTTTGGAGGAATACTTAAGGGCAAATATCATTGCAATATTAGCACCATCAGAAAATCCTAAGATATTAGCCTTCTCAATATGTAGTCTATCCATAAATGCAGATAAGTCATCTGCAAACTGTCGAATAGTGAATGGAGCGTCTCCCCTGGGAGTCTTCCCATGTCCGCGGGTATCCACCGCATAAACATGATAGTTTTGTGCAAATGCAGAAATCTGATTGACGAAATAAGTATGGTCTTCACCGTTACCATGAAGAAGGATCAAAGGAAACCCTGTTCCCTGTTCTATGTAATAATGTAATATATCTGCCATTCTAATCATTATCTTGTTCCTAAATACAAAATTAAAAAACAAATCCAAAATTCATTGTTTTGAATTTATTTTGGTTCCCATTTTTGTGGAGACGTGGCACGCCGCGTCTCTACGACGCCAGTTTAACAAATTGCAAGAAAACTGAAGAAACCAGGAACATGCAGGAATTTCATCATCCCTTAATTCATACAATTTGTTTTAAAACAGTGATTTTATAGAACACATCATTAAATTAAGGAAACTATCATTTGCTCATGTCGAGCAAGGAATTTAACTTTGCATTTGATTATAGGTGAATTCTATAAATAGACGTGGAAAATTAGATTAGAATATGGATTTTATAGTTAAAAACTTAGGAAAATGCAAGATTAAATCTCCATTGAAATTATCGAAAGTAAAAGGAGATGGTATTTATGATTTCGTAGAGGATGGAGAACGTGTTCTTTATTCATCTTCATTACAGGAAGTAATGACAGCAATAAAGAACGGAGTTGAACTAAGATCGTTTGAAAAACCTGGTCCAAAAGAATTCATCTATTTTGAGCCTGCCAAAACTAAAGTTGCTATTGTAACATGCGGTGGACTTTGTCCTGGCCTCAACAACGTGATTCGCGGACTAGTATGTCATTTGTGGAATCGTTATGGTGTAAAGAACATCGTTGGTGTACAATATGGTTTTGCTGGTTTAAATCCAGTCAATCAGATGCCATTTATAAATTTAGATCCCGATTTAGTGGATGACATTCATAAAGATGGAGGATCTATGTTAGCCTCTTCTCGTGGTAACCAACCAAGCGAAGTGATTGTTGACACTTTGGAAAAGAATAACATCAACATCCTATTCTGCGTTGGAGGAGACGGTACCCTACGAGGAGCTCACGACATCTACGAGGAGATTGAGCGTAGAGGTTTGAAAATCAGCATTGCTTGTGTTCCTAAGACAATCGACAACGATATTAGTTATATTGATAAGTCTTTCGGATTTGAATCTGCGTTCACTTCAGCTCAAAACATCATCTTGAATGCTCATTACGAAGCGAAAGGTGCTCAGAACGGTGTGGCTTTAATCAAGTTGATGGGACGTGATTCAGGCTTTATTGCTGCCAATGTTGCATTGGCGGTTCCTGATGTGAACTTCTGCTTGATTCCTGAAATGAATTTTGATTTGGAAAATGACAGTCAGACTGGATTCTTGAACTGTTTGGAAAGACGTTTGATGAGCAAGAAGCACGCAGTTGTCGTGGTGGCAGAAGGTGCTGGTCAACAATTCATGACAGGAGAACGAAAGGTAGATGCATCAGGCAATGTATTGCATGAGGATATCGGTATCTTTATGAAGAATCAAATCATCGACTACTTCGGCAAGAAAAACATTCCTATTAGCGTTAAATATTTTGATCCTAGTTACATTATCCGAAGCATTCCAGCTAATGCCAATGACAGCAAGTTCTGTGAGCAATTAACCCAGAATGCGGTACATGCAGCTATGGCTGGACGTACTGATTTTGTGGTAGGTAACTGGAACAACTCATTCACCTTGTTGCCAATCACAACTGCCACATCACAACGCAAGAAGGTCAATCTTGAAAGTGAATTCTGGTGGAGTGTTGTAGAAGCGACCGGGCAACCAATGGAAATGAGAAACATGAAGTCCTCTAACTAATCAGGGCAAAAGGGACTCTCTGAATATTCAGCAAAACAAAAAGGCATATACATCGCAGCAAGAATGTATATGCCTTTTCTCTTTTTTATTATGAATCTAAGAGGGCGTTTTACCCTAGAAAACCTCTATTGTTTGCAAAGAATTACCAGTATACAACAGGACAAGGATACTTCTCTACATGTTTGATTATATAGATGAAGGTAAATTCATGAGACCATGAGCCATTCTTCTTCTTTGAGGTGAACAAATCATACACATAGAAGAACTGAACACCTTTATAATGACCACCCGCCATCAAACCTATTACGTTCACTCCATCCAAATTGTTTTTATCAGACACACCAAACACTAATGGATCCCAAGCCAAACCAACTCCCACATTCAACATCTGATAATCGGCTTGACGTTGATACGCACCATTCAAGAACAGATACTTACCAGAAAGGCTTTCTCTTCCCCACAATCCATTACTGTATTGCAAGTCTTGTATGAAATTGATATGTCCGACATATTTTCGATGCAAGACATTATCCTTCAACTCCATAAAGCCATTGTTTGGTTCTGTAACATGATATACAGCCGCACCCACTGTCAAACGGTTCTCAATCATATAAGATAAACCTACGGAGAAATCGAAATGAGCACGAGTATCATCATCAAACTCCTCCAAGGTGTTTAATGTCGGACGTCTAGTATTCATATCATACTGATCTCCATACTTAACCTTATCCCATGACAAATGGTTGAGATACAAAGAACCTTGCAAACCTAAGCGGATAAACTGGTTCTCCTTTACTTGTAATGTGTGTGCATAAGTTGGAGAAAACTCATTCACTGCATACACAGAACTTGCCATATTATCAAAAGCATAAGCAAAACCCACTGAACAGATTCTCTTATGGAAACTCTGATCATATGACATTCTGATTGTATGATAATGATTTCCTAAAGCCAACCACTGCTGTCTGTAACTAAGGCCAAAACGTATATCGTTCGCATTACCCGCCAACGAAGGGTTAAGGCAAAACGGCGTCAGATTATGTCCAACCAAAGTATAATCCTGAGCTTGAACTGTTGCGAAGAGGCATAATGCCCACAAAAACAATACAATTTTTCTCATCACTCTTCAACTTTATCTAATCAGAGAAACAAATCCTCGTCTCTCTCCCTCTTTGTTGATACCTTTATAACCACTCTTATACTTACAATACCAGCCGTACACTCCCCATGGACAAGGCTTACCCTCGAAGGTTCCATCCCACTCATCATTGATACTTTGGCCTTCAAAGACTACCTCACCCAATCTATTGAAGATGATGTACGAGAACTCATCTATAAACTCTCCTCCATAGAACTTGAATCGATCGTTCAACTCATCCGCATTAGGTGTAAAGCCTTCCGCAGCCCAGAAATCAAGCCATGTGTATATAGTAGCCTTTCCTGTATATTCACATCCGAATTGATCTATCGCACGAACCTTCACCATAAATGAGTCTGCAGCATTTGGATCATAGAAGTGAGAGGTATTGACTCCCTTCTCCTCAATCATGTTATCACCTGTTTCCCAGAACCACTTAGAGGTCTTAGGATACACACCATTGAATCGAACATTCGAACTACCCTCTTCTACGAAATCAGGGGAAACAGAGAATTCTATATCACGACGTGGTATCAAATCCACATCCACCTTAGCTGTACCTTTACATCCAAATGCATCCGTACCTTCCACAATCATTTGTGTTGGTCCATCGATGGTTGCAGCCAAGTTGGCCGTCAATCCATTCAATGCAACACTTGCGCTGTAAGGCTCACTTGTCCATCTATAAACATCTGCACCTCTTGCATACAAGTGTACTGTGTCTGGCAAACCAGGGCAACCTGACTGTGGTCCCTTTTCGATAGTAACAACAGGTGACGGACGTACCTGAACCACCTTACTAGCCTTGGATGTACATCCTTGTGCATTCGTACCATATACAGTATATTCTGCAGGGGAACTTGTATTATACGTTATGGATGATGTCTCATCTCCCGTATTCCACTTGTATGTATCTGCACCAGAGGCATACAAAGAGAACTCTTCACCCAAACATACTGCCGAGTCTCCCGATATAAAGATAGATGGCAATGATTGAACGATAATTTGGATATCTATCGAAGCAGGACAGTTACTTACGTTACTTCCCGTCATACGAATCAATGTATTAGCTTGTGGCGTGATATTGATAGAAGAACCGCTATACTCATTCACACCATCACTCCAACTATACGTAAGGGCACCACCTCCTTGTATTGTGGTGGACTCTCCCTGACACACAGTCGTCTTACCTGCATAGGTCAATTCAGGCAACTCTGTCAATGCCACCTCATGTACCGCTGTTGCCTTACATCCATACTTGTTTTCCGCAGTAACAGTAAAGGTGGTATCAGTCATAATCATCGGAGTGATAACAGAACCGATATTTCCGCTGCTCCATGAGAAGCCTGCCGTTTCTCCATTGGCATCTATTGCCTCTATAGAGGCTAACGTTCCTTTACATGCCTTCAAATCACCCTTTGTATAAACCATTGGGTTTGGATTTACCTTTACAGGAACAGGAATCATCACCTCACAACCCTTCTCCGTATATCCATACAATGAATATTCTGTAGAGTTAGATGGATAAATCGTGATTGTATCTGTCTTCTGTCCATTACTCCATTGATAGAAATCTGCACCATGTCCGATCAAAGAAGCAGAGTCGCCTGCACAGACACCCGTCACACCACTACCCGATACCCACAAAGAAGGAACTGGCAATATGCTAACAGGGATCAACATGGAAGAAGAACATCCGTTGATAAATCCTTTCACCTTCAACTCCATATCATTTTCAATGACCTTACTAAAGACGGAAGTTCCAGAACCATCCTGCCATTCGTATGTGTTGGCACCCGATGCTGTGATCGTCAAAATTTGGCCTGCACAAACAGCAGTTTCTCCAGTATATGAAAGGACTGGAAGTTCTTTCTTCTTAATAGTCCATTTTGCTGTGGATTCGCATAAGTTATCATCAATGCAACGAACCGTCAAGGTATCATCCTTAGTAATTTTCAATGTGATTTTCGGTCCATATGCACTGTTACTCCAGAAATACTCAGAAGCACCCGTAACCGATACTTGGGCGTCATCGCCATCACAGACCTCTCTATCACCACTGATTGTAATTGATGGAGGCTCATTAACATTGACCTTTATTGAAGCCGTACCCACACAACCTCCATTGGTGGTTGTTCCTGTCACAAAATAATCTGACATAGAATAAGGGTGAACATCAATAGAGTCTGTATTATCAGAAGTGTTCCAACTATAAGTGTCAGCACCTCTTGCATACAATCGAGTCGTATCACCCTGACAGATAGTTGTGTTACCTTCAATCCAAACGGTAGGAACATTCAACAATTTTACTTTAAATTCCGCACGTCCCTTACAGTTGTTGGAGATACCCTCCACCCAATAGATTGTATCTTGCGTAGGCGTACGCACAATGGTTGTTTGTCCCGAAGTGCCATCATACCAAGTCACATTCGAGCCAACACCCGTCACAGTCAGAGTTGTGCTCTTTCCCTCGCATATAGCCGAGTCACCTGTGATTTTAACCTCAGGTAAATCCTTTACCTTTACAGTAAACTCTGCAGGTCTTGATATACAGTTTTTCTCATCCACGCATGTAACCGAATATTCTGTTGTCGTGTCAGGATAAACTGTTCGTGAAGGACCATTAAACAAGTCTTTCCATACATACGTCACACTACCATTGGAAGACAAGACATTCGCCTGCAGGTTAGCAGGATCATTTTGGCAAATCAAACCATCTCCGGTAATATTAACCTCTGGAAGTGGATTTACCCTTATGGTCTTAGACATTTCCGAATAGCAACCATTGCTATAAGATGCCGTAACTGTATAGACTGTATTATCTTGCAATGGACGAGCCCTCATCTGTGCATCAGTGGTACCAATATCCCAAATGAAGGATACAGTCTCACCTGTTGTGTTTCCATATTCAATGGCAGTCAATGTTGCCGTATCACCTAAGCAGACCTCATCATCACCTTTGATCAGCAACATCGGGCTCTCCTTTACTGACACACGGAAATTTGCTTTGTAGGAACACAAGAACTCATCAATAACTTCCACCACAAAGACTTGCGATGCATCTATTCTCTTTCTGATTTGCATCGTCGTATCGCCTGTATCCCATTTATATTTACTCTTATTAGAAGCACCGATGGCAATCAAGTTAATGGTATCGCCTCGACACACACTACTTTCAGATGAAATGTTCAATTTAGGGAAATAGCGCACATCAACGATTTTCTCTATAGATGCAGTACATCCCAAAACCGTCTGCACTGTCAATGACACGTTATAATCCTTTGGATCCATATACATGGCATCCGGTTCCCTCACAGCAGAGGTCTTTCCGTTACCAAAGTCCCAAAAATAACCTGAGATCTCATCTCCCACAATGTCATCCTTGATGTTTTTAAAGTGAACAAGACCCTCACAATCATTTTCGAAATCAAAATCCAAAGTGGCGTTCATCTCTTCCAAAATAGCGGTCAACTTCACTTCTGACTTACAATCATCAGAATTGTAGATTGTACATTGGATCTCATCACCAGGCACCTTCAAATCGTTGGCAATTGTTGCAACAGAAGGGTCATTAGGGTCAACACTTATATTAACATTGTTTTTACTTTTCCATTCATATTTACTAAATCCTTTTGGAGCATAGAACACAGCATCTTCGTTGATACAGTTTTTCACTGTCAACTCCAATTTTCTAGTCTCTGCCCAGAAATAACCATACGAACGGTGCTTACCACCTGATATGGTTTCACCACCCGCGTTATTTGTTTTGGAACTCAAACAGTCACGGTTGATAATCTCGATGGTCACCTCCTCACCGATGTGATTAGACAAATCAAAGTTTCCATACGTCCATGGAACGTATGCGAACTCATAGAGGTCGCCATTTCTATGCAATGGAGAAGAAGGACATTGGCCCTCGTCTGCAGCCAATTTCAAGGCCACTTTATTCGTTCCAGATGCGTTTACTTTAAAGTTACCGCACTGCAAAAGGGAACTAACACCCGTAGCTGGATTATACAAACTTACATTCATTTGGAATGTAGGATATTGATCTCCAGTATGTTCTGTACGAGCCGTACCAGTACCCACCAAGTCAGGACAGTGCATAACAACAGCATAACGATACGTCAAAAGCGTAGTGTTTTCCGTTACAACAAACTTATACACCATTCTCTCAGCCATTGCATTTTTCACTCCTTGATTCTCAGCAGCTTCCATAGAACCAATTCGAGCTGTCATCTTTCCTTCTGGATTTGTAGATGTTAAATAACAACGCATGTTGTCATCAGGTACATCCTGTGCATTGTTCTTTATACTGAAATGTCTTCTGTTTTCCGCACCCATTTCAGCACCTGCTGGATTCCATCTATCAAACTTGTATGTGCTGTCCGACGTATCAAAATAGAATCCACCCGTATAACACTCCCATCCATCGAAATTACCATTTTCAAAACTAAGATTCGGAGTGTCTATGTTCGATCTATCTATCTGCGAATAGGCACTTACCACCATAATGAACGGCACCAACATTGCCATCCAATATTTACATTTGTTGGTTGAACCAATAATTAGATTTAAGGACATAAATATATCTGCTTTCACTAAAAAATTCACGATGTAAAATCTCTATCACCTTGTCTAAAATAAAAAGTAATGAACAATTTACAACCTCATACTTTTTAATTTTCCCTATTACTCATCATCTGCAAAGATGAGATTTTTATTTCTCATTTCATAATAAATGTGAAAAAAAATATTTGAAATTCAACGAACGACCATTTTTTTACAACGAAAAAAAATTACCCTTACTTTGGATTTTGACATATACTACCCTGTTTCCCTTTCTTTTAAAACAAAGCAGAGACGTTGTGTCCTACGTCTCTGCTTTCTTATCCTTTTTTACTTTTTTTCACGTTTCTACTTCAACCTATTCTAGGTCTTCTTTTGTTCGGAACGTAATATTTCATGTTTAATTACCTGAATAGACCACCTGATCTGGTCGTACCCCATAAGAAATCAGTTGGTTCTTTATTTTAGAGAAATAAACCATATTTTTCTTTATGAGATATTTACTTTTACCCGAATTTGGCGTTACATTCTCCAGTGTCACCTTTGCTTTAGGGTTACTTTTCAGATATTTTGCTATGTTCTGTAAATCACTTTGCATAGCAGGTGTAAATTCAACCTCTCCTGGATCTTTAAACTCTAACGTGATAAAGTAACCATTAGAGCATCGAGCCTTAATCTGCTTTTTACGGACAGTCACCGAACCAATCTTTTGTGCTGGTATGTCAGACTCAATCTGAAGATTTGATTTCTCCTCCTTTGCTACAACTGGCTCTGTTCCTACAGATCCCGCACTCGTCTGCTCTTGTTTCTGCACCGTTTGCGGCTTAGTAGCCGAAGATGTACTGGCATTATTAGAATTAGAAGATGTGTTCGATTTGGATGAGGACTGACTCTTCACACTTGCTGGCTGACTCTTCTTGCTATTTGTAGAAGGTGTCCAGTTCTTCAAACCATCTGCCTTAGCCGTAGAATCGGCAAGCCATTTATAGTTGATGTCGATAACATCCTCACAAGTAGTATCAACAGGAACCACCACAACTTTTGGTGCTTCTTCCTCCTCCACCACCTCAGGTTCTGGAGTGATAAGAGTATCCAAATCAAACTGAACAGCCTGTACCAACTTTCCTCTATCATCAGATCTAAACTGATAGACAAAGCCTAATGTGGCACCTGCTTTGAACAAACGCATTTTATCACTCAAATCAGAAGAGAAACTATTCTGAGGATACTTATCCGATGTAGAATCATAAAAGACGTCATTCTCATTCTGAGCTATGAAATTAGTAGCACTCAAAGAGGCGTATACTCCTAAATAGAAACGCCAATGATTATCAATCATGCGAGAAAAACCAATTTCCGCAAAAGGGGAAATACCAACTTTCTTACAAGCGAACTCATCATTCACATTGTACCTATCTTTCTTGAATCCGTGATTTGGCATATCATGGAATAAGACGTTCAACTCCTCATAATAAGCAGTTGTGGTCAGATTTCCTTCCGAATAATACTTATGCAATATTGGTATCTCCACAGCAGCTCCCACATTAACTCTCATATCCCAATACCATCCTAGTTGGAACTGTGTTCTAAATGAGATCGGTATAGATACCGAAGCTACTCTTTGGGTTTCATTTAGGTGATCCTTAACGTATAAAATATAAGTATAATTATAATTCGATTCGTCCGTCTGTTTTTTTCCATCTGCCAATTCATATTCTGGCAACTTATATCTCGAAGTATAGAGATTGCAATAGGCACCTATTCCAGCACCAAAGTTTTTATGGAAATAATAGGCGTAATTCAATCCTATTTTACCACCCATTCCTATCTTATTCTCTCCCCAGTTAGGATTATATAGCATGGTATGAACTCCGCCACCCATGTCGAACATCAGGTGGGAACCATCTATTTGCGCATTGAGTTGTGACATATTCAAGAAGAAGATGACAACCGAACATATTATGTAAATAATCTTCTTCATTTTACAGAAAATTTAGTGCCAAGAATATCATCATCGTACAATTCTACATAAAGTATATACCATCCTGGTTGTAATGAAGAAACATCTAGTTTCTTTAAGTCATCCACATGAAGTAATACTCTACCATAATTATCAGAAATATATATCGACTTTACAGAATCGCCATTGAAATTATGCAAATCGACATGAATCTCATCGTCCGCTGAAACTGGATTTGGTGTAACAGAAACACTTCTTGATGAACTTCTTGTTACAGCCTTCTTTATGAACAATGGGCAGAAGGTCTCATAAGATCCATCCACTCTATATGCCTTGGCTGAATAAGCACCAGGCTTCAATCCTTCTGGACAATACAAGTATTGATTTGTTTCATACTCTTGTCTTTGTCCATTATAATACCATTGATAGGATTCATACTCTGAATCTGGGTTAGCAATAGCCAACACATCTCCCCATCCTACCATTTCGATAATTTCAGAATGCTTAGGAACCAGTGTATCCACTATCCTACGTTCACATCCATTCAAAGAGGCTAACACTTCCAGCACGAAACCATCAGACTCCGATGGAATGAACCTCCAATAAGATGGTTCTCTATAAATTACGCCATCCTCTTTTAACGTGTCAGAGTTGATAATCCATGTATAATGAGTAGCACCCGACATCTCCACCTTCAATGTTTCATTTGCACAGAAAAATTCAGGTGCCTCATAATGGATCTTGCGATAATCCGCTTTCACAACAATTTTAGCGACAATCTCCGTTGAGTCTTTCCACTTCAAAGTCTGAATCGTACCATTATCTTCTGGCGTAAATACATTTCCTTCATATACCGTCTCCGGACATACATACAATACTGTATCATATCCTGTTTTAGCGGCAATCAATGTATCATACATTTGATGAGAACATCCATCTCTTGTAATGGAAATCTTTAATGGATGACCCTCTTTATATGAGATATCGATAGGGAATGCCACCGTTGTTCCATAACGAATGGTTCCATCATCCAACCTCCATACTGAATTTGGAGAAGGCGGAATGAGTGTTATCGTCAACACTTCACCCACATAGAACGAATCCTTCCTATTGATTGTCAAATCATCAAAATTTGTATTCAATATGATGGTTGCATTCTCATACAACGTATCGTTCCACAACAACTGTTTCTTAGTTGAATCATCGGCGGATGTAAACACATTGCCGTAGTAATCCATATTCGGACAAACATAGAATATGGTATCTTTCTTTATTGAATATCGCAAGATTGGATATCCATTATTCTCTCCTTTCTTATCTACCGTCCACTTCAAATAAGATGGATTATTCTGTCCATCCACCCATCCATTTAGAGCCTCAACAAAATCGGTTGTTTCATATACTGGCTTAGTCAATACACAATTCCTTCCAGAACCTGTAAACGTAGCATTCTCCAGGCCTTCCGCAGTTATGCTATCCGCACATGAATATAAGAATCCATACGTAGGCAATCCGTCATCAGACATGGTAGGTTGACTACATGTTTTATAGCAATTATAAACTCTTCCCGCTTCCTGATAACCAACAACACTCATCACATCCACGTAGGCGGTGTTATACGAATTAGCCAAGACTCCCGCTTCTTTCAAATAACCTATCAATCCACCTCCATGTGCAGAGGCAGGAGCATCTAACAACGTCACATATCCTCTATTAGCACAATTTATCACCTTAGCTTTATTCGAACTCAAGCATCCAACAATACCTCCTGCAGCAGCACAGAATCCATTTACTTCCGCCTCATTCACACAAGCATCCACTAATCCGAAGTTGTCGCCAACCACTCCTCCTACATACGTTTCCGCAGTCTTGTTTTCTTTGTAATCCCAATAATCCAGATATACAATTCCACTCGTTCGACATCCACTAATGGAACCCTTGTTAATTCCAACGATACCTCCCATGTATAATGATGAACAATCTTCAGAAACACCATCCAGATAGATGGCTCCGTCACAACTAGAATTAGAGATCTCTCCATTATTCACAACTGCCATCATACCTGCTTGTATATCTTTCAGCGCATATACATAGAAGTATGTGTTTTTTATTTTTAGATTCTTAATGATTCCGTTGTTATTAATCACAAGTCCGGCATGAGCTGACGTGTCTTCCATAAACAAGCCTTTTATCGACTTTTCCTTTCCATCAAATGTACCTTGGAAGTTCTTCATTGGAGTCCACTTGTATTCTCCCATGTCCACATCTGCCATCAAGTACACCTCTTTATCTTTTAACG
The DNA here is from genome assembly GCA_017551675.1 of Paludibacteraceae bacterium. Lineage (GTDB taxonomy): Bacteria > Bacteroidota > Bacteroidia > Bacteroidales > Paludibacteraceae > UBA1181. Next base: position 95,229 of record JAFZLC010000007.1, on the reverse strand, counting down.
AACTCTGACGAGCGCCATTCAATCCGTTTGTAACAGATATCATCCAAGTCAATGCCTTATTATCCAACAACAGGATGGTGTTACCTTCTTCCATATATGTTCTTGGACGTTCCTTCACCACGTCAACCCATCTGATTGTCGGTTTCGAATGTTGATTTTCTCCATCATCCATTGCAATAAGCAATTTCGGATAGCCCTTATTTTCATTCTCCGTATCTGTAATCCATGTTGCCAAATCTTTCGATGATTGGGATTTCACCCAAGCATTCAAAGCGGTTGGGAAGTCATAGGTATCATAGACCATATCAACAAGTGCACATTTTCTACCCTTTCCACGGAATCCATAATCTGCCATAGCCAAAGACGAAATGCTATCCAAACATGCATAGACATAAGAATTATTGGAGGCTGTACTACCCTCGCCTAACGTGATATGAGAGGATGCAGAATAGCAATTCTGAACGGAACCCTCTTTCATCATACCCACCAAACCAGTTCCATCCACAGAGGCAATACAGTAACTATTTATCAACTTTGAATCGTCTGTTATCATCGTACCAACGATTCCACCACAACAGATCGAACCACCTCTTATAACACCTGTGGAGGCACAATTCATCACCACTCCATAGTTCATGGCAACAATTCCTCCCATGCTCTGACAATAGCCATCGATGGTAGCCTTGTTAACACAATTCTTAACGGTACCATAGTTGTAAGAAACGATACCTCCATAATAACTGTTATCTAGTACATTTCCCGACAAAATCCATTTTCCACCGATTCTACAACCATCCACCACGCCATAATTGTTAGCCACAACACATCCTACAGAAATTTCCGATGAAGAGATATATGACATCTCCGAGAATGTTGCACTACAATTCTGCACTGTTCCATAGTTGTCGACAACAAACGAAGAAAAAGAATTGTCTTTGTATTGTTCCACCCACTGACCAATAACGCCATCATTTCGTTTTAAGTTTTTGATAACGCCCTTATTCACTTTACAGAAGGTGCAACTTGAATCAACCATACTGGTAATGCTTTTCCCATTACCATCAAAGACACCTTCAAATGTGGATATAAACATAGGGAACGTATGCTCAGCCATGTTTACATCTCTAACCAAAAAGATGGTTTTACCTGCAAACGTGGATTTACGTGCTCCGTTCAAACCATTACTAACCGATGCAACCCAAGCAACCGCCCGATTGTCATTCAAAAAGATTGTATCATTTCTCTCAATGTAAGAGTCTGGCTTCGCAACAATCACATCCGTCCAACTATCTGCCATAGCGGTAACGCTAAACAACAGAGAGATGCAACATATTATATATTTAGTCATGTCTTTCATTCCAATAAACTTCGTTACAATTCCAAGAATTAATCATTGTAGACCATCCATTAAATGAGCCTTCTATAAAAAATCCTGTAGGAATCCATGTGAAACGACCCTCTCCAAAAGGCATTCCATTTTTCATGTATCCCTCATATTTCCAATTTCGTGTTCTAACACTTCTATACTTCACCTGATTGTCTTGGATATTTTTTCCAAACACCTCTTTTTCCGACAAAACGGAATCCTTACGCAACACTTTTCCTGCGATATCCATATAAGAAGTGATGGACTTTCCACCTCTTTGATATTCCGTCTGTTTCTTTGCATAACCCTTTTTCATACAGAGATTGCCTTTATTATCAAGGAAAGACTCCTCTATCAATCGACGATAAGAATCATACTTATATTCTATAGAGAACAGAGGATTGGATTTTGCATCGAATGCAATCTCCCTAACCAAATTTGGACCTTCGTAGATCAGCGAATCCCAACTACAACCATCGACCGTCATTGGATTTTTATTGTCATCTAGATAGTAGCGGCATATAGGTCTTCCATAAGCATCGTTCTTTAAACGTTCTATCGCATATTTCTTCTTAGGAGTATAAACCACATAGCCCGAAACATCATAGTAAACTGTTTCTTTCTTAAATCGATTTTCATCATAAACGTATTCGCAACAACACCAACCTCCAGTTCCGTTGATAGGCTTTTTGCCATCGCTTGAATAACATTCAATGGATGTCACATTTCCATACGGATTATATGTATAAACGATTTGCAGCATATTCTTCACATTCACACCATTACTATCTCGGAAAGAAACTTTCGTGCAATTGTTAAAATCATCATAGTCGTATGTAATTGAATAGACAGATCCTTCAATAGCAACAGGTTGTTTGTCCTTTCCTACGTAGGATTTTTTTACCAAATTATCACGCTCATCATATTCATACAGAACTCCAGCCACACCTTTTTTATCTGCAACAATGCTATCATCCCGATATCCCCAAAGGGCAATCAACCGATTCTGTTCGTTATACACTGGCTTGACATACATGGCACTATCCATATCACATTCACACACATATCCTTCGGAACATATACCGTATCCTCTTTCACCCACAATCACATCTGAATCATCTTTACATAAACACTTAATGAGATAACCATTATCATCATACTCATACTCAATACGATGACAAACATCATCATAGTCAATGATTGAAACCGGTTCGCCATTTTCACCAAAATATTCTACAGATGAGAGTCGTCCTAACTTGTCATATGAAAGTTTTTCAGATGAATAGCCTCGCATATTCTTAATTGGTGTTCCTTCTGGATTTAAATATGTACGACTAACGACTCTTCCCTTTTCATGTTGATTTTCAATCGACGATACACCCTGGGCATCATATACATAATTGCCGGTTATGTCTACCGCGCCCTTACGTTTCAACAATCCATCATTATCATATTCATAACGATATGCATAGACCTTGTTTCTATCTTTACTACGATTACCCCATGCATCGAAAAACTCAACCAATGAACGATGTCCATTCTTATCCAATGTTATTCTAACGATGATTGCTCCATGCTGTGATGCTCGAATAGGTATACCTCCTGGACTCGTATAAATAGCACTATAAGTACTGTCTGTATATCCTGAATAGGAGAAGTTGTAAATCAGAGATCCTTTATCATCAAACGCTTTTTGTTGAATAACATGTTCATTACTCTCATCTGCCACAAATTCCCAACTGCACACATCATTCAAACGTGCAGCAAGACGGGATGCATGACTATCACCTATGGAAAAACTTGGATATAAAAAGACCTTGTTGAAAGTATTGGAGGTATTATATTTATTCATCTCCAATTTGCCATCGACAGCAGATACCTTCGTCCAATGAGAACTTAAAGCACCATCCTTCTCCAACATATATGAAATATGACGTTTTTTCGCCTCCGACTTTGATAGCTTATTAATACCTTCTGGCCATTCATAACGGAAAACGACCTCCTCATAATAAGCAACCTTATGATAAAACTTTGCCCAGTAGACAAATGCCAGCAAAGCTACAACAGCTATTGCCGCAATCAGTATTATTTTCTTTTTGTCTCGTTGTTTCATATTATTCCACCGTACATAAGAGGATCCATTCCATCCATAATTTGACGTATCCATAAGCTACTTCTTTTCTAGAACGAAAAACCAACACAATCTCAAGGAAATCATTATCTAACAAATAATTAGTTCATGAAACCATCCTCATTTAACCCTCTAAACAGCATCTAATCAGTCAGTTCTTCGTCTTATTTTTATGTATTTATTCTAAATAGTCTATATTTGAAGTACGAATATAAGGTTTTAACAAAAAAAAACAAAATTATTATTAGAAAACCTTTTCGCAGAAAAGAATAAAATCTTCTCCTTACACAATATGAACTGTTCTTTGAGGGAATGGAATCTCTATGTTATTTTCACGTAACGTTTGGTAAATAATCTCCTTTGCCACTCCCGTTATGCGGAATTTATCCTCTACGGAAGCCCAAATAGTGACATATAACTCCACCGAACTACTTCCAAACTCATTCAAGAAAACACCTATGCCTTTATCTTTGTCCACTGAAGGTAGTCCATTGCGCTCATAATCATATAACTTCGTCATAGACTCCTTCAACAAACCTCTTACTTTTTCAATATCCGTACCATACGCAACACCAACACTCAACTTCGTAAATTCAAATCCATGGTTACGTGTCAGATTCTTGAAATTCTTATTAAACAAAGAGGTGTTCAGGAACGCTATCACACAACCATCCAACGTGATGATCTGAGTACTTTGATACGTGATGGAATCTACTCGACCACGAACGCCATCACATTCTATATAATCACCGACACGGACACGTCCCGTCATTAAAGAGAGTCCGTAGATAAAGTTCTCCAAGACATCCTTCATGGCGAAACCAAGACCCGTTGCCAAACCTGCTGTCACAATTGAAATACCCGATTTTGGAATGCGTAACATCACCAATACAAAGATGATAAAGATACCCCATATTAAAATGGAAATGATATTGTTTGCCAATGTGATATTCGCATCTCTGTTATCAGACGCATATTTCATGCGATATTTCTTATAAGCCGATTTTGCTATATAATCCACAAAACGGAATGAGAAGAAAAGCAAGGCCACAATCATTAGTTTCTGAACTGACAATTGGCAGACTCCCTCCACATTGATAAAATTAACAGAGAAAACCGACTCAACAGACTCCGTCAAATCAAATATGCCCGCAGAAAAATAGACACAAAGGAATAAAGACAAGACTACCGCAACAGGTATCAACGTGATACGTGTCAAATCATAAAACCAAGTAATCTCAAAATTGTTACCTTTCTCCTTCTTGGTCGGATTCATCAGTGAAACAGCCTTACGCGCTGCTTTACCCATATCCTCTACTCCATTTTTCTTCATGATACGAGTGGTCAGGAACCTGAATTCATAACGTTTCAAAAGGTCTCTGACACATGTTATCGCTTGAATTGCCGTCAATTGGAATAACCACCAAATAAAGATTTGAACTGCCAATAAGGTATAACCCATCCAACTTGCAATACAAGAAACAACAATGACAAGCAATGAGATATATGCGTATGCTATATCACTAAATTGTATGTTTCCCTTGTGTCTGCGAATCGAAATCCACTGCCAAATGGTGATGATCAACAACAAAGGAGGAAAAATCACATTCACAACACTATTACTAATGAAGACAATTCGGAATACAATAATGACAAATCCCATCAACAAGATAGGAAGATAAACGGCAAAACTACTTCTGATCTGACTTCCATTCACACGAATCAAGAGGGAAAATAACACAGCACCGACTAGCGTTGCATATTCTATCAAAAGGGAACTTGCCATCAGGAAGAAATGGTGTGTCATCACTCCTCTCATCACCAATACGACAACTGCAAATAAGATTACAGCAGCTGCCAAGATATAGTAGAATTTCTTTTGCTGGAATGTATGTCCCTTGAATTTATCAGGAACACAAAAACGGACAATCACGTTACTAAGAGCCATTGCTATGAGTACATAGAACACGATAAACAAAGACAAGGCCAAAACGATTGGACCACGCCATTCAGACTTCACTCTTTTGTCCTTCGGCTGGTAATATTTTTCTCTGATATCCCTTTTTGCCACCCTCCAATAGCGAGGGAAATTCTTCATAATCACAAAATAATTTTCCCCTCCGTTTTTAAATATCAATTGCTTGATATCATTGTATCGTTCCAATGCATAATCATTTAACTTCTTAAGGCGTTGTGATAGGAAAGTGTAGTGTTCACTCTCTTCCGACACACTGTTATACATATCTATCAAACTGGCCTTTATCTCCTTAGCAATTGCAATACAGGAGTCTCTATCCACCTGTGCAGCTCCACTAAGTTTGAAGAGCCCATTTTTCTGCTTCATCTTTGTTGTGTCCATGTTTGCAAGAGTTTGTCGGATAAACTCATCGAACGACAAGGAATCCAACTCGCCATCTTCATCCATACGGACACGGACCTGACTACGGATTGAGTCCAGTTGCTCCTGACTCACCATTCTTTTCAATCTTGGAGGCAATAGTTCCAAAACATCTATCAGATTATTGTATCGATCAATCTCATGTTGGAAATTTGACAAGATCTTATTGTAAGGAATCTGATGAGAGGAAAATTCCTCATACATAGAGGTAGCCTCGTGACATGCATATGCAAGGTCAAATGTATGGTCCTGTTTTTGTGAATAGAGCATCAAGGAGACCTGTTCGCTCTCCTTCATAATTCTAACAACTTTTTCATGTTGACGATCACGTATTGAATCTGTACTTTTTATCGTCGAATTCTGCTCTTGTTTGTAATATTCCAACTCGGCACGAAGAACGGAGATTGTCTGCTCCAAACTCTGCTCACTAAGTACGGCATACCCCTGCATCAGATGAAGAGATAAAAAAAGTAAGATGAATACGCGCTTCATAAACGGACTGTTTTTTATTACCTATAGATTCATTCAAGAAAAAGTGAGACGATGGCGCCTCACTTTCTCTAATTTATTTGTTTCAAAATATTAACGTCTAATCAACGTAAAGTGTCCGGTATATTGTTTTTCAATCTCTGCGATATCAATCATATACCAATAGTCGGTGGATGGTAGAGCAACACCATTGTAAGATCCATCCCAACCATCATTATCATCACCAAGGAACTGTGCCACCAATTTTCCAAATCTATCATAGATGTTTACAATAGCATTTGGATAAACCTCTGCCAATTTACCAACGATCCATGTGTCATGAATTCCATCGCCATTTGGTGTGAAGAATTCTGGAATGATAACTTCAGGTGGATCCAATGAGAATCTGAAAGATGATGTACATCCATTGTCATCTATAACACTAATCACGTGAGCTCCAAATGTCAAATTCTTAATTATATCTGACGTTGTTGATGTCGATTTGTTCTCATCCAACCAGTAAGTGAAGACTCCCGTACCTCTCTCCTGATCAGTGATTACTTGACGATCACGAATACCTACGGAATCCATAGACAAGATCTTCGGATTAGATGTTACAACCACCGTAAACTGATCTTGTGCAGTACATGTTCCGCGTGTCATATCCACTACATATGTTGTTGTTTCCAACGGAGTCACCACAATATTTGAAGAAGTGGCAACCTCTGTACTTCCTCCCATTGTCCATACATATGTGCTAGCGTCATAAGATGCAGCTGAAATAGATGAGCTCTTCGTCTCACAAATAGGAGAATCACCGACAATCTCACCTGTCAAAGGTTCATCCACATTCACCTTCACTGTATATGTCTCTTTGTTGTCGCATGCCTCATTGTATGCTTCCAAATAGTAAGAATATACTGATTGATGACCTGTGCCAGCTACAAACTTCGGTTTCACAGTAATTGTTTCACCAAGGTTTGTTCCTTGAATTGTATTATCTGAATCCCAAGTTACCGTCGTTCCTGCAGGTTGTACATCTGTTACTACAAGGTCGATCTCCTCACCCTCACAGATGGTTCGAGTAGCAGGCAATGTGACACTGATTGCTGGGATTACTTCAGCCTTTTCAATTGAATCTATCACTTGTGTGCCATACGTGAAATTAATTGCGTATGAAGCATCTTCTATAGCCGTCACCTCCAACACGAGAATATTGTTCACCAATTTCAACTGGTCTGTCATATCTGTAGTGACACCATTCATCGTACGTTTCACCGTTACTTCATGAGAGACATTTTCTTGTCTGAATGGACCAGTTCCTGTTGTGTCAATTCTCAACTCATATTTCATGTTATAACATTGCACATCAGCCAATGAAGTAGCCATTTTAATTACGGCATCCACCCATACATTCATTTCTGTCACTGCATCGCAATAATCATCATCATGCATCAAGATAGTGTATTTGTGATCTGTCTGCACATCGTTTACTGTATAAGAAACAGCATTAGCTACAGTATCACCTTTGTCTACCCATTTAACATCACTTAAGATACTACCATCAGTAGGTTCCAAGAATTTGATTGACAAATCCTGTGATTTTCCTCTTGGTACAATGTAAGGATCTTTATCTTCAACCACTTTTATGTATGGTTTAACTTTCAAGTCACCAATTGTCGTAGTGGCAGGGCAACCAAATCGATCAGCCTCAACCACATAATTACCACTGTTAGCAGGTTCTGTAGTCTCAATGGTATAAGTTTCTGACGTCTGACCAGAAATCACCTCATTGTCTTTCTTCCATACCAATGAATAGTCAAGTCCTGCAGGGGTCACATTCACAGTAGAAGTGAACTTGTCCTTTTCACACATGGTCAATTCAGGTGTTGTATTTGTCAAACTAATCTCTGCGTTAACCAAGTTGAAGAACAATTTAGTAGGACAACCGTTCGTAAAGTCAAGTCTGTACTGACCTGCACCCGACACAGGGAATGACGTTCCAGGAACACTGGAGCCAGAAGGTGAAGTTAACTTATAATCACCACTACCCTCATAATTAGGAGTTATCGTTACGATTCCACCACAATAGTAGAATGGATCAGTAGTCATACCATCCTTATAAACAACCACAGCGTCAGTTGTCTTCGTTGGGTCAGACAATGTCAAAGTACCATTCAAAGGACCCTCACCCAACTTAACAATTATCGTCTTCGTTTCAACACAAGTTCCAGCAGTTACTGTCAACGTGTATGGATACTCGTCGCCATAATTACCTGGGAAGGCATGTGTAGTAAACTTCTCGACAGTCGTACCAGTCTCGCCATCACCTGCCCATGCATAACTTGCACTTGATGTGTTTTTCTCCACTATAGAAGAAAGAGTGGCAGTCATAGCAGGACATGTAGGAACAGTATCTGGAGTGATAACATTCAAAGTATCGATGACAACAACGATTGGATCAACCGTTGAGACGCAAGTCGCACCAGATGTCACATTCGCATTGTAAGAATATCTTACATAATAAGTACCTGATTCCGTTACGATAGAGCCAAGAGGCAATGTAGTTGAACCAGCCGCATCGGAGAAGTACTCCTTAGTGTAGATTTGTCCAGCCACTGTATTAGTCAAAGTTACAGTAGGAGCCAAATCAACATTTGTCTCACAGATAGCAGGAGGGTTAGCGATTGACAATACTGGATTAGCATAGACAGTCACTATGATTTCACTTTCCGTACTTTCTGCACCCGTAGCAGTCAACTGCTGAGTCACATAATATTTATATGTGCTCGTCAATGTCTCACCAGCACGCATAACAGCTGTTGGAGTTGGACCCGTAGGACCATCAGTAATCTTAGAATGGTTCTCATCATACCAAATCAATTGATAAGCAGAAGCAGGATTGGTCAACTCATTGATTTGAGCAGTCAATGGGCTTGTAGTCTCGCCTTCACAATAGGAAACTGGTGCCACAATTGGATTTGGAGAATCACTGATAACCACTTTTACGATATTTGTTTTTCCTTCACAGTTATCAACTGTTTGAGAAACGCAATAGTATACCGTTTGATCTTTACCAGGCTGAACAGAAGGATCTACAGTAGGTGTTGGTGTTCCAACCAATGGTGTTCCGCAAGAGGTTCCATCACTTTCGTACCAGTTAATCGTAGCACCTGCATCATCACCCGTATATGCTGAAGGTTCTTGTTCCTTCACATTCTTATCAAAAGTACCAGCACCATTTGCTTTTGCCTTCAAGTAAGTAACCTGAGTTGTTTGCAACTGAGGTACGAATGTAACCTTCACATCAAAAGTAGCCGTATCACCGTAACAAACCTCGCCGGAAGTAGGCACTGTGTATGTCTGACGAACGCCATAATGGTAGGACGTTGTCGTAGAAACAGATGTGTTAGGTGTCGGAGTGGATGCCTGAGGAGAGCCATCCAAGAACCATTCGAAACCAGTTGCGTAATAGTTGTTCGCATTGTCTTCGACTTTCGTTACAGAAAGGGTCTGAGCTGCATCTTCCGCACAATAAGCAAGTTTATTAGCTGCAACATCAGGAACCTTCACACCACGTACATCGATTGTAATCTTACGATAAGCACTGACGTTATTTGGATTGTTTTTATCACGCTGTGCCACCTCGTAGGTGAATTTACCAACTGCACTTACTGGAGGAACTGTGGTCTCATCCACGCCATCCTTCCATACTAACTCGTATGTAACATCAGGTTTTGCCTGATTGATCTTCACGTTTTCGCTCAATGCTGCTACAGCCGTACTGTTCAAGCAATAGATAGTATCGTGAACAATTGGAGCAGGAGCACCCAAGATAGGCACAACAACGATTGTTGTTTCACTCGGACAAGTAACTTCCGAATTCTTCAGTTCCTGATAGATCCAATAGTAGAAGAACTCATCCTCTGTTGATGACAAATCTGGATTTGGATTTGCCCTCGTTGTAGAGTATCCACTTGTAGGTGCTGTCATGGAAGAAGATTGGTCTTCCTTAGTAGAACCAATCACGCCCGACCAATAAACACTCACATCAGAATCTGCAGACTTAAGAGAAGCTATCTTAGCATCAATTTTTGAATAATCAGGTGTTCCGTCTGCCTTCAAATACTCCTCAATAGAAGCATTAATAGCAGATGGTGTAGAATTGAACGTAACAGCCTTAGCGTCTGGCTTGCTATCGCAATATCCATCAGCAGAAGCGATTGCTTCATATTGACCAGCCTTATACGTTACATTGTCAACTGTTATAGATGAAGCATCAGACACTGTCGTTGTTCCATCGATAGTCCAATTCACCGTTGCAGTAGCAGGGACAGTCTGTGTTGTGACGGTTGTTACGTCACAAGCAGGAGTGACAGTCACCGTAACCTCTGCAGTTGGTTTCACTGTAAAATCATACTTTTCAGGCTTGCTCGTACAATTAGGAGTATTGCTCTTATCTGTCAAAGTATAATAATAGATGTATGGAGTGGTTTTACCCTGTAATGATGACAAATTTGTGGCAGCTGCCGATGTGGCATTTCCATCATTATACCAATTCACCTCATAAGAAGCTGAAGTAGGAAGTTTTGCTGTCTCGTCGCCTTGACAGAACTCAGGGATAGTCTCCAAAGCCTCCTCTGGTATAGGGTTAACCACTATTTTGTAAGGGTTTGCATCACCACGACAACCTGTCGTTGTATTCACCAAAACATAGTAGCTTGTGGATGGTGAATCTGCAGCCAATGTAGAAGCTACAGAAGGAGCAGTCGCCATCTTCGATGTAGTATCCGCATCCGCGTACCATATTATATTATAACCAGCGATGGTCTTTGTAGGTTCTGAAGTAAGAGTTCCCTCGCAGAACGGATCTGGATCTGTCAACGTCTCTTTCGGAGCAGGATCTGCATATACAATAATTGTATCCGTCAAATCACAAGGAGTTGTTGACATTGCAGGGTCGAAGTAATCATGGAAGGAAATAATATATTTTGTACCCTCCTCTTTTACATCCGACCAATCCACACTGATTTCTGGAGCCTTGTTATCAGTAGCAGTACATTTTTTCTTGCTACCAACAATATTACCAGCTTTCACCTCATCCTTGTACCATGTAACTTCATAATCATAATAATCGTTTTCATCCTTATCAATTCCATGAACAGGGTTCTTTAATCCGATTGTTGCAGCGCCATCCTCTTTACAAAGATTCAATTTCTTACCAGACAAACGACCCTTATCAGCAGTAAAGGTTCTTGTTTTGTCAAGTTCAGAACATTTCGCACAATTCAAACCTGCAACAATTGGAATTGAAGAGATTGAAATTGCACGACAAGGAGACAAGGCACTCATATGTTCCCATTCATCTCTTTCATTTGTCAAATAAGTAGCATCACCTATCACCACGCGGAAATAGACGTTCAAGACTTCTCCATCCTGTATTTTTGCAAAAGCAGGGTGTGTTGCAGGATCTTTAATGACAAATTCGCCACTACTTTGTATACTACTCAAATCATACCATGTGATTTTATCATCGTCAACTACAGTAGGATCTTGATAAGCATATTGGAATAAATAACCAATGTTCGCACCATAAAATTGTTTTGCGACATCTGATATTTCTGCCTCCAATGTTAAAATATCATCCACACAAAGATCCAACAAATCCTTTGCATGTCCACTCAACACAGCATCCACAGCCACATCTGGAGGGGTACATACAGTAAATACTATATCATCAATAGCGAAGTCACCCTGACTTGTGCTATAGCTATCAGTAATGTTCACCACTTGGAGCACAACACAGTTAAACGAATTATCTGGCACTGTGAATTTTTGCTCTACTGTACGCCAACCTTCGCTTCCGTATAACATACCAGACTTTCCTTGTCCTTGCAACAAGTCTTCTCCCGTAGCAGAGCCTTTACGAAGCATAATCGCCATCTCTCCCACACCTGCTGGATTATTATTAACGGCACCGAATGATGCACTAAACGTAATCTCTTTACCTTTACACAATCCGCAGATCTCTCGTTCATAAATCACCGTGTTAGCCAAACCTGTAGCTTTTCCGAATGCTTTATCCACATCAAAAATAAGCATACCACCACGTCCTGTACCAGAAGCATCTCCATTTACACCTGGAGTATAAGGATTCACATTCGTAATACAAGATGTGATATCACCATTACCAGAATATTTATCTCCCTTGATATCACTACCTGGTTGGAATTGCGTAGTAAATGGACGAGTCACATCCGTCCACAATCCTCCGTTAACAGGAATTGAGTGTACAGCACCTTTTGCATCTCGATACTCATACGTTTTGTTATCTGGGAAAGTACCGAAATCATCATAGAAGATGTTGGTCTCCGCCATCGGAAGCTCATTTCCCGATGCATCTTTCATCGTACAACACGTCTTAGTTTCAATTGTAAATGTAGCTGATGTTGCACTACATCCTGGAGGTGTTACCGTACAAGTCACATTATACTTTTTATCTGCTTCCTTCGGAGTAACAGCAAAAGACTGCGTATTACTTGTCTCTGTAGAGCCCCGCATACTCCATGAATAGGTGGTTCCCTCTGGATAAGTATGTTTCAGATAAAGCATCACAGGGTTTTCAGGACATACAGGCATCATCTTTGCACTTGTAATCACTGGTTGGATGCTACCTGTAATTTCAATATTATCAATACCAATAGGCAATGCATTCGGGCTAGTTCTACTTACATAAAAAGTAACCGTTCCTACAGAATTTGCAGTTCCCTTAACTGTAACTTTCTGAGCACCTTTTTTAGCAGCCACAGTAGTTGGCGTGGTTGTATTAGGAGATCCGTTTGCATCCAATTCTGTTGAAATTTTCAATCCTGCAGCAGGTGTTTGAGCACCACTTGATCTATACTGAACACTTCCTCCAAATATGGATATTTCATTCTTTCCTGATGCTGTCAACGATGCTTTCATAGATGCTTCATCAATCAAATAATATACATCCATAGTCATCGTAACTTGTGAACCTGGCTTCAAACCATTCACTGTATAGGCCATAAAATAACCTTTATCATGGCGCGTTCCAGCATTGACCAACATATTGGTACCATTACCCTCTGATAGAATTGGATCTATCAACTTTGGATTAGCCGTGATAGCAGTAAAACCGCCATCATTCGTGGTCAAATATCCATTGGTCTTCAGCAAATCAGCCCAACCCTTAGTCGTAAAAAGAGATGATTGAGTTGTAATCGTGTTCGAAGGCATACCCATCTGAATGGCATTGCCTATCACTTCATAGTAATCACAGCCAGCTGTCTCAACATCTAACAATTCATCAACATCCTCGTTAAACCAGCCATCTTCATCATTGCTCAATTGCGGATTACATAACACCTTGCTCGTCTCGAATTCAGTTCCTCCGACGACGCACTGTGCCAACGCACTTCCAATATTGAACAACATTACCAGTGCCAACCCTACCCAAGATCGACACGTGTGTTTTTCATTATACCCCATATACATATCCGTTTTATTAATTTTTTTCGTTTTCATACCTCATTTTACACAAATAACAAAAATGTAAAGCCTTATGTATCAATTTATTATATTAAACACAAAATCGAATATAATTCGCGTCGTAATTTACGACAAAATATTGAAACAGAAAAATTTATTAAAAAGAAATCTTTCCAAACGGGAACACCGTTCTGTCTATCCCTCTCTTTTCCGAACTTCTTTTACTACATGACAAATTCAAAATCTCTCGAAATGAATTTACAGAACAAAAAAAAGATTCGAAAAACATAAGTTCTTCGAATCTATCTTTTATCATAACTAATTGATCTGAAAAGCTCAATTAGAATTTCACTACTATTCGAAATTGAATGACAATATAAACAAACGTGATGTCAACTTAGATAATGTATTCGTATATTTCAAATCTGTATAATCTGCAATCTCTGGTCTGTCACGCTCCAAAACATCGCCTAAGCCCAAATAGATCTTAAATTCTGGAGCCAATTTAAAATATGGCAAATAGAAATCACATCCTAATCCAAACTCCACACCATAATCTATTTGTTTTAACATGATAGGTGCTTCAGCATCTCGACCCATATCCAATGTCATAGCTACTCCTGCTAATAAATATGGTCGATAATTATTCTTTCTCTGTCCTCTGATTTTCAAATCCAACGGGAACTCCATGATGTTAGACTGGATACTGAAATCTCCTTTAGGCGTAATATTTCCCTCTGAATCTCTAAACTGCAAACATCTTTCATTAAAATAGAGCTGCGGACAAAAACGTAGATTCAACCAACTAAATATACGCAAGTCGGAAATGATACCTACCGTAAATCCTGGCGACATTCTCACATCCTCGCCAAACCAGATTTCCTCCTCTGCATCTGGCGATTTTTGATATACTACTGCCGCATTCGTAGGATTAAAATCCATCATGTTCAATCCTAAAATGAAGCCAAAATGATACAGACGATTATCGGCATTTATCAAATTATTCATACGTCCCACCGAACCTGCCGAATAGGCGGTCAAGGACATCGCAAGCAATAATATGCTAAAAACAACTTTTTTCAAAACTCAATATTATAAAAACCTATAGAACAAACGGAACCTAGCTCCTTTTATTTTTAAAAGCGATGCAAAAATATAAAAAAAATAAGAAATGGAAAAGATTACACCTACCTATTCCTAAGTTTGTGTTACTTAAACGAATAACCTATACCCAGCGTTCCAAAAATCGGATACATATCAAATGAGATGGTTTCAAACGTTGGTACGAATATGTTATTCAATCCCCAATCCAAATCGGCAAAGACAGAAAAGCGTTTACCCAAACTCCACTCGCCTCCTAAGGTCAATCCCCACTGGAAACGACGCATATCCTCATTAAACTCAAATGATTGTGGTTCTTCTCCCACCTCTATCTTCGCACCCGTTGGGTCTCCTTCTCTCAAATAACCATTTTGCACCTCTCCATAGAACAATCCCTTGAAGACATATCCATAATAACAACCCAAACGAATCCTACCCTTTTCTGTTATATTAAATGTGGCAGCAACCGGAAGCGTTAACATCCATTGATCTGCTGACATGGTAACATCTCCTGTCCATCTTCCCATGATTGTTCCTCCATCATCATCTTGTATAGACATGTTGTAATCCTTTACAGTAGACTTTGTGGTCATTCCTTTACGCTCGAAACGAAGTCCCAACAACATCTCCCATCTTTTGTTAAATGGCATATTAGACAAAGCCTGAGCTGAGAAATTCCCCAAAGGAGCAAATCCATTAATCTTACGAATCTGTGCTGGCAATGGGAAAGGAACAGTTCCTCCTACTTCAAATCCAAGACGAAACTCAAAATACGGAAGAGGACGATCTGCCTTCACACGTGCAGTATCATACTGGACGTTATTTTTCACATTCTCCCCCACCTCAGTTTGAGAGAAAGCACTCATCATACATCCTAACAGCAACAATAATGTAATAATCTTATTTCTCATCTTTCGTTCTCCCTTTTATTTAGCTGTTTCCTTACACACAATCTCCACTTCATCTACATACAACTCACTTCCGACGGCTCCCGTAAAATCATCACCCTTCAAACTGGATGAGAAGACGATTCCAAAATTATAACCATACTTCTGCAATCTATCTTTATCTACCTTCTTGCCATTCATTGCTTTGAATGGGAAGGAGAATCGAAGCCACTTATCTGTATTCTTCCGATCGGATGCTGGCATTTGTGCCAACAGAACCAGATGCTCACTATTCAATGAATTGGTTCCATCCAACATCACAGCATTACCATCCTTATCTGTGTTTTCATACAAAATAGCATAGATATTGAAATCGTCCGTTCCATCTATCTCACGATACGAGCCATCTGTCATCTTCGGACCTGGTTTGTATTTATACCAACCCACTATGGAATCCGGTTCTTGCAAGAATGGCACACCAAAACGTGTTGCCGACAAAGGCGACTTCAACGCCTGTTGTACATTAAATGTTCCCAAGAACAAATTTCCTGGTGCAATTGGCATACCTGCTGCTTTTCCGAAACTTCCTGCAAAACGGGTTGTCATTTTAATAGCTTTCCCTTTATATCCATCTTCCACGACCACCGTTGGATATCCTTCTGGTCCCACACTTGATGCCAAGCAGAATCCAGGATTTCCTGTATTCCACCATGACAAAATATCTACACCATCCACAACTTCATATATGATATGGTATTTGTTAGATTCATTCAACATATAATTTTCAAAGCTGAAATGGGTAGGCAACGACACCGCACAGCGATAGGTCACATGATAGATTCGTTTCCACTCTCCACTCTCGGATGTAACGGTATAAATCACCTCCTTATTATCCGAAAAATCTTGAACAGAACCACTCTTAGGTGATATTGTGGCACCCTTTGTCAAGACAAATTCTGGAGCTCTTTTAGTTAAATTACAACCCTGCTTTACAAATATTGTGATGTTATTCATTATACTAGTCACCTCCATCAACGTGTCGGCTTTCGTAATAAGATACTCTTTATCACCAGACAACTTGCATTGAAGAATGTCTGCCTCCGATTCTAACGGCTCTTCCTGTAAACATCCAACCAAAGAGAAGGCCATTACAGGAAATGCTAACAAAATGTTTTTTATATTCATTTGCATTTTAATTTACGGCACAAAGATATTAATATTTTTTAACATCAAGAATAGCAATCAACCGTTTTTAAAATCTTCATTTTTTCTTTTTATCCTCATACTTTTCAATATCCAAGCGTGTCACCAACCCCTCACTTCGCTCAAAGACGAATACTTTATCAAAATTACTTTTATAATGATGGGCAAGCGCCTCTGCTGCGGTCGACGAATTATACGAACTTGACATCAAGAAACTATTCTGTATAATCACCAACCATTGTTCATCACAGGATGAATTATATTTCCGCAATTTACAATTTTTCGCAACCAATCTTTGCGACACACTAGAGATGGAAAGAGGCTTCACCTTCGTAGCTATGGCTGCATACCATAATCCTTCATACCATCTGCCCGTCACATTCAGGATGGTGATACACTGAATCTTCGGATGCAACTTCTGATGTCCATATTTAGAGGTCCTATCCACTTTGTATTTTGTTCCTGTGGATTCTGGTATATTCTCAGAAACGACATTCGCTATCGACTCTGCCAGCCCTTGTCGAACCAACAAGCGTGCCTCTTCATTCACCATCAAAACCGTCGGACTAATATCATCAGAAAACAAGACCTCCACCATCAGTTTATAATCACATTTCTCCTCTACTATTCGTTGCGCATCTTCCATCATGTATGTAAGGAAGTCTTCATGTGCACGCAAATTAAATAGCTTGTCCTCCCTTTCATACTTCAACTCCGTCAGTTCAATACCTATCAGTTTATCTCCTGAACGCAACAAAAAATCAGGTGATTCGGATTTTTCCAACTCACCTATAGGGAAATACGGGTAACTGGAACGGAACATATTGATAATGGCCCACTCTTTCTTATCCTTCTTCTCTTGATTATGACTCAACTCCACCATACCTCATTTTTTTTCGAGAACTTCCTTTAAGCAAACATAATTATTTATTTGCTTTTTTCAAAATTCCAACTGGTTATTTCATAAAGTCAACTATAAAATTTATAATTCCAATTATAATGGTTACCTTTGCAACGTTCTGTTAATTAAGGTGAATACTATATATTCTCCCGAAACATAATCTGAAATGAAGAAGACCAAAAGTTTATTTCTTATCTCACTTTTTTGTTTCTTATCCATTAATGCATGGGGAAGATCTCGTACAGATGACTTACTCAGAGACTCTCTCGTTAACTATTCAAAGAAATATATTGGATGCAAATATAAATATGCAAGCAAAGGTCCAAAGACTTTCGATTGCTCTGGATTCACTGGCTATGTATTCAGTCACTTTGGTTACTCTCTTAGCAGTTCTTCCTCCTCCCAATACACTCAAGGAGATAAGATAAAAAAAGGAAGAACAAAAAAAGGCGACCTCATCTTTTTCAAAGGAAGTAATGCGAAAAGCAAAAGCGTCGGACACGTCGGAATCGTTGTCGATCACAAAGGAAATAGCGACACGGTTTATTTCATTCACGCTTCCGTCCAGAAGGGAGTCACAATCGATCTTTACCCAGGGCTCGACTACTACAACAAAAGATTTATAGGTTATCGGAGAATTATCGGAGAAGAAGAATCTTCTGATGAATTCATACCAAATCCAAAAGATGATACTGACAAGAAAGATGCTGAGCCTACTCCAAAACGTGACGACAAAAACACTCCGTCGACTGACACGATTCAGAAGAAGACTGAAAAAGAAGAGCTTATCACAGACAAGGAGACTAAAAAAGAAGAAACAAACATTGTTCATGTTGTTCAAAAAGGTGATAATCTCTATCGCATCTCCAAACAATACAGATGTAAAGTGGATGATATCATTCAATGGAACAATCTAAAAAACAACAACTTGAAGATTGGTCAGAAACTTCTCATCAATCCTGACACATCTGCTCCACAACCTAACGACGATAAAGAGTCAATCGAAAATCATTCAAAAGATGAGAAGAAAGAGATATCTCCCGCACCTTCTGACTCCACAGACGTGAAGAAAGAGTCTTCTGATCAGGAAAAAAGTGTCATCAAAGATGAAACGAAAGAAGACAACGGAAACAGCGATGAGAAAAAAGAAGAAGTCTCCACTCACATTGTGAAGAAAGGGGAAACGCTATACCGAATCGGCAAGCAATATGGTTGCACAGCAGAGGAGATTATGAAGTGGAATCAGATGAAAAATGCGAATCTGCGAATAGGGCAACAACTAATCATCAAACGATAGTCATGGCAACACGCAAACACACATACACGCTTATCGGCTTACTTTGTTTACTGACAACTTCCGCAACAGTATTAGGTCAATCAGCTATTGACATAACAAAACTCATGGAGAAAATAATTCCAACTGCGGATAGTACTAACGCATTGGAATCAAATAGCCAACCAAAGAGAACCGTCAAAACAACGTATAAAGTTATCATAGAATCAGACTCGATAAAGGAGGTGTCTCTGTTAAACAAAGTGAGTACGGAATATGATTCTGCTGGATACAAAAGATATGAAACAGAATCCAATCATGAATATTGTATTTCAACAGAATACAGCGGTTCTGCGGAGAAGAACAAATGGTTGAAGATAAGTCACGGACAGGGGATTCCTTACCCTGAACAGAAAGAAGTTAATTTCCGTTATGATGCTAATGGGAAAGAGATCGAGACATATATATATCAAATGGAGGGATACCCCAGAATTTTCAAAAACAAATACAATACCAAGGGTTGTATTGTGGAGAAATGTGAATACAAGCAATACAAACTCATCAGCAAACATACATATAAATATGATTTGAATGGGAAAGAGATTGAGGAATGTGCCTATAACAAAGCAGGGACATTGGATTACAGATACACATATCAATATGATTCAAATGGAAATATCTATATAAGATACCACTATGACAAAAAGGGAAACTTAATCGACAAAACGTTTTACCGCCACTACCCTAATGGGAACTACCTTGCCATAGTTGTGGTGACAGAGACACAGACAGAGCCTTAAAACATTGCTGCTATCATAAAACAAAAGGACACGCTCTTGTTGAGCATGTCCTTATGAGTACCTTTTCAATCTTCTCTATTCGTCCCGTTTATTTCTTCTTAATATAATCAACAATCCATGCACCCACCTCTTTGGTACCATATTTAGCGCCACCTTCAACCTGAATCTCTGGTGTACGGACTTTTGCATCCAAAGAAGCATCAACAGCCTCACGAACCAATCTTCCTTCTTCTTTTAAATCAAAATATTCAAACAACATGGCAACGGAAAGAATCTGAGCCAATGGATTAGCTATGTTCAATCCTTTTGCCTGAGGCCATGATCCATGAACAGGTTCGAACACTGGTGTGTGCTCTCCCGTTGATGCAGAAGGAAGTAAGCCCATCGATCCTGTAATACATGATCCTTCGTCTGTAAGGATATCACCGAATGTGTTCTCCGTCACCATCACATCAAAGAATGTTGGCTCCTGTATCATTCTCATAGACGCATTGTCAACATACATAAAATCGGTGGTCACATCAGGATAATTGACTGCCATATCCTGTGCCACTTTTCTCCACAAACGAGACGAAGCCAACACATTTGCCTTATCGACCACTGTCAGATGTTTTTTCCGCATTCTTGCATATTTATAAGCCTCCTTCAATATGCGTTCCACTTCCATCCGACTATATGCATTGGTATCGTATGCGAAATCTTCACCCTCCTTCTTTTCTCCAAAATACATACCTCCAGTTAGTTCACGGAAGCAAATAAAATCAGCACCTTTTACCAATTCATCCTTCAACGGACTCTTATGAACCAAGCAATCGAAGGTTTGAATAGGACGGATATTAGCGAACAATCCTAGCTTTTTACGCATAGCCAACAATCCTTGTTCAGGACGAACTTTTGAAGTGGGGTCATTATCATACTTAGGATCTCCTACTGCCGAAAAAAGTACGGCATCAGAATCCATACAGATTTTAAATGTATCATCTGGGAATGGGTCAACCACTTTTTCTATGGCATCTGCGCCACACAAAGCATAGGTATAACTCACCTCATGTCCAAACTTTTCACAGACGGCAGACATTACATTCACACCCTGTTCGGAGATCTCAGGACCTATTCCGTCTCCTGGTAATACAGCAATTTTCAATTTCATATTAATAAAAAATTAACGGTTATTTATTTTCTTTCGTTCTCTCTGGCGCTTGTGTGTACAAGTCTTCTATTAGGTTCAACATTTTAAAAGTAGCTTTGATAGCTGCCTCCATCTGATCGGCATCCAGTCCTCTTGTTCGATAACTTTTCCCATCGAATGTCCATGAAATACTGGTTTGCACCAAAGCGTCTGTTCGACCTCCAGGAGGAATACTCACAACATAGTTCGTCAACCAAGGGAACTTGCGCTGCAGTTTATCGCGATAGATATGTCTTACCGCACGAACGAACGCATCGTATTGTCCGTCACCCGTTGCAGTCTCCTCATAACTTTTTCCTCCGATTTCAAGACGAACACTAGCCAATGGTTTCAAACCATAACTCGTACTCACCATATAGCTATCCAACTTCACATGATCATCAGGAGCAGAATGCTTAACCACGTCGGCCACTATATAAGGAAGATCTTCTTGCGTGACGAGTTCCTTTTTATCACCCAATTCGATGATTCGTTTTGTGACAGCCTTAGTCTGTTCAGGTGTAAGGGCAAGTCCCAACTCCTCGAGGTTTTTAAGGATATTAGCTCTTCCGCTATTTTTACCCAAAGCATATTCACGCTTTCTACCAAAACGTTCAGGGAGCAAGTCATTGCAATACAATCCCGATTTGTTATCACCATCCGCATGAACACCAGCCACTTGTGTAAAGACACTCTCACCCACAACAGGTCTATTAGGTGGTATTGCAATGCAACTATACGACTCGACCAAATGGCATATCTCCATTAATTTAGATTCGTTGATACCAGTTTGAACGTGATAATGGTCTTTCAATGCAGCTTGAACACTTGCCAAAGGAGCATTACCTGCGCGTTCACCCAATCCGTTGATGGTTGTATGCAATCCATTGGCACCAGCTTGCACAGCTGCCATCGAATTAGCTACAGCAAAATCATAATCATTATGCGCATGAAAGTCGAATGAGAGATTAGGATAACGATCGGTCATCAACTTTACGCAACGATAGGTCTGATCTGGAGTCAGTATGCCCAACGTATCTGGAAGCATGAAATGTTCAATCTTCAGATCTTTAAGATGATCCATCAAAAAGAATACATACTCCGTACTATCTGTTATACCACCACTCCAATCCTCCAAATAGAGGTTAACACGCAATCCTAATTTTTGCGCATAAGAGAGAGCCTCCAAAATATCATGGAGATGTTCTTCTGGGTTCTTTTTCAATTGCTCGGTACAATGTCTTTGCGATCCTTTCACAAGCAAATTAACGCACTGACATCCCGTCTCCTTAATCCAATCTATACTTGAAGTACCATCAACAAAGCCCAACACTTCGATACGATGAAGGCAACCTACCCCCTTCGCCCAATTACAGATCATTGAGACGGCCTCTTTTTCTCCATCGCTAACTCGAGCTGATGCCACCTCTATTCGATCCACATTAGCATCCAAGAGAAGGGTACGAGCCAATATCAATTTTTCATGAGGGACAAAACTAACACCGTTGGTTTGTTCACCATCTCGGAGTGTCGTGTCCATTATTGTTACATATCTTTCCTTTTCTGTTCCCATTCCTCTATTTTTTTCTTATTCTCAAGCAAGAAATCGATATCATCCAAAGCATTCATCAAACAATATTTCTTGTAACTATTAATTTCAAAATGTTCACTATGACCTGTAGTCAGATTGGTTACTGTTTGGTTAGGCACGTCAACCCTAACTTGCATCTTAGGATTTTCTTCTATGCTTTTGAATAGTTCCTGTTGAAACTCACGACTGACAACTACCGGAAGCACAAAGCAATTCAAAAGGTTGTTTCTGTGGATATCCGCAAAACTATTGGAAATCACCACACGTACGCCATAACCTGCAATTGACCATGCTGCATGTTCTCGACTTGAACCCGAACCCCAGTTCTGTCCACCGACAATAATCTCATGAACACCCTCATGTGGAGCCTCTGAAAAATCGGGATGGTTCATTACAAAATCCGACTTAACATTTCCATTTTCATCATAACGAAGATCATGCATAAAAGCATCTCCGAAGAATTTAGGATCACGGGTCGTACTCGCCAAATAACGAGCTGGGATAATCAAATCAGTATTACAATTGTCTATTCCAATAGGAATACATGTTGACTGTATTATATCAAATTTCTGTTTGTTCATATTCTTCTCAATTTAGAAATGTTCTTGGATCTGTGATTTTTCCCGTAATTGCACTTGCCGCAACCACCAATGGTGAAGCTAAAACAGTACGTGCACCCGGCCCCTGACGTCCGACGAAATTACGGTTGCTGGTTGAAATAGCCAATTTACCTGCCGGTACCTTATCTGGGTTCATGGCCAAACAAGAAGAACATGATGGCAATCTCAGTTCAAAGCCAGCCTCTTTCAAAATAAGGTCAATTCCCTCGTCTATGATTTGCTGACGAACCAACCATGAGCCTGGTACCAACCATGCAACCACATTAGGAGCCTTCTTTCTTCCTTTAACAATGGAAGCAAAGGCACGGAAATCTTCAATTCTACCATTCGTACATGCACCCAAGAATACATAATCAACGGGGACACCCTCCAATTTTTGTCCCTCTTTGAACTGCATATATTCCAACATATTCACGAACTGAGTCTTTTCTGAAGATGGAATCTCATTCAAAGTAGGTATCGACTCATTAATTGCGATACCAGCGCCTGGATTCGTACCATAAGTGATACGAGGTTCAATATCTTCCGCACGATAAGTGACCTCTTTATCAAATACCGCATCTTCATCGCTCTTCAACATTTTCCAACGTTCAACAGCACTATCCCATTCCGCTCCTTTAGGCGCATACTCTCTACCTTTCAAATAGGCAAAAGTGGTTTCATCCGGTGCAATCAATCCAGCACGAGAGCCCATTTCGATTGACAAGTTGGAAAGTGTCAAACGGCCTTCCATCGACATATTACGAATTGTACTACCTGCATACTCAACCGCATAACCAGTTGCCCCAGATGTTGTCATTTTAGCCATGATATAAAGAGCAACGTCCTTGGCTGTCACACCAGGTTTCAAAGTACCCTCTATGTTAATACGCATTGTCTTAGGTTTGGATTGAAGGATACATTGAGAAGCCAAAACTTGAGCCACTTCACTTGTACCGATACCCATTGCAATCGCACCAACAGCTCCATGAGTAGAGGTGTGAGAATCGCCACAAACAATAGTCATTCCAGGAAGGGAGAGTGCCTTTTCCGGTCCAACGACATGGATAATTCCATTGTCTTTCGACCCCATAGGGAAGTGTTTAATATTGAACTCTTGACAATTTGCCTTCAAAGTCTCCACCTGAGTTCTTCCCACAGGATCATGAATTTCATCCTGTTGGTCTGATGGAGTGTTATGATCAGGCATTGCCACGATACGTTCTGGACGGAAAGCCTTTATACCCTTGTCTCTAAGAGTGTCAAAAGCCTGAGGTGTGGTCACCTCATGACCGTAAAGGCGGTCTATGTACAACATAGTAGGACCATCCTCAATCTGAGACACCACATGTGCATCCCATATTTTATCAAATAATGTTTTTCCCATAAATATGAATCTTAGTGAAATGACTACTTTCTAAACTTATTAATACAATCAATATATGCCTCCACAGAAGCCGTCACGATATCAGTGTTTGCGCCAAATCCATAGTAAACAGCTCCATCATGTTCAACCTGCATGTGAACTTTTCCGATATCATCGCTTCCTTTATTAATGGCTTGTATCGTAAATTCCTTAAGTAGCATATTTCTTTTTATAATCACCTTCAGAGCCTTGATTGCAGCGTCTACAGGACCATTTCCAGATGATGCAGCAACAAATTTTTCTCCTGCAATGTCCAGACCGATACTAGCAACCGGACGAACACCTAAACCACTTGTAACCTGTAAGAAGTCAAGTTTGATATGATGGTCTCTCGTTCTTTCCACACCAGCAAGCATAAGGATATCATCATCATTCAACTCCTTCTTCTTATCCGCTAATTTTAAGAACTCCTCATAGAGTGAATCGAGTTTTTCTCCATCAACATCAACACCTAAAACATGTAAGCGATGCTTTAATGCCGCACGTCCGCTTCTAGCAGTTAAAACAATTGCATTATCATCAATTCCGACATCCTTAGGATCCATAATCTCATAGGTTTCCGCATTTTTCAGAACACCATCTTGGTGAATTCCAGAAGAATGAGCAAACGCATTCTTACCAACGATTGCCTTATTCGGCTGAACAGGCATATTCATTAAGCTTGAAACCATTCGACTTGTCTGATATATCTTAGTCGTGTTAATATTGGTCTCAATATTTAAATCAGGATGAGTTTTAAAGATCATGGCAACCTCTTCCAATGAAGTGTTTCCAGCTCGCTCACCCACTCCATTGATAGTCACCTCCACCTGACGAGCACCATTCAAAACACCCGCAACTGTATTGGCCGTAGCCATTCCTAAATCATTATGGCAATGAGTAGATAAGATTGCTTTCCCTGCAGATAAAGCATCCACATGTTCCATCAGATATTTTATCTTCTCTCCATACTCAAAAGGAATACGGAATCCTGTGGTATCAGGAATATTAACCACAGTAGCACCTGCTTTGATAACCGCTTCCGTCACACGAGCTAAATATTCATTGTCTGTTCTACCTGCATCTTCCGCATAAAATTCGACATCCTCAACAAATTTCTTAGCATATTTTACTGCTGAGACAGCTCTTTCAATTATCTCATCCGGTGTTGAATTAAATTTATACTTAATGTGCAAATCAGATGTTCCAATACCCGTATGTATTCGCTTGTGTTTTGCATACTTCAAAGCATCCACTGCCACATCAATGTCCTTTTCTACAGCTCTTGTTAAAGCACAAATCGTAGGCCATGTTACTGCTTTAGATATTTCTATTACCGAATTGAAATCGCCAGGACTAGAAATTGGGAATCCTGCTTCAATCACGTCAACTCCTAAAATTTCGAGCTGTTTTGCCACCTGAATCTTCTCAACTGTATTCAACTGGCAACCAGGTACTTGTTCTCCATCTCGAAGCGTTGTGTCAAAAATAAATAATCTATCGCTCATATATGTATAAATTAAAAAACATCATAAAAAAAAGCCTTTCTCACGGGAAGTGAGAAAGGCTCAATATCTTTAAATATAACACACACATTCTCACTTCCTCTAGCTACGCAAGAGAATAATGAAAATAATGTTAATGTTAATTATAAAATTCATTCTATTTTTCTTTTTTTCCTGAAAGAGGATATTATGCACCTCTTTTTCGGGGACAAATATATGTGCTTTTTATTAATTCACCAAATTCTAAGAAAATAAAATTACAGATTGACACGGAAAGATAATACCAAATTAGCTCCGACGTCAAAACTTCTTAGTCTTTTCTTTTCCTCTATTTTAGTTTGACTATTATAAATGGTTGTATTCCTTATATGTTCAGTTATTGGTACACCGATACCGAGACCTACAATTCCCATTCTAACACCTATTTCAGGATGAATGTATAATCCTTTTTGGTCGGTTTTACTTTGATAATCCTCATGAAACCACTTTCCATTCTCCCCTTGAAACAGTTTATATTTAGCATTACATTCACCCCTCAAACTGACACACCCACCAAACTTTAATCCGATATAAGGTGATGTCACTTTATCTGAAACGCAAAACTGAACATTCGCATAAATAGGCAAAGCAAAATCAATATAGAATATGTCTAATGTCGATCTAAGTTCAGTTCCTACACCATAATAGAGATGTTTGTTAGGCTGGTACCCAAAGTTTATTGCAAAGCCGTTCGAAACTTTTAGGTATCTACCACCCTCATCCCAATCACGTTCCAAATTCATTCCAAATGTAATTCTATCGAATCGCATCTTAAACCCATTAGGATAATATGAAGTTTTAGACTCCTGTACTTCTTCATCCTGTGCGTATAAGTTCATCGCGCACAAAGAGATAAGTAGTAGTATAATCTTTCTCATCCTTATATTTTTAATGGGTTTCATTTACTTACCGATAATAAATGCTAAATTCTATTCTTCTCCACTTCACAACATAGGTTACGTTAAACTTCCAATCACTCTGTAACGTATTCAACTCTTCTTTCGGCATACTTTGGAGTAAAGAGATAATGAAGTCCTTACGAGGTGCGTATTCTTGATAGAATTTAATATTCTGAATCTCACCATCTTTAGTCACAGTGAAGTTGAAATTATACACATCTGTTTGTCCTTCCGATTCAACATATCCGTTTTTGTTTAAATATTCAATGATATTTTTATGAAGAGCTTCTCTTTCTGCTTTTTCTCTTACACTAACATGACTACCATAAAGACTTACACTTCCATCATCCACATCACCATTTCTTTCATCACAAGATGCAAGCAGAGAGCCACAAGCCAAACTAGCAAGAGAAAGTCCCGCAATGGTAACAATTCTACCCAACTTTTGTCTCTTCTCTAACTCACGCTCTAGATACAGAACCTCAGCTTCACATTTCGGGCATGTCCCTTTACACTCTCCTTTAAACGTACACTCGCGCGTCACCAACTTGATATCATTCTCATTGGCAATTCTTCTACGTATTTCTCGAAGATATTTACACTTGTCTCTTCCCAGCATAAATCTAACATTTAAATGAACATGCAATGTGAGTTTGGGCTATAAGACAAGATTACGGATGCACATAAGTACCAATATTTTCGCCCATAATAACCTTTTTCAGGTTACCTACTTTATCCATATTGAAGACAACGATTGGTAAATTATTATCTCTGCACATTACAGTAGCGGAGAGATCCATAACTTTCAGATTCTTATTAAGGATCTCATCATAAGAGATGTCATCGTATTTAGTAGCAGAAGGATCTTTCTCAGGGTCTGCAGTATAAATACCATCTACGCGAGTACCCTTAAACATAGCGTCAGCTTCGATTTCCAAGCCACGAAGAGAAGAACCCGTATCTGTTGTAAAATAAGGGCAACTTGTACCAGCAGCAAAAATAGTGATATAACCAGCATTCAACAGATCTATCGCTCTATCCTTAGTATAGAACTCTCCAATAGGTTCCATACGAATAGCAGTCAACACCTTACACTTCACATTGATGGCAGAAAGAGCAGAATTAAGAGCCAAAGCATTGATAACTGTAGCCAGCATACCCATTTGGTCACCCTTGACGCGGTCGAAACCTTTTTTAGCGCCAGACAAACCACGGAAGATATTACCACCGCCGATTACGATACCAATTTGGACACCCATCTCAGCGATTTCTTTCAACTGAGAAGCATATTCTGACAATCTGTTTTCGTCGATACCATAGCCCTGAGCACCCATCAACGATTCACCACTAAGTTTTAATAGAATACGATTATATTTCATTGTAGGAAAAAAATAAATTGCTTTAAAACATACAAGAATACCCCATTGAAAGGAATGGAGTAATGCAAAGCTACAAATAATCTTTTAAGGCGACAAAAAAAAGCCACACTCAAAAGTGTGGCTTTTATGAAATATGTGAATAAAATTACTCAGCAGACTCTGCTTTTGGAGCTTCAAGCTCAGCTGCAGGAGCAGCAGGCTCTTCAATCTTCTTTTTAGAAGAACGACGAGTTCTAGTGGTCTTCTTAGCTGTTTTATTCTTCGCCATGTTATCGTTGTAGTCAACGAGTTCGATGAAGCACATTTCAGCAGCATCATCCAAACGGAAACCAGTTTTGATAATACGAGTGTAACCACCTGGGCGATCAGCGATTTTTTGAGCAATTTCGCGGAACAATTCAGTAACAGCCTGTTTGTTTTGCAAGTAGCTAAACACAACACGACGAGAGTTAGTAGAATCGTCCTTTGCCTTTGTCAATAATGGCTCAACATACTTTCTTAAAGCTTTAGCCTTAGCAGTAGTTGTATTGATTCTCTTATGCATGATCAAAGAGATAGCCAAGTTAGCAAGCAACGCATCTCTGTGAGCTTTTTGTCTTCCAAGATGGTTGAATTTTTTATTATGTCTCATTTTAATTAATCTTTATCTAATTTATACTTTGAGATATCCATACCAAATGAAAGATTCAATGTATCCAACAATTGGTCTAACTCTGTCAATGACTTCTTACCGAAGTTTCTAAACTTAAGCAAATCGCTCTTGTTAAATACGACTAATTCACCTAAAGTTTCAACATCAGCAGCTTTCAAGCAGTTAAGCGCACGAACTGAAAGATCCATGTCGACCAACTTAGTTTTAAGCAACTGACGCATATGAAGAACCTCCTCATCAAACTCTTCATTAGCACTTTCGTCTGTAGAATCAAGAGTAATCTTTTCATCAGAGAACAACATAAAGTGATAAATAAGAATTTTAGCAGCTTCTTTCAAAGCATCTTTAGGGTGGATAGAACCATCGGTAGAGATTTCAATCACCAACTTTTCGTAGTCAGTTTTTTGTTCTACACGATAATTTTCAACCGCATATTTAACGTTACGGATAGGCGTATAGATAGAGTCTATAGCAAGAACGCCAATCTCAGAGCCAGGAATTTTGTTTTCGTCAGCAGGGACGTAACCGCGACCTTTACCGATAGTGATCTCGATATTAAAGCTTGCGCTCTTATCCAAGCGACAGATTACAAAATCAGGATTGAGGACATCGAAACCGGACAAATGTTTAGCAATATCACCTGCTTTAAATTCGGTACCAGAAACATTAATAGTTACTTTTTCGCTATCAAATTCTTCAACTTTCTGCTTAAAACGTACTTGTTTTAGATTAAGAATCACGTTAGTAACATCCTCAATAACTCCAGGAATAACAGAGAACTCATGATCCACACCATCTATCTTAATGGAAGTTATTGCAAAACCTTCCAAAGAAGAGAGCAATATACGCCTTAAAGCATTACCAACAGTAATACCATAACCGGGTTCTAGCGGACGAAACTCAAACTTTCCGTAAAAGTTATCCGCTTCCAACATTATTACTTTATCAGGTTTTTGAAATGCTAAAATTGCCATGGATCAGTTATTATTTAGAGTAAAGTTCGACGATCAATTGTTCTTTAATATTCTCTGGAATATCTGCTCTTTCTGGAAGATGCAAGAATTTACCAGACAATGAAGATCCATCCCACTCTAACCATGCATATTTGCTATGATTGAAACCTGTCAAAGAATTTTCGATAACCTCAAGAGATTTAGATCTCTCACGAACACCTACAACTTGACCTGGTTTAACAGAGTATGAAGGAATATTAACTACCTCACCATCAACAACGATGTGGCAGTGTGATACTAACTGACGAGCTGCTGCTCTTGTAGGAGCGATACCTAAACGATAAACTACATTATCAAGACGAGTCTCCAATAATTGTAATAATACCTCACCGGTAATACCCTTTGTTGCAGAAGCTTTCTCGAACAAATTACGGAATTGTCTTTCTAAAACGCCATAAGTATATTTAGCCTTTTGCTTCTCGTTCAACTGAATACCGTACTCAGAAGACTTCTTTCTTCTATTTACGCCATGTTGTCCGGGAGGAAAATTTCTTTTTGCCAAAATCTTATCTGGACCGAAAATTGGTTCTCCAAAACGACGCGCAATCTTAGTTTTTGGACCTGTGTATCTAGCCATTTTTTTTAATTATTAATTCCAAACCTTGAACCGTGCAGCCGCGATTGCAGAGAGGATTAAATTGCAATCATTCACAATGCGAGATTCGAAAGCTGTTTGTAATAAATATAAAATTATACTCTACGTTTTTTAGGTGGTCGACAACCATTATGTGGTAGTGGTGTTACGTCGATAATTTCCATAACCTCAATTCCTGCACCATGGATGGTACGAATTGCAGACTCACGGCCATTACCTGGACCTTTTACGTATGCCTTAACTTTCCTTAAACCTAAATCATAGGCTGCTTTAGCACAATCCTGAGCTGCCATCTGTGCTGCATATGGAGTGTTCTTCTTTGAACCACGGAATCCCATCTTACCAGCTGATGACCATGAAATAATCTGACCCTCAGAGTTTGCTAATGAAACTATGATATTGTTAAAAGATGAATGTACATGCAATTGTCCAATTGCGTCAACTTTTACTACCTTTTTTTTGGTTGCTACTGCTTTTTTTGCCATATCTTTTATTAATTAATAGCGTTAGCTAACTTTTACTTAGTTGCTTTCTTCTTGTTTGCAACAGTCTTCTTCTTACCCTTACGAGTACGTGCATTGTTTTTCGTACTTTGTCCACGCAAAGGCAATCCAATACGATGACGAATACCTCTGTAGCATCCAACATCCATCAATCTCTTGATGTTCAATTGTACTTCTGAACGAAGATCTCCTTCGACTTTGAACTCTGCACCTATAATCTCACGAATTTTAGATGCTTGATCATCTGTCCAATCCTTTACCTTGATGTCTTTATCAACACCTGCTTTTGAAAGAATCTTATTTGCACTACTGCGACCTATACCATAAATATAGGTTAAACCGATTTCTCCTCTCTTATTCTGAGGCAAATCTACTCCGACAATTCTTATAGCCATATATAAACTAAAATTTTTGCAAAGATAATAAAAATTTTTATCCTTGACGTTGCTTATACTTAGGATTTTTCTTATTAATTACATACAAACGTCCCTTTCTTCTTACAATTTTACACTCTGGGGTACGTTTTTTTAAAGATGCTCTTACTTTCATATCTGTACTTAATTATTTGTATCTGAATGCAATACGACCTTTTGACAAGTCATACGGAGACATCTCGACTCTTACTTTATCTCCTGGAAGAATTTTTATATAATGCATACGCATTTTTCCAGAAATATGAGCAGTTATCTCATGTCCATTTTCTAACTCAACGCGAAACATAGCATTCGACAATGCCTCTACTATTGTTCCGTCTTGCTCTATTGCTGCTTGTTTAGCCATATACTATATCGCTTTATTTCCTAAAACTTGCTCGACATACTCAAACGACGATAAGATATCTGCACCACCTTTACGAATAGCTATTGTATGTTCATAATGTGCTGCATACTTATGATCCGATGTAACCGCCGTCCATCCGTCTGATTCTAAATAACAATCCTTCTTTCCTAGATTTATCATGGGCTCTATCGCTATGACCATTCCGTCTTTCAACATCGGTCCATTGCCTCGTCTCCCATAATTGGGTACCATTGGTTCTTCATGCATATCATGACCTACGCCATGACCTACAAATTCGCGAACCACCGAATATCCGTTGGATTCACAATGTGTTTGCACTGCACTTCCTATATCTCCTAATCTTCCACCTACTTTTGCTGCTTCTATACCTTTGTATAGAGCCTCTTTCGTGGTCTTAAGTAGAGAAAGAACCTCAGGAGACACCTCACCCACACAAAATGTGTAGCAAGAATCTCCATGAAATCCATTCTTATATGCTCCGCAATCGACCGAAACAATATCGCCATCTTTCAATTCATAATTGGAAGGGATACCGTGTACTATCTGATCATTAACGGATGTACATATTGAATTAGGGAATCCTCCATATCCTAAAAAACTTGGGACTGCATCATTGGAACGAATGAACTCTTCCGCCAACTTATCAAGAGCTAATGTTGTAACACCTGGCTTGATGGCTTTTCCCACTTCAGCCAATGTGCGCGCAACTATTAAATTACTGATGCGCAACAACTCTATCTCCTCGTCTGTTTTAAGATATATCATCACAAATATCAATAAGCGGATAAACCAGAACGTCCTTGAATATGACCAGACTCCATCAAGCCATCATAGTGATGCATCAACAAATGGCTCTCCACTTGTTGTAATGTATCCAAAACAACACCCACAATAATCAATAGAGATGTACCTCCAAAGAAATGTGAGAATTGATCAGTCACACCAGCCTTACTGATGAATGCAGGCAAGATAGCAATCAATGCTAAGAAAATAGAACCTGGTAAAGTAATCTTAGACATGATTGAATCGATATACTCAGCAGTTGGAGTTCCAGGTTTTACACCAGGAATAAATCCATTGTTACGCTTCATATCATCAGCCATTCTCGTTGGGTTAATCGTGATTGCCGTATACAAATACGTAAACAAAATAATTAACACAGCAAAAATGAAGTTATACCAGAATCCATTTGTATTACGCAACATGTCCAAGAAGAAGTTAGAAGAACTATCTTGAGACATTACCCATGGCATAACAGCCAACGGAATGAACATAATAGCTTGACCAAAGATGATTGGCATTACACCAGCAGCATTGACCTTCAATGGAATATAATTACGTACTCCAACAGGACTTGTCTTGCCGTTTTCCATTCTTTTAGCATATTGTACAGGAACTTTTCTGATTCCTTGTACCAAAAGAATTGCAGCTGCAGCAACAACAAAAAGAGCGATGATTTCAAGTAAGAACTTAACCAAACCACCTCCACCTTGAGAACTGTAGCATGAAACAAACTCTTGAGAAATAGCACTTGGGAAACGTGCAATAATACCAACTAAAATGATAAATGAAATACCATTTCCAACACCTTTATCCGTGATACGTTCACCTAACCACATCACGAACATGCTACCTGCACATAAGATGATTGTGGAATAGATTTTGAACCACACACCTGGAGGCAATGCGGCACCCGCCTGTTGCATTTGAATAGAAAGGTTCACCAAGTAAGAAGGTCCTTGTAATAACAAGATACCTACTGTTAGATATCTCGTATATTGTTGGATTTTCTTACGGCCACTTTCACCTTCGTTTTGTTTCTTCTGGAAAGAAGGAACAGCGATTGTCAACAACTGCATAACAATGGAAGCCGAGATATACGGCATAATACCTAAAGCAAAGATAGAAGCATTGGAGAAGGCTCCTCCTGAAAACATATCCAAGAGGGCCATCAATCCAGTACTCGTTTGGTTGCTCAATTCTGTCAATGCGTTGGGATCAATACCAGGAAGGACAACAAATGAACCAAAGCGATATATCAAAACAAATAAAAATGTAATCAAGATTCGAGTACGAAGGTCCTCGATTCTAAAGATGTTTTTAATTGTTTCAATCAGTTTTTTCATTTTTCAAGAATTACAACTGAACCACCAGCAGCCTCAATAGCAGCCTTAGCTGACTCTGAAAATGCGTGAGCAGAAACAGTTAATTTAGAAGTCAATGTACCTGAACCCAAAATCTTAATCAAGTTCTTTTTTGAAGCAACACCAGCCTCAATCAATGTATTGATATCGATTGAATCAATTTTATTGCTATCTGCCAAACTTTGAAGAGTAGCAATATTAATTGCCTTGTATTCTACGTGATTGATATTCTTGAAACCATATTTAGGCAAGCGACGTTGCAATGGCATTTGACCACCCTCGAAACCGATCTTCTTAGAATAACCAGAACGAGACTTCGCACCTTTATGACCACGAGTAGAAGTTCCACCCAATCCAGATCCTGGTCCACGACCAATTCTCTTTCTTGTCTTAACGGAACCTGCTGCAGGTTTTAAATTACTTAAATCCATTTCTTTATATATTTATACGATTAAATAATTACTTTTCAACTACCACAAGATGTTTAACTGCTTCAACCATGCCTAAAATGACTGGGCTGTCTTCGTGTTCAACAACTGAGTTGATTTTCTTGAGTCCCAATGCTTCCAAAGTAGCCTTTTGCTGCTTAGGACAACCGATTTTACTTCTTACTTGTTTAATTTTAATTTTTGCCATAATTTTCAAAATTAACCTTTAAACACTTTTTCCATTGAAACACCACGATTCTGTGCAACCGTATAAGCATCACGCAACTCAGACAAAGCCAAAATAGTAGCCTTTACCAAGTTGTGAGGATTTGAAGAACCCTTAGATTTTGCCAACACGTCTGTTACTCCAACACTTTCAAGTACAGCACGCATAGCACCTCCAGCTTTTACACCCGTACCATGAGATGCAGGTCTCAATAACACCTGAGCACCACCGAACTTAGCCTCTTGTTCATGAGGGATAGTACCCTTTAATACAGGAACTTTAACCAAATTCTTCTTTGCTGCTTCTACACCTTTAGCAATAGCTGCTGTTACTTCACCAGCCTTACCAAGTCCGAAACCAACAACACCGTCCTCATTACCAACAACAACGATAGCTGCGAAACTAAATGTACGACCACCTTTAGTTACCTTAGTTACACGATTAATGGCAACCAATCTATCTTTTAATTCCAAATCGTTAGTCGATTTAACTTTATTATTATTTTCTGCCATAACCATTAAAATTTAAGTCCACCCTTACGAGCAGCGTCAGCTAATTCTTTTACTCTACCATGGTATAAGTAACCGTTACGGTCAAATACCACTTCTTTAATTCCTGCTGCAATTGCTTTTTTAGCAATATCTTCACCAACTTTAGCAGCGATTTCTTTCTTAGAAATTTTGTCAGTAATTCCGACAGAAGAAGCAGATACGATTGTTGCACCAACTAAAGAAGTAAATTCTCTTCCATCTTTGTCTTTGTTAACAACACTCTTAGCTTCGTCATTGATCAACTGAACATAAATCTGCTTATTGCTTCTGAAAACAGTCATACGAGGACGCTCAGCAGAACCAGAGATCTTTGCTCGGATACCCCTTTTGATTTTTAATCTTCTTTCTATTTTTGAAGTCATAATAATTCTTTTTTAATTAAATTACTTAGCACCAGCTGACTTACCAGCCTTACGACGAATCTGCTCGCCAACGAACTTAACACCTTTACCCTTATAAGGTTCTGGCTTACGGAAAGAACGAATCTTTGCACAAACCTGACCTAATAATTGTTTATCACAACTTTCAAGTATTACCAACGGATTTTGATTTCTTTCACTCTTCGTTTCAATCTTGATCTCTTTTGGCAACTGCAAGAAGATATTATGAGTATATCCTAAAGCAAATTCAATAACTTGACCTTGGTTAGATACACGGTATCCAACTCCGACCAACTCTAATTCCTTTTTATAACCTTGAGATACTCCAACGATCATGTTATTCACTAGAGCACGATACAAACCATGCATTGAACGCATTTCTGGTTCATCAGATGGACGAGTGAATGATACTTCACCATCTTTTACTTCCATCTTAATGTTAGGGTTGATGGCTTGAGTCAACTCACCCTTAGGACCTTTTACTGTTACAACATCATCCTTTACAGAAACTGTAACTCCTGAAGGAATACTAATTGGTAATTTTCCTATTCTTGACATTTACAACTCCTCCTAAATTAATAGATGTAACATAAAACTTCACCACCGATTTTCAAATCACGAGCTTCCTTATCGGTCATAACGCCCTTTGATGTTGAAACGATGGCAATTCCCAAACCATTCAATACTTTAGGCATATCCTTGTAACCAACATACTTACGCATACCAGGAGAAGAGATTCTCTTCAATCCCTTGATAGCGTTTACTTTGTTGACTGGATCATACTTCAAGGCAATCTTTATTGAGCCTTTCGTAGTACCTTCGCCCTCGAATTTGTAATTCAAGATATAGCCCTTATCGAGCAATATCTTAGTGATTTCTTTCTTCAAATTTGAAGCAGGAACTTCAAGCACTCTGTGTTTAGCTTGAATAGCGTTCCTCATTCTCGTCAGATAATCTGCTATTGGATCTGTCATAATAAAAATAAATTAAATTGATCAGGTAAACCTGACAATATTTAACACTAATTTTTTACCAGCTTGCTTTCTTTACACCAGGAATCAAACCAGCAGAAGCCATCTCTCTAAATTGAATACGAGAGATGCCGAATTGACGCATATAACCCTTAGGTCTTCCTGTCAACTTACAACGATTGTGTTTACGTACAGGAGATGCGTTCTTTGGAAGAGCTTGCAAAGCCTCGTAGTTACCCTCAGCTTTCAATTTAGCTCTCTTTTCTGCATACTTGGCGCAAAGTTTAGCCCTTTTAACCTCACGGGCTTTCATTGATTCTTTTGCCATGATCTTATCTTTTAATGTTTTTAAAAGGTAATCCAAATTCTCTCAACAAAGCATATCCCTCTTCGTCTGTCTTTGCTGAAGTTACAAAGGTAATATTCATTCCTAACATTTTCTGTATAGAATCAATATTTATTTCAGGGAAGATGATTTGCTCATCGATACCTAGTGTATAGTTACCCATACCATCAAACTTAGACTCGATTCCCTTGAAGTCACGGATACGAGGAAGAGAAACACGAATCAATCTCTCTAAGAACTCATACATTTTCTCTCTTCTCAAAGTTACGCGAACACCGATAGGCATTTTCTTACGAACTTTGAAGTTAGAGATATCTTTCTTAGACAAAGTTGGAACTGCCTTTTGACCTGTGATAGCAGTCAACTCGTTGATTGCAACTTCGATAATCTTCTTATCTGCTACGGCTTGTCCTAATCCTTCATTGATAACAATCTTCTCAAGAACTGGAACTTGCATTACAGACTTGTAGTTGAACTCCTTCATCAAGGAAGGAACAATACGCTCAGCGTACTCTTTCTTTAAACTAGCTGTATTCATATTACTCAATTACCTCCCCTGATTTTTTAGAATAGCGAACCGTTTTTCCTTCCTCATTTTTACGACGTCCAATACGAGTAGGCTTACCACTCTTAGGGTCGATCAAATTCAGATTAGAAATATGGATAGGTGCTTCTTGTTTAACGATACCACCTTGAGGGTTCTTTGCGCTTGGCTTAGAGCTCTTAGAAACGATGTTGATACCTTCTACAACGGCACGTTCCTCTTTAACGATGACTCTTAACACGCGACCAGTTTTTCCTTTGTCGGAACCTGCGTTCACGTAAACCATATCACCCTTCTTAATATTTAATTTACTCATCTTTGTAAAATTAGAAATTAAAGCACTTCGGGTGCTAATGAAACAATTTTCATGTTAGTAGCACGGAGCTCTCTGGCAACTGGACCGAATATACGGCTCGCTCTCATTTCACCTGCACCATTCAAAAGAACACATGCATTATCATCAAAGCGAATATAAGAACCGTCTTGACGTCTAATCTCCTTATTGGTTCTAACAACAACTGCCTTAGAAACCGTACCTTTTTTCATATCACTTGAAGGGATCACATTTTTTACCGCTACCACGATAATATCCCCTACAGTAGCATAACGTTTACCAGTACCACCAAGAACGCGAATACATAACGCCTCTCTTGCTCCACTGTTATCAGCTACGACTAATCTTGACTCTTGTTGTATCATATTACTTAGCTCTTTCGATGATTTCTACTAATCTCCATCTCTTAGTTTTGCTCAATGGGCGAGTTTCCATAATTCTTACAGTATCACCAACATTGCACTCGTTTTTCTCGTCGTGAGCGTGATATTTCTTCGTCTTGTTGACGAACTTTTGATAAATAGGGTGCATTTCCTTATACTTAATTGTAACAGTGATGGTTTTATCCATTTTGTTACTAGAAACAACACCTTGTCTTTCTTTTCTTAAGTTTCTCATTTTGATCAAGCTCAATTAATTATTTATTATCTCTCAGACTCAACTCTGTGTTTATACGAGCAATATTCTTACGAATAGCCTTAATTTGAGAAGGGTTATCCAACGGAGAAACCGCATGGTTTAATTTCATACGAATCAAAGCATCCTCCTCTGCTGCGAGTCTTTCCTTTAACTCTTGAGTTGTTAACTCTTTAATTTCTGCTATTTTCATAATCTATCACGCGTTTTGGTTTTGAGCATCAAAATCTCGTCTAACAATAAACTTAGTAGTTACTGGCAACTTTTGTGCAGCCAAGCGTAATGCTTCTTTTGCTACTTCAAAAGGTACACCTTCTACTTCAATTACCACTCTTCCTGGAGTAACGGGCGCAACAAATCCCTCTGGGTTACCTTTTCCTTTACCCATACGAACCTCTGCTGGCTTCTTAGTGATAGGTTTATCAGGAAATATTCTAATCCATATTTGTCCTTGTCTTTGCATATAACGTGTTACTGCAACACGAGCTGCTTCGATTTGGCGACCTGTAATCCACTTTGACTCCAAGACTTTAATACCGAAAGATCCAAAAGCTAATTGGTTTCCGCGTTGTGCGTTACCCTTCATACGACCTTTCTGTTGTCTTCTGAATTTTGTTTTCTTAGGTTGTAACATCTTTCCTTAAATCAAATTAACAGAATTATTTTCTTTTTCTCTTGAAGCCTTGTTGTTTTCCTGCTGCAGGAGCGTTACCGCTTCTGTTTACTTCTTTAGTTGCAGCAAAATTAGGTGCCAAATCTTTCTTACCGTAAACTTCTCCACGGCAAATCCAAACTTTAATACCAATTAATCCAACCTTAGTCAAAGCTTCAGCCTGAGCGTAGTCGATATCTGCTCTAAATGTATGAAGTGGAGTTCTTCCCTCTTTATACATCTCAGAACGTGCCATTTCAGCACCATTCAAACGACCAGATACTTGAACTTTAATACCCTCAGCACCCATACGCATAGTAGAGGCGATAGCCATTTTTGTTGCACGACGGTATGCAATTTTTCCCTCTATCTGACGAGCAATGTTATTTGCTACGATCATTGCGTCTAAATCAGGTTTCTTAACCTCGAAGATGTTGATTTGAACATCTTTGTCAGTTACACCTTTCAACTCTTCTTTTAATTTCTCTACCTCTTGTCCACCTTTACCGATGATGATTCCTGGACGTGCAGTACATACAGTAATGGTAACTAATTTCAAGGTACGTTCGATAACTATTTTTGAAACGCTAGCCTTTGCAAGACGGGCATTCAGATACTTTCTAATCTTAGCATCTTCCAAGATAGTATCGCCATAATTTTTTCCTCCGAACCAGTTGGAATCCCATCCTTTGATGATTCCTAAACGGTTACTAATTGGATTTACTTTCTGTCCCATCTAACAATTAATTTTGGTTAGCATTTGAATTAATAGAATCTACAAATATAGTCACATGGTTAGAACGTTTACGAATTCTGTAACCTCTTCCCTGTGGAGCTGGACGAAGTCTCTTTAATGTTTTTCCTTCGTCTACGAAAATTTTGCTAATATACAACTCACCGCTATCAGCTTTCTTATCATTCTTCTGCTCCCAGTTAGCGATAGCAGAACGAAGTAATTTCTCTAAGCGGTTAGAAGCATCCTTCTTTGAAAACTTCAAAACACTAAGTGCTCTGTAAGCTTCCATTCCTCTTATCATATCTGCGACAAGACGCATCTTGCGTGGTGATGTAGGAACATCGTTTAATTTAGCGAAGTAAAGCGACTGACGAGCTTCTTTTAATGCTGTTGCCGAGTTTTTCTTTCTTACACCCATTTTATTTACTTTTTTTTAATTTTCTTTTCACGGTTTATTTCTTCTTATTTCCACCGTGTCCTCTAAATGTACGAGTCAACGAAAATTCTCCAAGTTTATGACCTACCATATTTTCGGTAACGTACACAGGAATAAATTTATTTCCGTTATGAACTGCAATAGTATGACCCACAAAGTCTGGAGATATCATTGAAGCGCGTGACCAAGTCTTTATTACAGACTTCTTTCCGCTCTCATTCATGGCTAAAACCTTCTTCTCCAGTTTTACACTTATAAATGGACCTTTTTTTAATGAACGACTCATAAAAATTACCTTTTAAATTACTTTTTCCTTCTTTCAACTATATACTTATTAGAAGTATTCTTTGGTGCTCTTGTCTTGTAACCCTTAGCCAAAAGACCCTTTCTTGATCTTGGATGACCTCCAGATTGACGGCCTTCACCACCACCCATTGGGTGATCTACTGGGTTCATTACTACAGCACGGTTTCTAGGACGACGACCTAACCAACGTGAACGTCCTGCTTTTCCTGAACGCTCCAACGCATGATCAGAGTTTCCTACTGTACCAATTGTTGCTTTACAAGTACAAAGAATCATTCTAGTTTCACCAGAAGGTAATTTTACGATTGCATACTTTCCTTCTCTCGAAGTCAACTGCGCAAATGTTCCTGCTGAACGAACCAAAGCAGCTCCTTGGCCCGGACGCAATTCCAAATTGTGAATTACAGTTCCTAATGGGATGTTTTGCAGTGGTAATGCATTACCTACTTCAGGAGATGCCTCATTTCCTGACATCAACTCCTGTCCTACCTGCAAACCGTTAGGTGCAAGAATGTAACGTTTCTCTCCATCAGCGTAAAATAACAATGCAATACGTGCTGATCTGTTTGGATCATACTCGATTGTTTTTACTACTGCTGGAACACCATCTTTGTCTCTTTTGAAGTCAATTACTCTGTACTTTCTCTTGTGACCGCCTCCGATATAACGCATGGTCATCTTACCTGTGTTATTACGTCCACCGGTCTTTATCATTCCTCTTACAAGAGATTTCTCTGGCACACTTGAGGTAATTGTCTCAAATGTTCCAATAACTTTGTGTCTTTGCCCTGGTGTTGTGGGCATAAATTTACGAACAGCCATTTTTATTGAATATTGCTATAAAAATCTATTACTTCACCTTCCTTCAAGGTAACATATGCCTTCTTATATGAAGGGGCATTTCCCTTTAGGATACCAGTCTTTGTATAACGACATTTTGCCTTTCCCTCAACTTGCATTGTGTTGACAGAAACGACTTGCACGTTATACATTTCCTCAATGGCCTTCTTTATCTCAATTTTGTTAGCCTTTGGGGAAACACGAAAACCATAGCGAGAATACTTCTCGCCAAGGTTTGTTGCTTTCTCGGTTATTATCGGTTTAATTATGATTCCCATCCTTTCAACCTCCTAATCTTTTAAATTATTCTCAATATTCGCCAAAGCGCCCTCTGTTAACAATAAACATGAAGCGTCCAAAATTCTGTAAGTGTTTAAGTCTGAGGACAAAACAACTCCAGCGTTCTGAATATTTCGAGCGGACAAATATACGTTTTTATTTGGTTCTGACAAAATTAAAAGTGATTTCTTATCTGCAATGTTGAAATCTTTCATCAATGACACGAAATCCTTCGTCTTTGGTGCATCAAATGACACATTCTCAATAACGATGATTGCATTGTCTTTGACCTTTGCAGACAAAGCTGACTTACGTGCCAATTGCTTTGTCTTTTTGTTCAACTTGAAGCTATAATCACGTGGTACAGGACCAAATACACGTGCACCACCTACCAATACTGGAGAGTTGATATCACCACGACGTGCTCCTCCTCCTCCTTTTTGGCGTCCTAACTTTCTGGTACTACCAGACAATTCACTTCTTTCCTTAGATTTGTGCGTACCTTGACGTTTGTTTGCCAAGTATTGCTTTACATCCAAGTACATTACATGTTCATTTGGTTCAATACCAAAGATGCTATCGCTCACAGAGACCTTTCTTCCAGTATCTTGGCCTTTAATATTATATACACTAAGTTCCATTACTTATTTACAATTACGATTGAACCTTTAGCTCCTGGCAATGAACCTTTCAAAATCAAAAGATTATTTTCAGGAATAACTTTTAAAACTTGAAGATTCTGAACTGTAACAGACTCTCCACCCAAGCGACCTGCCATACGCATTCCTTTGAATACTTTTGCAGGGTAAGAACATGCTCCAATTGATCCTGGTGCTCTCAAACGGTTGTGCTGACCGTGTGTACTTTGTTGCACACCGCCAAATCCGTGACGTTTTACTACACCTTGGAATCCTTTACCTTTAGAGGTTCCCACTACATCTACAAACTTAGAATCAGCGAACAAATCTACTGTAATCTGATCTCCTAATTTGTACTCGGTCTCAAAACCCTTGAACTCGGCCAAGTGTCTCATTGGGGCTACTGACGCTTTCTTGAAGTGTCCCATTTCTGGTTTTGTAGTGTTCTTTTCTTTCTTCTCTTCAAAACCAACTTGGACTGCCTCATAACCATCTTTCTCGATAGTCTTAATTTGAGTAACCACACAAGGACCTACTTCGACAACAGTGCATGGAATATTCTTTCCCTCGGCACTGAAAACGGATGTCATTCCGATTTTTTTTCCTAATAATCCTGGCATTTCAATAAATATTAATTACTATGCAATTTCTACTTCTACTCCACTTGGCAACTCTAACTTCATCAACGCATCAATTGTCTTAGAGGTTGAGCTATAGATATCGATCAATCTCTTGTATGATGAAAGTTGGAATTGCTCTCTCGATTTCTTATTTACGAATGTAGAGCGGTTAACTGTAAAGATACGTTTGTGTGTTGGCAATGGAATTGGACCACTTACAACTGCACCAGTATTCTTAACTGTCTTAACGATCTTTTCTGCAGACTTGTCAACCAAGCTGTGATCGTATGACTTTAATTTAATTCTAATTTTCTGACTCATCTCTTTGAATCTTATATAAATTAATTACAATAATTCTACTTTACCTTTAGCCTCTGCTACTACTGCTTTTGCAATAGAAGAAGAAACTTCTGCATAATGAGAGAACTCCATTGATGAAGTTGCACGACCTGATGTGATAGTACGCAAGTCTGTTACGTATCCAAACATCTCTGCCAAAGGCACCTTAGCCTTTACAATACGTGCTCCAGAACGGCTAGTTTCCATACCTTCAACTTGACCACGACGTTTGTTCAAGTCTCCGATTACATCTCCCATGTTCTCCTCTGGTGTGATAACTTCCAACTTCATGATTGGTTCCATCAACACTGGTTTTGCCTTTGCACATGCCTCCTTGAATGCCAAGTTTGCACAGATTTCAAATGACAACTGGTCAGAGTCTACTGGGTGATATGAACCATCCATTACGACAACTTTCATTTTCTCCAATGGGAATCCTGCTAACACACCATTGCGCATTGCTGATTGGAATCCTTTTTGAATAGATGGAATGAATTCCTTTGGAATATTACCACCCTTAACAACATCTTCGAATTGCAAGCTGCCTTCGAATCCTTCGTCTGCTGGTCCAACAGATACAACGATATCTGCATACTTACCACGACCTCCAGATTGCTTCTTATATAACTCACGGTGTTCAACTGTCTTAGTAATAGCCTCCTTGTAGTTAACTTGAGGACGACCTTGATTACATTCAACTTTGAACTCACGTTTCAAACGGTCGATAATGATATCCAAGTGCAACTCACCCATACCTGAGATAACTGTTTGACCTGATTGCTCATCTGTTCTAACAGTAAAGGTTGGATCCTCTTCTGCCAACTTAGCCAAACCATTACCCAACTTATCAACATCTGCTTGAGACTTAGGCTCGATAGCGATACCGATCACTGGATCTGGGAAGTCGATTGACTCCAATACCATGTGGTCTTTCTCATCTTCACCACACAATGTATCACCTGTACGAATATC
Source organism: Paludibacteraceae bacterium (assembly GCA_017551675.1). Classification (GTDB taxonomy): domain Bacteria; phylum Bacteroidota; class Bacteroidia; order Bacteroidales; family Paludibacteraceae; genus UBA1181. The sequence continues at coordinate 50,662 of JAFZLC010000007.1, read as the reverse complement.
CTTGAAACCTACACCTGCACCGATATCACCAGCAGAGATTACATCAACTGGATTTTGGTGGTTAGAGTGCATTTGGAATAGACGAGAGATACGCTCTTTCTTTCCTGAACGAGTGTTGAAGATATAAGATCCTGCGTCAACTTTACCAGAGTATACACGGAAGTAGCAAAGACGACCTACGAATGGGTCTGTTGCAATCTTAAATGCCAATGCACACAAAGGCTCGTCCTCACTTGGGTGACGAACAATTTGTTTCTCAGGATCATCTACTGCTGTACCAATGATATCAGCTGTATCCAATGGGCTAGGCAAATAAGCACAAACTGCGTCCAACATAGTTTGAACACCTTTGTTCTTAAATGAAGAACCACAAATCATTGGATATATCTTCATTGCGATAGTACCTTTTCTAAGAGCAACTTTAATTTCCTCTTCTGTAATAGTACTAGGATCATCGAAGAATTTCTCCATCAAAGCATCGTCGCACTCAGCAACTGACTCCAACATCTTATCTCTCCACTCTTTAGCCTCATCAACCAAATCAGCTGGGATTTCCTCAATTGAATACTCAGCACCCATTGTTTCATCATGCCAAAGAATAGCTTTCATACGGATCAAATCAACAACTCCCTTGAAAGAATCTTCTGCTCCGATAGGAATTTGAATAGGACATGGATTAGCACCCAAAACTTCCTTAACTTGTGTTACAACATCAAAGAAGTTAGCACCAGAACGGTCCATCTTGTTTACGTAACAAATACGAGGAACGTGGTACTTGTCAGCTTGTCTCCATACTGTTTCAGATTGAGGCTCAACACCACCAACTGCACAGAAAGTAGCAACAGCACCATCCAAGATACGAAGAGAACGCTCAACCTCAACAGTGAAGTCAACGTGTCCCGGAGTATCAATCAAGTTGATCTTGTATTTCTTATCGTTATATTTCCAATATGTAGTGGTAGCTGCAGAAGTAATAGTGATACCTCTCTCTTGCTCCTGTGCCATCCAGTCCATCGTAGCTGCACCATCATGAACCTCACCAATCTTGTGAGTCAAACCAGTGTAGAACAAAATACGCTCAGACGTAGTTGTCTTACCAGCATCGATGTGAGCCATGATACCGATGTTTCTTGTATAATGTAAATCTGCTTTAGCCATTTGAATAATTCTTTAAAGGGATTAAAATCTGAAATGAGCAAAAGCACGGTTTGCTTCAGCCATTTTGTGCATATCTTCTTTCTTCTTGAATGCTCCACCTTGGTTATTGAAAGCATCTGCAATCTCAGCAGCTAATTTCTCAGCCATTGAGTGTCCACTTCTCTTACGAGAGAACAATATCAAATTTTTCATTGAGATGGACTCTTTTCTTTCTGGGCGGATTTCGGTAGGAACTTGGAAAGTAGCACCACCTACACGGCGTGACTTAACTTCCACTTGTGGTGTGATGTTCTCTAAAGCCTTCTTCCAAATCTCAAGAGGTGTCTTATCCTCATTAGGAAGTTTTGACTTTACATTATCCAAAGCTGTATAGAATATATCGTATGCGATAGATTTTTTTCCATCGTACATTAAGTGGTTAACAAATCTTGTAACCATTACTTCATTAAAGACAGGATCTGGTAATATGACCCTTTTCTTTGGTTTTGCTTTTCTCATTTTAACTCAAAAATTTTTCGTTTTTGTTTTGGTTGCTTTGTTGCTTCAACGACTACGCTAAGTCATTTACTCAACCTTGAAGTGCCACCAGTAAAACTAAAACTTGTTCTACTTAATTTTTACTCTTATCGTTCTTATTTCTTTCCTTTTGCTGGTGCTGCTTGACCTGGTTTAGGTCTCTTTGCTCCATACTTAGAACGACGTTGTGTACGACCATTTACACCTGCAGTATCCAATGATCCACGTACAATGTGATAACGTACACCTGGAAGGTCCTTAACACGTCCTCCACGTACCATTACGATTGAGTGCTCTTGCAAGTTATGTCCTTCTCCAGGAATATAAGCATTCACCTCTTTTTGGTTCGTCAAACGTACTCTGGCAACTTTACGCATTGCAGAGTTAGGCTTCTTAGGAGTGGTGGTGTATACACGAACACATACACCTCTTCTCTGTGGACAAGAATCCAATGCTGGAGATTTGCTCTTGTCTGTAAGAGTAGCCCTTCCTTTTCTAACTAATTGCTGAATTGTAGGCATTTCGTTTTTTAATTTTTAATATTTTAACTTTAAATTTAGACACTATACTAATTGTGGCGCAAAATTAGAACTTATTTTTCTCTCTCACAAATTTTTTTTATTTTTTTTCTCCTTCTTAACTCATTCTCATTCTGCACTTTCTTTTTCCTATTCCTACCCTCACATTACTTCAATTACTATCTTATTTCTCAAATTTTTATTACCTTTGCACCCAATTTATATATATAAGGTATAAAAAACAAAAAAATTAAGATACATTCATGCAAGAATTAGCTAACAAGTACAACCCCACTGATGTCGAATCTAAGTGGTATCAATATTGGTTGGATAACGGTTTCTTTAAATCAAAACCGGATGGTCGTGAACCTTATACAATTGTTATTCCCCCTCCTAATGTGACAGGCGTCCTTCACATGGGTCACATGTTAAACAATACAATCCAAGACATCCTCGTCCGCAGAGCTCGTATGTTGGGCAAAAATGCTTGTTGGGTGCCTGGTACCGACCACGCTTCTATCGCAACTGAAGCTAAAGTGGTTAACAAACTGGCTCAAGAGGGTATCAAGAAAACTGACCTCACTCGCGAACAATTCTTGGAACATGCTTGGGAATGGACTCGCAAACATGGTGGCATCATCCTTGAACAATTGAAAAAACTTGGAGCTTCTTGCGACTGGGACAGAACCGGTTTCACCATGGATGAAACTCGCAGCAAAAGCGTCATCAAAGTATTTTGCGACCTCTACAATAAAGGTCTCATCTACCGCGGCGTACGTATGGTTAACTGGGACCCTAAGGCTTTAACTGCTCTTTCCGACGAAGAGGTTATCTATAAGGAAGAGCATAGCAAACTTTACTACCTTAAATATTATGTTGCTGATGACGACATGTCTGGTTCTACTGGATCAGAACAAGAAGTCATCCACAAAGATGCTAAAGGACGATATGCAGTCGTTGCTACCACTCGTCCTGAAACCATCATGGGTGATACCGCTATGTGTATCAACCCTAAAGATCCTAAGAACAGATGGCTAAGCGGTAAAAAAGTAATCGTTCCATTAGTTAACAGAGTTATTCCTGTTATCGAAGACGAATATGTTGATATCGAATTTGGTACTGGTTGTTTGAAGGTTACTCCTGCTCACGACGTGAACGACTATATGCTAGGTGAGAAATACAACCTGCAAACTATCGACATCTTCAACGACAATGGTAGCATCAGTGAAGCTGCTGGCATGTATATCGGACAAGACCGTTTCGATGTCAGGAAACAAATTGAGAAAGACCTAGCTGCGGCTAACTTGTTGGAAAAGACAGAAGACTACACAAACAAAGTGGGTTACTCTGAAAGAACCAACGTCGTTATCGAGCCTAAACTTTCTATGCAATGGTTCCTCAAAATGGAACACCTTGCTAAGATAGCATTAGACCCTGTTATGAAGGATGAACTTAAGTTCTACCCTGCTAAATATAAAAACACCTACCGCAACTGGCTTGAAAACATCAAAGACTGGTGTATCAGTCGCCAATTATGGTGGGGACACAGAATTCCTGCTTACTTCCTCCCTGAAGGTGGATATGTTGTTGCTGAATCTGAAGAAAAAGCATTGGAATTAGCAAAACAGAAAAGCGGAAACGCTAACCTAACCATCAACGATCTTCGTCAAGACGAAGACTGCTTGGACACATGGTTCTCTTCTTGGCTTTGGCCTATCTCTCTGTTCGACGGAATCAACAATCCAGGAAACGAAGAGATTAAATACTACTATCCAACCAGCGACTTGGTTACTGGTCCGGACATCATCTTCTTCTGGGTCGCTCGTATGATCATGGCAGGTTATGAATATGAAGGTGATATGCCTTTCAGAAACGTATACTTCACTGGTATCGTTCGCGACAAACTAGGAAGAAAAATGTCTAAATCTTTGGGTAACTCTCCTGACCCATTGGATCTCATCGACAGATTTGGTGCTGATGGCGTGCGTATGGGTATGATGTTATCCGCTCCAGCTGGTAATGACATCTTGTTCGATGAAGCATTATGCGAACAAGGCCGTAACTTCAACAATAAAATATGGAATGCATTCCGTTTGGTAAAAGGTTGGGAAGTAAAAGAGATGGAACAACCGGCATCCGCACAAAAAGCTGTGAAATGGTTCCAACAACAATTGAATAAGACAATCATTGAGATCAACGACTGCTTCGAAAAATACCGTATCAGTGAAGCGCTCATGGCTGTCTACAAATTATTTTGGGATGAGTTCTCTTCATGGTACCTAGAGATGGTAAAATCTGCTTATCAGCAGCCAATAGACAAAACCACCTACGATGCCACCCTTTCTTATTTTGAAACATTGTTGAAACTTTTGCATCCTTTCATGCCGTTCATCACAGAGGAGTTGTATCAAAACATAAAGGAGCGCGACGTAAAAGACAGCATCATGGTGAGTCTTCTTCCTAAAGCTGATGATTTCTGCGAGAAGAACATCAACAGAATGGAGAGCACAAAACAGATTATTGCTGGTATCAGAAACATTCGTGCCAACAAGGGTATCTCCCCTCGTGAGACATTCGACCTATATTATAAAGGTGAATGGGATGACAAGAACGATGCCATCATTCAAAAACTGGCCAACATCAATCTGATCTCAGAAAACAAAGGCAACATCACTGGCTCTGCCGCTACATTTATGGTCGGAACCATCGAAATCTCTATTCCATTAGGCAACAATGTCAATGTGGAGGAAGAAATCAAAAAGATGGAAGAAGAGATTAAATACCTCGAAGGATTCCTTGTTTCTGTCAACAAAAAATTGGGCAACGAAAAGTTCGTCGCTAATGCAAAACCCGAAGTTGTAGAAAACGAAAGGAAGAAAAAGGCTGATGCTGAAAGCAAGATTGCCACTCTAAAGGAGAATATCTCAAAATTAAAATAATCCAGATTTTATATGCTCCATAAAAGATCCGTAGTGTCAACTGCGGGTCTTTTTTTCTTCTTTTGTATTGTATGAAGTGTAAAAAGTTTTAGATTTGCAAAAAAACATTATGACGAATTCCATTTCTCAACAAAGAGACTGTAAATATGAATTGATTCGGATTCTCAGCATCTTTTTTATTGTATGCAACCACACATCTGGAATCATTCCACTAGAGAATCCCATCCATCAATATCTTAGTCCCGTAATGCTCTTATCCCAAACTGGTGTCGCACTATTCTTTTTTCTAAGTGGGAAATTTGCTTTGCGGAAAATATTAAACGCTGACGAGGAATACAAAACTTTTTATTTCAAAAAGGCCATATACCTTATATTACCAATTGTTTTCTATATGGTTCTTCAAACGGCTTTGAAACACTTCAAAGACTATGGATTCTCACTAGACGGACTTGCATCTACAATCATTTCAGATATTCTTTTCAATCATGTAAAAACTCCTTTTTGGTTTGTCATCGTACTTGTCGGAAATATACTCATTGCTCCATTTATGGCAAAAGCAATCAACGGAATTTCCAAAAACATGGCTCTTGTGTTTGTCGGACTGGGAATATTGCATAATACAATCTATGCCTATACACCTTACTTTACCGACGTTGAATATATATGGACCTACCCCTTCGCTCAATGGTCAATCTACTTTTACATTGGAGGTTGTATTGATAAGATAATCACGACACCACGGGATAAAAAAATAGCAATCATACTAGGTGTTATTGGATTGAGCATCATCATTCTAAAAACGCTATTCTTTCCATATAAGAGATACTTACATGACGTAATGCCATCCTTCACATTCTTCAGTATTATGATTTACATTCTTCTTCAGGAAATCAATGTAGAGTCATGGTCAGAGAAAGCAAAAAAGGTTATCAACTTTTTAGGAAAACGTTCTTTTGGCATATATCTTGTCCACATGATAGCCATATTAGGTGTTGTGAGAATCACCCCTGAGCAATGGAAAGAACTTCCCGTTGTCTTATTTTACCTCATCAACGTCTTACTGGCATTCATCTGCAGTATAATTTTGAGTTATTTAGCAGATATTGTTCTGTTAAATCCTATACAGAATCTACTTGTACGTCTAAGAGGGAAAAAGGAATAACTACGACCTCTCGTTCAGAGAATTCTAATGAACTACAAACTAATTACGATAGAGACGATATAGAATAAATCCAAAGATTCCACGAACTGAATTGTCTCCCTAAAGCAGATTATAAATTCAGATGATTTCATAATGTTTTGAACTAATTTGAAATCGTATTAGAGTGTATTCCATAGCAAACACATCAAATGAGAAAAAGAAAAAGGTGACTAGAAAATCCAGTCACCTTTTCCATATATAAAGGAGTTTGTTTTATCATTTATCATCTGCAATGGCTTTCCAAGCGAAAGCTGCAATAGCTGCACCAATGAATGGACCCAAAATAAAGATCCAAATATTAGACAATGCAGAACCTCCTTGGAAAATAGCAGGAGCGATAGAACGAGCTGGATTTACTGATGTACCAGTGTAACGAATGCAAGCCAAATGAACCAAAACCAAGCAAAGACCGATAGCCAATCCAGCAAAGTTTCCAGCACCTTTTTTAGAGTCTGTCGTACCTAATACAGTAAACACAAAGACACATGTAAATATGATCTCTGCCAAGAATCCGCCGATAGGAGAAACCCCTGATTGTAGATCATTAGCACCAGTTCCTGCCAATTCTGTATTCTTTGTCAACAAGAAAAGAAGAGCAGAACCGACAAATGCACCAATAACTTGGAAGAGCATATACATTCCAGCATCTTTCGCACTGATACGTTTTGTCAAAAGGCAACCCATTGTGATTGCAGGGTTAATATGGCAACCGCTGATGCCACCGATAGTATAAGCCATTGCAACGACAGCCAAGCCGAAAGCAAAAGCCGTACCCACTACACTTGCAGTATCTGTACCGCAACTAAGGCTGACTGCAGTACCACAGCCCATAAGTACCAACACCATGGTACCAAACATTTCTGCTAAATACTTTTTCATTTTAGTATGAGAGCATGTTACTACTCTCTGATTTTATAGTTAAACAATTAGAATCTCCAACCAATAGTAGCAATAATGTTATGATTCTTCAGATTCAAACTGCTAGCAGTCTCATCTTGAGGCAACATGCCATAGAAATTAGCCTTTTGATTTCTGAACACGTATGCCAAATCACAATAGAACTTGTCACCCTCATAACCAGCACCACCTGTTATGTAGTGAGTTTGTTGTGGCAAAGATAATGGTCTGAACAAATAAAGTTCTTCACCCAAATTTTTGTCATAATCAATAGGGCTTGTCATGAATGCGAAACCAGCACGTAAAGAGAATTCATCGATAACCTTATACTCAGCACCCAACTTAAATGTGTGAACTGCATTGAATTCCTCTTTCATTTGGTCGTTTTGTGCAACCAAATCTCCGTCATAGTCTGACATTCTCATCGCTGAATAGTTATCGAGATTATATTCAAGACCGATTAAAGCTTTGTTTGCAATTACGAAGCCCAAGCTACCTTGCATTTTGAACGGAGTCTTAAGTTTATAAGAGCATTCACCATGATCAACTTCTGGTTGATTAGAATATTGATCGTTGTAATCGAAGTCAACAGAATAAGTTTCAAATATATCATACAATGTTCTTGTATGAATTGCGAGACCAATACGCATGAAATCTACCGGTTTAACGATTGCACCTAATTTAAAATTAACTCCGACACCATCAACATCATAGTAATTATCCAAATAGTAACTACCTATCTGAGAATTAACTGAAGACTCGTCATACAAAGCTTTTTGTTTGTAATCCAAAACAGAAATACCCAAAGCTGCACCTAAATAGACGCGATTACTGATGTTCATACCATAAGAGATATCCCATTGTCCGACATGACCACTTTCAGTGTATCTAGTTTGTTTGTCAAAGTTATCTCTTCTATCAAAACGAGAATAGAACTCAGAAGAACCTTCATCGCTAATTAGTCCCATCTCATTTGCTTCATTAAAGATATAATCAGGAGCAGCCTCTTTGCACATATAGTCGGTCAAAGAGAGTCCAGAGTAATCATAGCTCTTAGTAGAAGAGTAACGATTGAAATTTCTCAAACGATTATAGGAAATTCCCAATGAGGAAGTTATATAACCACTCTCAGCCTCGTGTTCTCTAAAATTGATGACAAATGCGAAGTTATTCAAACATGCATGAGCATCTTTTGTATTGTCCACATATACGTTCGGAGAGAAGGTCAAATCACAACGTTTATAGACACCTATACCAGCAGGGTTATCTTTCGTCACTGAAGGGTTTCCGCCCAATGCACCGAAAGCACCTGCCATAGCAGAGTATCTTGCAGTACCCATTACAGGGTCTAACTGATTATAGTTTAATGCATCATATGCACTCTGTGAGAAGCCGGCAGCAGCGATAGCCATGGCTCCTAATGTCATTATATACTTTTTCATACTATATACGATTTCTATTTATATTATAGGTAATAACCCGTTAACTATCTCCTTGAAAAGGAGACCTTTTTCAAAGTCTCCTTTTGTATTTCACATTAGCGGCGACCTCCTCCTGAGTGACTTCCACCTCTTGATGAAGATGAGCCACCACCGGATGAACGTGATCCGCTATTTGATGATCCTGAACTATATCCTCCAGAGCGAGAAGAACCAGAAGAGTAACTTCCGCTAGAAGATGATCCACTACTTCTAGATGATCCACTATAAGATCCGTAAGAAGAAGATCTTGAAGAGGATGAACCTGAACTTCTCGTACTAGAACCTGAAGAACGAGGTGCTGAATAAGATGATCTTCCGCTATAAGAAGATGATGATCCAGAAGAATTACCTCTTACTGAAGAACCAGAACTGTATGAGCGAGAATTTCCAGAAGAAGTTCTTGCAGAAGAAGACGAACTAGGAGATGCCGATCTTCTCAACGTAGTGGACGAAGTCGATGCAGATGGTCTAGAAGAAGATCCTTGTGCTCTTGACAACGTAGTTGTTCTGCCTGTTGTTGCACTACGAGTTGATGATCTCTCGATAGTTCTTGTACCGGCAACGCTTCTTGTAGGAGATGAGCTACCACGAGAAACGCGAGTACCGTCTGTTCTACCCTTTCCATAAGATCCGTTGGATGCGCTATATCTACCGCCATGACCATGATGATAAATAGGAGCATGCCAATAATAATGATGATATGGGTGATAATAATATGAGTAGCGATATGGACTATAATATCCATAGTAGCCATAATATCCCCAATATGGATCATAGTAACCCCAGTATGGATCGTAATATCCTGTATAGTAAGGATAACTCCACCATCCATAGTAGCGGTGATAAGGATAACCAAGGCCTACATAAACCGTCGTGTTTGACGATTCTACACTTGTTTCTGCGGCATTATTATCATCCACTGATACAACATTGTAGTCTGTACCATGATACTTATTCAACCTCTTGGTGTATTCATTATCACCATTATCCACAGAAACCAACGTGTCTGTAACAAAATTTCCTGATGCAACAGAAGCTGAGTCTTCAATGACAATGGCACCATTGTCAAAGTACACATTTTGTTTTCCCTTGGTTTTCAACATCAAAGTTTTCTCCAGATCGCCAAACTCATCCATGATACGAATTGTATCCAATACATACGCATCGTCTTTCTTGAGTGTTGTATCAATGACTGCGATAAACTCATTCGAAACCAAATCGTAACGTTCAACATTTGGAGATTTTATGATAATCATATTTCTCTGTTTGTCTATCTCCTTTTGTGCGTTCGCATCTGCTTTTCCCTGAGAATGTTGTTTTGTCTTCTGAGCATATTCTTGCCCTCCCTTTTTCGCAGATTCATAGATGTCATCATAAGCGAAACTGGAACTTATCGATACCAATCCAATGATTGGAATCAAAAAGAATCGAAGTTTATTTACCATTTTCATAAGCAGTCCTCCTATTTTTATGATGAACAAATTATTTTTCAATAGAAAGCATACAAAGATAAGAAAAAAAACATTTTCTTAATTATCTTTTTTAACTTTGCGGTAAAGATAGCACTTGTGCTACATTGTCCTAAAAAAAATATACGAATCTTCGTTTTTTATCGACGAATCAAACAAAATTAATATGAAATTTTTAGAAGTTCACCTGAATATTCCCTCTAAAGAAGCTTTTGTTAAGGATATTTTGACCGCACAAATGGCGGAAATCGGGTTCGAAAGTTTTGTCGACGACGCTGACGAACTTATCGGTTACATTCAAAAAGAGTCTTTCAACCCTTCCGAATTACAAAACCTAATCGACCATTTTGAATACGATAAAGGTATATCCTTTCGCATCGAAGAGGCGGAAGATAAAGACTGGAACGAAGAATGGGAGAAAAATTTCTTCCAACCTATCATCATTGGAAATGAATGTGTAATCCACAGTACTTTCCACAAAGACTACCCTAAAGCGAAATACGACCTGCTGATCGACCCTAAAATGGCATTCGGAACTGGTCACCACTCCACCACTTCTCTAATGGTTCGTGCCATTCTAAGCACAAACTTAACGGGAAAATCGCTTCTCGACATGGGATGTGGCACCGCCATCCTGGCTATCCTCGCTGCCAAAAGAGGGGCATCCCCAATCACCGCCATCGACATCGATGAATGGGCCTACAACAACGCTGTTGAAAACATCCGCCTCAACAACGAACCTCAAATCAACGTGCAATGCGGTGGGGCGGAATTACTAAACTCCAACTCTTATGATGTGATTTTAGCTAACATCAACCGAAACATTCTACTTAACGACATCCACAAATATGCCAAAGTACTGAATACGCCTGGCACTCTAATCTTAAGTGGATTTTATGAGTCTGATATCTGTTTGATTGAAGAAGAATGCAATAAATATGGATTGATTAAAAAATCATACGAAATGGACAACAATTGGGTAGCTGTACAATTTACCAAAGAATAGAATTGATTTTCTAACTATTAATAACTTTAACATGATACAAAAAACACCAGAATTTGAATTGGCTGAGACTATCATCTCAGAAACTAATCGCCACCTGTTTCTTACAGGAAAGGCAGGTACCGGTAAAACAACTTTTTTAAAACACATACGGGAGACCTCATCCAAAAGGATGGTGGTCGTCGCCCCTACCGGTGTTGCTGCCATCAACGCAGGTGGAATGACTATTCATTCTTTTTTTCAAATCAACTTTGGTCCATACCTGCCTGGACAAAAAGCTTTGGAACTTCAAAAAATCAGAAAAGAGAAAATCGGAATCATCCGAACACTCGATCTGCTTGTTATTGATGAAATCAGTATGGTGAGAGCCGACCTCCTTGATGCGATCAACGATGTACTCCAAAGGATCAGAAGGAACACAAAACCTTTTGGCGGCGTGCAACTTCTAATGATCGGTGACACTCAACAGCTGACACCTGTCGTAAAAGATGATGAATGGGCGATTCTCTCATCCACCTACGAAAACCCCTACTTTTTCAGTAGCACCGCTCTGAAAAAAACAGAGTATGCTTGTGTGGAACTTAAAACCATCTTCCGCCAAGAAGACCAACACTTCATACAACTACTCAACCACATTCGAGAGAACACCGCCAATCAACAAATCATCGACGAACTCAACTCTCATTTCCGTCCCAATTTTCAACCCAAAGACGATGAGGGGTACATTCAGCTGACCACACACAATTTCTCCGCACAGAGAATTAACAGTCAGCGTCTCACTGCACTTCATGGCAAAGAGAAAACTTATACGGCAATGATATCTGGTTCGTTTCCAGAAAACAACTACCCTACCGACTTTGAACTTCATCTGAAAGAAGGAGCGCAAGTAATGTTCATAAAAAACGACTCTTCTCCTGAAAAGAAATTCTACAACGGAAAAATCGGATGGGTAAAATCATTGAGCGACGACTCTATCATCATCACCGATAAAACGGAAGAAATTACTGTTAGTCGAGAGGTTTGGGAAAATGTTCGTTACACCATCAATCAGGAAAACAATGAAATCACAACTGAATTAGATGGCACCTTCTCTCAATTCCCCCTCAAAACAGCCTGGGCGATCACCATCCACAAGAGTCAGGGACTCACCTTCGAAAAAGCAATCATCGATGCAAAGGATTCTTTCTCGCACGGACAGGTCTATGTGGCACTCAGTCGTTGCAAGACACTCGAGGGTATGGTACTTAGTTCTCCTCTTTCGCTTACTTCAATTAAGCACGACATCCGTGTCGAATCATTTAACACACTGACAGAGAAATTGATGCCCGACGACAATCAGTTGTCTCTATTAAAAAAGGATTATCAATTAGAAATACTCAACGAACTATTTTCTTTCAGTGATATTGCCAACGACATCTCTCTCTTTCAAAGGATCTTGATTGAATATCTATCAAAAGATTATCCGAAACTTATCGAAGAGATAGATCTTTTCAAAGGAAACTTTAATCGAGAAGTCATTTCTATTGCAAACAAGTTTCAAACGCAGTTAAAAACATTAATTGCAGGAGAACAGTCCGCCCTTAACGAGCGCGTTCGCAAAGCCGGGTCCTACTTTTCTGAGAAATGCGAGCAACTCGTTCTTCCTATACTTGAAAGCTGTTTTGGCGTGGAAAGTGACAACAAAGAGACTTCCAAAAAGTTGGCAGACAGACTCAGTCAAACGAAATCAGATGTGACAGTGAAACTCTCCGCATTGGCAACCTGCGAGAACGGATTCAACATCCATGCATACTTCAAAGCTAAAAACAATGCTGAAATAGACAGTCTGTATAATACAAGGAAGAGGACTGAGAAGAAAAAGGCACAGTCTGCATCTAATGACATTCAACACATAGAGTTGTTCAATCAACTTCGTCAATGGAGAAAGGAGAAAGCCGACGAGCTAAAAATGCCCGCATATACTGTTTTATCACAAAGTGCACTGATAAACATCAGTAATCTTCTACCTAACAATGACAAAGAATTACTACTCATCTCTGGTATAGGCGAAAAAACTGCAGAAAAATATGGCAGGGATATTCTGCAAATCGTTGATGCATGTATCATCCAATATGATTATGAGAAAACAGACTTCACTTCCATTCAACCACACAAAAGGGAGAGATCTAAAATAGGCACAGAGAAAGGTAAGGTAAGCACCTTCGAAGTCACCCTTCAATTATTAAACGAAGGGTTATCAATCGAGCAAATTGCAAAACAACGCGGGTTAGTCAATTCCACTATAGAGAGTCATGTTTTCAAACTGATCCAAAGGGAGCAGCTACCAATAGAGACCATCACAACACAAGAAAGGTTGGATGTTTTAAAAGAGTACATCCAGACACATCCTGATTTAAAGGAGTTCTCCGCAATGTATAACGATTTAAAGGAAGAATATTCGTACAATGAGATCAGACTAGCTCAATGGCAAATGGCTGACAAGCAAGGAGATTGAAGATAATATGACAATAGTCCGTAACATAATGTCCGTTAAACAGGGGTGGACACCTTTGTTTAACGGACATACATTTGACAATGCATGAAATAACTATTCACTCGTCTTATTCTCACGTTCCACAAACTTTTTACCATCATAATAGATTGTTGACTTGTGTTTTTCATCTTCGTCTCCTCTTTTCATTAACATGTCAATTTCATAAAACCCATTGGTTTCTCGATTACTAATCGAATAGGAAAAATAGTCAGTTTCACAATGTATATTTCCATCTTCATCTTCCGAGGTTCCATTTCCATCCTCATCTTCATCTTCCTCGTAGCAATGATTCGAGTAATAATCAAGTTCTGTGATAATTTGTATTTTATGTGGGCTTACCGCAAAAAATACCACCTCCTCTCTTTCCCACACATGATCCATAGCCTGGCCAGAAAATTGACATCCTAATTTAATCAATCCTGTGGTGTCATTTAATTGACCAATCCAATCACCTCCATAATCATAATAATATACTATATGATCACCATCTCCTGTAAATTGAATGTGTAATGAATCAGAAATGACATAGGTTTCATACATTGAAACATCCTTACTTAGATACATATAGATGTATTTGTCTCTGTATCCTTTCATTTCGAATACCTCTAAACCCATAGGATTCTCATCATCATCCGACGTAATAGTTTCATGATTAACATCCACCCAATTGGGGTATTTCTTTTGCGTTAGAATGTTATAGTTGATTTCCAAAAATCTTTGCATAATATCCATATCATTGTATGCTATAGAATAGAAATCTTTAGGCAACGACATATATTCCAAATGATAACATTCATCCAATGCCTTTTCACAAATAGTATCAAGTTTAGTTTTATCTGTAAACTGAATGGAGTCTAGATTTCCACAATCATAAAACGCCAGTTTCCCTATGCGAGTCACCTCGTCCCCAATTGTGATTGACTTCAATTTCCGATTACTCTCAAAAGCTCTATCTCCAATTTCTGTCACTTTATATCTTTTCGTCTTTCTCTTTATCGTATTGGGAATTATCACTTTCTCTTTACTATTCCTTCCATTCACTAATTTTGCCGTACGAGTTTTAGGATTGAGTTAATAAACCAATGAATCTTGTTCTATTTGAATAAGATTGGAAACACTTTCTTCTGCCATACATAGTATGGGTAACATACAGAAGATTAGTACAACATATATTTTGATGGAACGAACACTCATAGATTATGGATTAAACAACATCGTAAAGCTATAAAAATTTTTGTTTTTATGACAGGCAAACATAGATAAAATGTTTTTGTGAAACAAAAGAAGAAAACGACCCACAACTGCAAATCTGCACCTGTAGGTCGTTTCTATGTTATCATGCCCTAACGGACACTTATCTTATTTTGCATCCCAGCCCAAAGCTGAAGCTCCTAATACTGCAGCATCAGCATCTTTCATTTCTGAGAATACTACATTTACCTTATTTCTGAAGATTGGCATTAGATTGTCTTCCATTGCCTTTTTTAATGGAACCATCAACAAATCTCCTGATTTAGCCAAGCCACCGAAAAGAACGATGATTTTCGGACTACTGAACTTAATAAAGTCTGCCAATGCCTCACCCAAGATTTGACCAGTGAAAGCAAAGATGTCCTTTGCAATCTGATCGCCAGCCTTAGCAGCATCAAACACATCCTTAGAAGTGATTTGATCTGCAGGGATCTTACGAAGCAAAGAATCCTCATTTGCACGTTTCTCCAAGAACTCACGAGCCGTACGAGCCACACCCGTAGCAGATGTATAGGTTTCCAAACAACCTTTGTTTCCACAACCACATGGACGACCGTTTTCACGACGAACGATCACGTGTCCCAACTCACCTGCAAATCCATCATGACCATAAATCAACTGACCATTGGCAACCACACCGCTACCAACACCTGTACCTAATGTAATCATGATAAAATCCTTAACTCCACGAGCTGCACCATAAGTCATTTCACCAATAGCTGCCGCATTCGCATCGTTAGTAAGAGCAACAGGAACGCCCAATTTCTCTGACATCATTTTAGCAAAAGGAACGATACCTTTCCATGGCAAATTTGCAGCATATTCAATATTGCCAGAATAGAAATTAGCGTTAGGAGCGCCAACACCTATACCTTGAATCTTATCCATGCCACAATTGTTCTTCACCAATTGCGCGATACCATCACACAATGCATTCATATAATCATCCAATTCCTTGTATGCCTGAGTTTTGATGGAATTAGAAGCTAACACATTACCTTTTTGGTCAACAATACCAAAAACAGTATTGGTACCACCAATATCGATACCAACTACATTGGGTTTCAAATCACTTTTCATATATCAGAATATTTTTAATTATTTTACTTCTCTTACTTTATATCCATAAAATCCGTACCACACCAAATAGACGTAGCATAGAATTGGCAGAACAAACGACATATGGATTGAATATGCATCAGCTAACATACCCTGTAATATTGGCATAATAGCACCACCCAATATCATCATAACCAACAAGGAGGAACCTTGCGACGTGTACTTCCCTAATTTACTAATTGCCAACGTAAATACATTTGAAAACATAATCGAGTTGAACAAACCAATAGAAAGAACAGCCCACAAAGATATACTACCATCAGTCAACAGCATCACAATTAACAATACAATATTGGCGAATGCAAAAATACCTAACGTCCTCGATGGTGCCGATTTAGCAGCCAGGAACAACACGTAATTCAAAATCACGGAGAAGAAGAAATAGTGCACATTTCCACTAACAAAAAATTCTTTCATCTGCGCCATGTCAAAGTGCATCGACTTTGAAAAAGCAAAGAATATCAACAACAATGAACCTATCGCCGTAACAGCCATCAGCAGGCATTTTTTCGAAAAATTCATTTGACTCATGGAGATAGAGCCGACAAAACGTCCTATCATAGCACCACCCCAATAAAAGGAGAGAAGAGCACTTGCCATATGACTTTGAATGGACAACGAGCCTCGCATATAATTCACAAGATTACTACCTATTGCCACTTCTGCTCCTACATAAAAGAAGATAGCCAGCATACCAAATACCAAATGTGGGTATTTCAGTGCACCTATACGACTCACCTCTTTGTTATTTGACTCAGGCATCACATTCGGAATATTCGTAAAGAAGATGACACCTGCCAAAATCAATAATACACTGGATAAAAACAGATAAGGTATTTGAACCGCAGAAGGGTCTTTTGCCACCTCTTCAACAGAATCACCTGCCATCAATTTAAAAATGACATAACCTCCAATTATTGGAGCTAATGTTGTTCCCAAAGAGTTAAACGCCTGTGAAAGGTTCAATCGGCTGGAAGATGTTTCCGGAGTACCTAACACGGCAACCAATGGATTAGCCGCAATCTGCAAGAACGTGAAACCAGCACCCAATAGGAATAATGAAAACAAGAAGAAAGAGAAGGTGGGTGTATCAGAACTAGCTTCTATAAAAAACAGGAAGCAAGCGATGGCTGATATCATCAAACCCAGTACGATGGTGTTTTTATATCCTATCTTCAATATCGGATCTTTGAATAATGCGGATACAAGGAAGTACAAAAAGGAGATAACAAAATAGGCCACAAAAAAGGCCATCACTACCAAATTGGATTCTTTATAATTCAATGCAAATACATCTTTCAAATAAGGAATCAGAATGTCATTTAGACAAGTGATGAATCCCCACATAAAAAACAACGTGGTTAATGACACCAACGACAACAAATACTTTCTAGAATCGTTTCCTTCCATAACTAAAGATTATAAATAATTTCGTTCGTTAAAAATCAACTTGTATTTTAAAATTAACACGTCGGCCTGTCAGATGGTTCGGCACTGCATATTGTACACCAGAAACAACCTTCACATAATTATATGAACTGACATTGTATATACCCAACAAATTAAACACATCCAAATTTAATGATAAAGTTTTCATCCACGAAAAAAACTTTCTATCCATTACCTTATCTACGCCATGTCTTAACTGGAATACGGCACCAATATCAACTCTTCGATAATCATTCATCCTAAAGAAAGACTTATATTTATCACTATCAGGAGGACCAAATGGAAATCCATCAGCCCAAATAAACTTCAGATTAAACTTAAGTTTGTCGTACCCAGGGAAATAATCCTGATAAAAAAAGGAGATATTATATACCTGATCCATCGGTCTATCTATATAAGAGACATCATCCCCATATATATTTTCCTTTGTTTTCATCAACGAGAGAGAAATCCAAGAGTCTGTTCCAGGAACAATTTCTCCAAACAATTTAAAATCAGCTCCTACCGCAAAACCATCTGCACAATTTCGTCCTTTATACACAACTTGGGAATTGTCAACCGAATATGGAATGATTCGGTCTATATACTTTCCATATAACTCTGTGGAGAACTTGAACGGACGTTGTTTTATCTTAAAATAATAATCAGAAGCCAAAAGCAACTGGAACGACCTTGGTGATTTCACCTTGTCATTCAACGTCACTGTACTATTATCATACTCATCTTTCACTATCTCCCTAAACTCCTTGTACATCAATGATTGATAATAGATTCCCGTTGCCACTCGAATACCCCAATTAGGATACTTCTCAGGGAACCATGCAAGTGAAAGACGTGGACTTACCAACAGTTCCTTGTTAAAATCCCAATAAGACAGACGTACGCCACCAACCAATGTCAACTTACCTTTCAAATAATTTCGAACGTACGTGTCTTGAATATAACCCATCAATCTATTGCTCTCCAAATCCACATCCGAAGATAAGTTCTCTTCCATGACGATACGGGTGTTATTGGTAGGTAGCGAATATCCAGCAGAATCAATCAGATTCCACTCGGAAACGACATCATCGATTCGCTCCCTCTGATAAGTCATTCTCCACTTCAACTGATTAAACGGCAGTTTATGAGTGCTCGCAAACGAAATATTCGTCACCTTCATCCCCAACTGATTCCGTGCATGCTCATGATAACCTCCAACTCCTTCAACATTGGCTATCTTCCTTACATTATCTGAAAATGTAACATCTCCTATAAGATAATCACCAGTGATGTCATAACCTATTTTTTCTGATGCTATATACGAAGAAGAGCTCAACTCAAATTTCGTTTTCATAGAAGGCTCGTATGACAATGTCAGAGCGCCGAAGCATGTTAAGAACAAATCATCTTCCTGACCCTCAAAATAAGTTTTCAACTCCTTCGGTGTATCTGATGTTCCGAAACAGGTGGAACTGGAATCGGGTCTATACAAGTACTCATTTCTCGACAAATTTCCCAAAAATGACAGTTTCCACTTTTTTGAAAAATCACATGTCAGATAGGTTTGATAATCGATATAATTCGGATCGTATGTGGCATACGCATCTTTCAACGCACCCAACATATAGGAAGATGTTTTATATCGAAATCCATGCATTTGTGAAAATTTGGATGTGGAATGTCCCACATAGGCTGTTGCACCCAACAAACTTATGGATGCAGAACCTTCGAAATGTGTAGGTTGTTTATATTGAATATCCAATACCGATGACATTTTATCACCGTATTCCACACTAAATCCTCCCGAAGAAAAAGAGACCGACTTAACCATATCTGGGTTCACGAATGACAAACCCTCCTGTTCTGCAGAACGAATTAACATCGGACGATAGACCTCTATGGAATTGACATAGACACTATTCTCATCGTAATTTCCACCTCTAACAGAATATTGCGAACTCAATTCGTTTTTCATGGAGACACCCGCTTGCATAGAAATCAACGTTTCGATTCCTCCACCTGAGGCACTTGGCATAATTTTCACCTTTGAAATATCGATTGAATCTGACGTGCTAGTTTGTTTCCTAATTGCGTTCAGTTCGAATGTGCTCAACTCTATATTCTTTTCTTTCATAACCACGACAAGTCCCGTCGTCTTACTATTAGGCGTAAATCTCATCTGCTTCTCTTCAAACTCCACATACGAAAATAGCACATTCACCGTATCTCCACTCACCTCACATTCATATGAAAATTCACCCTTCTCATTCGTCACGGTACCCTGACCTGTCGTCTTCACCAACACATGCACATACTGCATAGGTTTATGCGACTCATCATATACGTTACCCTGAATCTTGAAAGGACGTCCAACCACCTGTGTCAGCAGTCCTCCAACAATCATCATAACAAACCCTATGAAAAATCTACGCATAACCTATTGTATTTCATTATTTTATTATATCCTCTTTGGATCTTGGACGTTCAGATTCTCTCCATGAGAAATTCTTTAATAATCTTTCCTCTTCTGGAACCCTATCTGGTGGATACATAACCCCCTCAGAATCAGGAGTCATAATAATCTTATCCAACTTATTCCTTTTCGTCAAATAGATTGACATTTCTGTTCCCCTCGCTTTATTCACACCAATCAACAAGTCTCGATCATCTTTCGAATAATACAGCGAAGTAGCCTCCCCAATCAGATCGACACGACTTAACTTATTATTAACGATATAAGCATTCGCCTTTTTACCCGACAACTGATTGTACTGTTCATCACCTTCATCTGATATAATAAACGCTTTCTCAGGTATAACTATTTTCTCAGGCGATTTATTTTTCATGTAAATATCTATTCTTTTTGCACCCGTCATCTGATTCCTTTCGGACCATATCACAGGTTCAGAATACATAACTGCCATAGAGTCTTGAACATAATAGACCAACGAATCGCATTTCCCTTGCATATCATTCCGATAGAACCGAACCGCATTATATGCTCTTATCTCGTCATGAGTAGAATCTATCTCACAATAACGGAATGTATCTGCTCGCATAAAGAAACTATCCGCATCAGAATAATCAATCATATAAGGATTGCCATGAGCCAACACATACGCAGGCTTCGTACTATCACATTCCATATACTGCGCACGAATAATCACCTTTTGCGTTGAATCATGAACCTCTGCATCATGATATGCCTTGACTTTCCCTAA
The DNA here is from genome assembly GCA_017551675.1 of Paludibacteraceae bacterium. GTDB lineage: Bacteria > Bacteroidota > Bacteroidia > Bacteroidales > Paludibacteraceae > UBA1181. Next base: position 29,925 of record JAFZLC010000007.1, on the reverse strand, counting down.
ATTAGCATCAAAAAACATGGAATCTGCCGTCATGCGTCTTCCATCTTTATAATCTATAACAGAATAGTTGTACAATCTTCCTATGCTGGAATTCGTGTAGGTCCACCCCTTCGTCGTATGAACCTTATATGAATTACCATAAATCACAGAAGGGCCTAACAAAGTTGCCAAACTACTGTTTTGATTGTATCGCAACGAATCCCCATTAATGATGTAGTTCGGGTGAACCAAAGTGACAGAATCCTTGAACAAATAGGACTTGCTTTCCGTATAATAATATCCTTGTTTGGAAGTTATATGATAATCCGTATCATAAACCTCTCCACCGGCATAGTAATAACCATAATTCTGGTTTCGGAAAAAATCTAGGAAATGAGTCTTCAAGGAAGATTTCCCTGCCCTTAATTCCACAGCGCCACGTGCTCTCATCAACGTAGTATTTCCATCGTAGAACATACTATCAGAATACATGGACGTCTCCTCATTTTGAATCACCCTAACATGTCCGAAGGCATCAAAAGAATTCGTACCATCGTAAAAATAGGCGCTATCACAAAACATTAAGACATCTTCATGGCGGAAACGCACATTTCCTCGCAATACTTGGCAATCTCTGCCAGACTGCTTATCGAACGCCAACTCCTCACATCCTTCCAATATCACATTCGTCTTCTTTTGCGAGAATGCAAGAGAAGAAAAAAGAAGAATGAAATATAACGTAAAGAAATGTCGCTTCATACACTTTCTATTACTTAATCCAACCAGGATATTGGAAAGAGCAGCTACGCCACTTCTCATCAATCTTCACATAAATCTCTTTTTGCTTTTTACGAATCCACTCCTGTATAACTTCCTGATTCTTTTTCTCCTGATAAGCTGCTTTTATCAACATGTAATCAGATTCCACAGATGCTTTATGTGACTTCGTTAATGATTTAACTTTTGCAATAGCATATACTTCTCTTCCTTTTGAATCGATCATAGAAAAGACTTTTGACGTCTCACCCTCTTTCAGATCATATACAGCACGAGCCACTTCTGGAGGCAAGTCTTGCATTTCAAACTTAGACGAACCATTCTTATGATTGGTCAGTAATCCGAAACTATTTTTGGTGTTTTTATCTACTGAATACAAAGGAACAGCCTGTTCAAATGTCAATTCCTTATTATTGAGAGCCAAAGCGATACTATCGATTCTACTTTTAGCTGCATTTTTTTCTACAAGTGATACTTTCGGTTTCATCAAGATATGGCGACAATTAACCTTATCCCCCTGCTTATCTATCAATTGAATGATATGGAATCCAAATTCAGATTCTACAATTTTAGAAACACGCTTAGGGTCTGAAAGGGAGAATGCCACATTTGCGAACTCTGGGACCAACTGAGCCTTACCCATATAACCTAACTCACCTCCCTGTTTTGCAGACTCGGTATCCTCTGAATAGAGAATAGCCATTGTAGAGAACTCCGATTCACCCGATTCTATTCTCGTTTGTAGATCTCTCAACTTTTCCTTTACTGCATCCTTCGCTTCTGCACTAACAACAGGTTCCACTGTTAAAATTTGAACTTCTACTTGTGTTGGAATGGTAGGAATACTATCAGAAGGAATGGATTTATAGAATTTTTCAACTTCAGCAGGGGTAATCTTCACATTACCAACGATTTTCTTCTGCATCTGTTGAATTATCTGTTGGTTTGAAATCATTTCTGTCAAATCTTCCCGAAGATCAGAGACTTTCTGCCCAAAATATTCTTCCAATTTCTCTTTTGAACCGATTTGACCAATCATGTAACTAATACGCATTTCAACCTGTGTTTGAACCGACTTCTCATCTGCATAAACACTATCTATCTTAGCCTGATCCAAATACAATTTCTGCAGAGCCAACTGCTCGGGAATCACACAATACGGATCCCCCTCCAATTCTGTTCCTTCATATCTCAATCTTTGTCGGTATTCCTCCACATCTGATTTTAAAATGGCTTCATCACCAACAATCCATGCAACCTCATCCACAATATTATTTTGAGCGTATGAAGCGCCCAAAAACAAAGAAAGGAGGATGGAACTTATATATATTTTTTTCATGATCAATTATTATTTATACCGTTTAGCGTCACCTTTTTGTATTCCTATCTCATACAATCCCTTTCGATAGTTGCGCAAGTATTCGTTTTTACTTTGCTCTGTCAAAATAGAACGTATACGTGATTTTGTATATTCAAAAGGCTGTAAATCGCCTGCTTCCTTAGATTCTTGGACATATAAAAAAACAGTGTGTACAGAATCTGAGACAGACACCATGTGACCTGCTCTCAATTCCTTATCCCTCAATGACACGGGAGAATTTTTCTGCACTTCAGACAGAGGCATCCAATTATCCACAAAGTATTCAAACTTAGCTGCATTCTTCACACTTACAGATGAGATTAGGTCTAGATTATTTTCCGTTGGATTTGTCATCAAGGACTCCAAAACCTGCAGATCTGGAACGTCTGAATATGCCACAAGAAGCATACCTCGCACCAAAGGTTCTGTCAATGTAAATAAAGAGGAATTCTCCTTGTAGTAAATTCTCAACTGAGCATCCGACATTTGGTCTGAGAGATGCTCATTCACTAATTGAGATTCATATTCGTATATAATAAGAGAACGTTTATACACATCAACTAACGAGTCTACCTCTTTGATGTTCTCTATAGAAGACTTCGCCTTATTGTACATCAAACGATCCGACACCCAATTTTTTATGTATGAATCCGCAACCAATAGACTGTCCGACTCACTCAAGTTCTTAAAGTTTACGTTTCTTGTTAAATCATCTCGTAAAAGTTTTTCATTTCCAACTTCTGCTATCACCTCATTTGATCTCCTTTTCAGAAAAGAAGAGTCCATCGAACAGGAAGCAACAAGAAGTATCAAGAACAAACTACATGTAACTTGTTTCAACATCATTATTTAATCGTCTTAAGAACCTCCTTATTAATAATCACATCATATTTTTTACGAAGTTGTTTCACCCATTCTTCTTCCAAATACGTCTGATAATCAGCTGTCACAAGACCTTTCACATCCATATATGTCTGAGGAGCTGATATCACAGCACCACGCGTAGAGACAAATGGATAAGCATAGTTTGAATAGGTTGCCGTTTGATAGATTTTATCATCAACAGCCAAATTAACACCTTTAGGGAAAACACCTTTTTCTATCTTCACCAAAGTAACCTTATTATTCAAGAACTCTTTTCTGATTAAATCTTCAGCATCAGCCTCCGTGTTAGTCTTTAGAATTTTCTCCACACGATCGTATACGTCTTTGTTCGCACAAGAAACGACTATGCCTTTATATCGAGGCTCCGACCATACATATTTATCTTTGTGTGCTTCAAAATACGCCTCTAATTTCTTTCCGCTAGATGAAGCCACGTTCCATACTTTATCAGAACTTATCTCAAATAGTAACAATCCATCACTATACTCTTTCAATAAGTTTCTATAATCTGAATTGGTATTCTTTACATACTCAAGCTCCTTCTCTACAATTTCATTCAAGATGTATCCATTGAATGCTATATAAACTTCATCTCCCACTCTCATACCTTCTTGCTTCGTGTCAATGAAGTTAATCACCTTTTTGTCCTTGTCCAATCCTCTTCCAAATATTGGCAATCTCTGATTCATATATGGATAGAAAGCACTCTGAGGATATACATTTCCATACAAAGTATACAATGGTTCTGTCATAAGACGATAAAGATTTTCTCTACCTTCACGCGAAGGTTCGTCCACCAATTTCTCAAAAATGGTAAGCGCATTTTCAAATACAGAGACTCCATATTTACTCTGTAACTTTTTCATAAACTTCTCAGAGGTAATCTCCATACGATCTGATTTTGCCAACTTACTCTTGATGTATGGCTTTAAATCTTCAATATTCGTAAACGGAACAATCTCTGTCACCTTGATAATATGATATCCAAATGCAGTACCTGCCATACCGACATCTCCCACATGCTTTAACAGTTTCACTTGCGATGTGATCTGAGGTGGGAAATATCCCTTGGAGACAAATCCTAAATCACCACCCTTTGACTTTGTTGGAACATCTTCTGAAAAATCGGCAACCAATTTTTCAAAATCAACTCCTTTCTTTGCTAAACTAAAAATAGAATCCGCTTTATCCGCACTTTTACTCCCATCATTTTTTATCATGATGTGAGAGATTCTCCAATCTTTGTAATTCTCTATTTTATCGAATGTTTTCACAATATGATATCCAAAACGCGTGCGGAATGGTTTGCTAATAGTACCTATCGGTGTAGAATAAACAACATTTTCAAAATCATACACCATATCAAACACATTCACATATCCCAAAGATCCTCCATTCTCTTTCGATGGACATTCAGAATATTGTTTGGCTAAAGTTGCAAAATCTTCTCCTTGCTTAAGCCTATTGTATATATCGTTAATCTTTTTCCATGCCTCAGTGGAATCCTCAGAAAACTTTATTAAAATATGACTAGTCAAGATACTTGTTTTATATCTTTCAAAAGCCTCCTCTATTATCTCATTTTCTGTCTCTTCGTCTTTCAAATAAGGAGCAGACAACTGAAGTCTGTATTGCTCATACTCCTTCGTATATTGTTCCCTCGTATCATAACCTTGTCGTTTTGCCTCCGCCACCTTCAACTTATAGTTTACAAACAATTCGACGTACTCATCCAACGACTTCCTATCTGATGTAGAGACTGTATTATTTTTGTTATATATATATTCGAACTCAGACTTATACACATCCTCACCTGCTATTGTCATCACTACCGGATCCTGAGCATTTGATGAGAACAATGCTACACAAGCAAAACTCAAAACTGAAAAAAATCTACGTATCATACTATAAACTAAAAAAGTGAACACACTTATAAATCAACGTACAAATATAAAAAAAATTACGTTTCACTCTAAGCGAAACGTAAGTAAAAAAAGAAAGAGAGGTTAAAAAACCTCTCTTCTTTATGCCGTAATCAGAACTTTTTCTCTCTGATTCTTGCTTTCTTACCTGTAAGCTCACGCAAATAATACAATTTAGCTCTGCGAACCTTACCAATTTTGTTTACTGTAACTGATTCGATAAATGGTGAATTCATAGGGAAAATTCTTTCAACACCTACACCACCTGAAATCTTACGTACCGTAAAACGTTTTTTCTCCTCGTGTCCACTAATACGGATTACATCACCACGGAATTGCTGAATTCTTTCCTTGTTACCTTCAACAATCTTGTATGCAACTGTAACAGTGTCTCCACTCTTGAACTTTGGAAGTTCCTTGCCACAAGCAAATGCTTGCTCTGCAACTTTAATTAAATCCATCTTTGTTCCTAATTTATATAAAACTTAGCGTAATATTACGAACACCTACGTTTCATAAGAGATTACGCAAAAACGTTGCAAAATTACAATTAATTTTCTTTTTCACCAAAAGTTTCTTTCGATTTTCAGAAAACTATGTTTACAATTTTACCTGGCACAACAATAACCTTCTTTAACGGTTTGCCATCCAAGAACTTAGCAGTCTGCTCGTTTGCCAAAGCCACCTTCTCTACCTCTTCTTTTGACATTGTGCTAGGCAACATCAGTGAGAAACGAACCTTACCGTTGAAGGATATTGGGTATTTCACCTCATCTTCTTTCAAATACGACTCGTCGTAAGATGGCCATTTCGCATCACATACGGACTCTTCATGTCCCATACGATGATACAACTCTTCTGCTATATGTGGTGCAAATGGTGCAATCAAGATAACCATTTGTTCCAATATGCTCTTAGTTCTACATTTCAACGAAGCCAACTCACCACCGCATATCATGAACGCAGCTACTGATGTGTTGTATGAAAAATGTTCAATATCGTATGTTACCTTCTTTATCAACTTATGAAGCGACTTCAACTCCTCTTTTGATGGCTCTTTATCAACAACTGCAAACTGATCTCCCTCAAAGAAGAGTCCCCAGAACTTTTTCAAGAATCGGTGTACTCCATCGATACCATTCGTATCCCATGGTTTGGATTGTTCAATTGGGCCTAAGAACATTTCATACAAACGTAATGTGTCTGCTCCATAACGCTCTACGATGTCGTCTGGATTAACCACATTAAACATACTCTTAGACATCTTCTCCACAGCCCATCCACACACATACTTACCATCTTCTAGTATGAAGTCTGCTGTCTGATACTCTGGCTTCCATTTCTTAAATGCTTCCGTGTCAAGAATATCATTGCTAACAATATTTACATCCACATGAATAGGAGTAGTATCATATTGATCTTTCAATCCTAACGAAACAAACGTGTTAGTACCTTTCACACGGTAAACAAAGTTGGATCGTCCCTGAATCATTCCTTGATTAATCAATTTTTGGAATGGTTCGTCTTTTACCACATAACCTAAATCATACAAGAACTTATTCCAGAATCTACTATAAATCAAGTGTCCTGTAGCATGCTCAGATCCACCCAAATAGAGATCCACATTTTGCCAGTATGCATTTTCTTCTTTACCAACCAATGCGTTATTATTATGCGGATCCATGTATCGTAAATAGTAAGCAGACGATCCAGCAAAACCTGGCATTGTATTCAATTCGTATGGATAGCCCTCCTCTGTATGCCAGTTCTCTGCATGTCCTAATGGAGGTTCACCCTTTTCTGTCGGTTTGAAATCCTTCACATCAGGCAATTCCAATGGCAACTTGTCTTCTGACAATGGATATGGTATGCCATCCTTATAATAGATTGGGAACGGTTCACCCCAGTATCTCTGGCGACTAAAAATAGCGTCGCGCAACCTGTAGTTAACCTTAATACGTCCCAAGTTATTCTCTTTCACATATTCCTTCGCTTTCTTTATGGCATCCTTCACCGATAAACCATTCAAGAAGCCTGAATTAGTTAAGATACCCTCTTTTGCATCGAAACTTGATTCACTAACATCACAACCTTCGATCAAAGGGATGATTGGCAAGTTGAATTTTTTTGCAAATGCATAGTCGCGTGAATCATGAGCAGGAACAGCCATGATAGCACCTGTTCCATATCCTGAAAGCACATAGTCACTCACCCAAATTGGAATTTCTTTCCCTGTAATTGGATTGATCGCATAAGAACCTGTGAAAACACCCGAAACATTACGATCTGAAATTCTTTCTCTTTCTGTTCTTCTCTTCACCATATCCAAATAATCTTGCACCTCTTTTTGGCAAGATGAAGTGGTTACTTTCTGAACATATTCTGATTCTGGAGCCAACACCATGAAGGTGACACCAAAAATAGTATCAACACGTGTCGTGAAGATGGTGAAAGTCTCGTCCAAGCCTTTGATTTGGAATCGGAGTTCAGTACCTTCACTTCGTCCTATCCAGTTTCTTTGAGTCTCTTTCAACGAGTCTGTCCAATCGATGGTTTCCAAACCATCCAAAAGACGCTGAGCGTAAGCAGATACTCTCAAGCTCCACTGTCTCATAACACGTTGTTCAACAGGGTAGCCACCACGAACAGAGAGGCCTTCACTAATTTCATCATTTGCCAATACGCAACCTAGTTCCGGACAGAAATTTACTTTTGTATCGGACAAGTATGCGATTCTATAGTTCATCAAGAGATTCTGCTGATCTTTTTCCGACATGGAATTCCATTCTGCAGCAGAGAACGATTTTTCTTCCGAGCAAGCCACATTAAGGTTTTCTGATCCTTGTTTAGCAAAGTGTTGGATCAGATTTGTAATAGGCAATGCTTTTTGTTTGTCATTATCATAATAAGACTGGAACATTTGGATGAAAGCCCACTGAGTCCACTTGTAGAAAGAAGGATCACAAGTACGGACTTCTCTGTTCCAATCGAAAGAGAAACCAATTTTATCTAATTGTTCTCTATAGTGATTTATATTATTTTCTGTAGTAATAGCAGGATGCTGACCTGTTTGGATGGCATATTGTTCTGCAGGGAGTCCATAGGAGTCATAGCCCATAGGGTGTAAAACATTGAAGCCACACAAACGTTTGTAACGACTAAAAATATCAGATGCGATATAACCCAATGGGTGACCCACATGCAAGCCCGCGCCAGAAGGGTACGGGAACATGTCCAACACATAATATTTTGGTTTGTTCTTATCTACATTAACCTGATAAACCTTATTTGACTGCCAATATTGACGCCAATTCTTTTCAATCTCAACAAAATTGTATTCCATCAGAATTTTATTTTTTTTGCAAAGTTACAGTTTTTCATAGAAAAGACAAATAGCGACAAAAAAAAAGGAGACCGAGAAGGTCTCCTTTTTAAGAATTTATAGAGAAATTAATACTCCCATAAATCGTTTTCGAAGTTAGACAAAAGAGTCTTAACTCTTTGCTGATCACGTCTAATATCCTCTGCACTGATGTTGTACTCCAACAAGTTTCTGTTTTGGATATTTGACTCTTTGTAGATGTAGCTTGAGAAACGTCTCTTGATGAAGATATCATCAAAAGAAGGTCTAGCACCATTGTTTTTGTCTGTGATCAAGACTTCAGTTTGAGCCAAGAATGGTCTTAAAGTCTCGAAAGGAACCCAGAACAATGGGAATTTTTGAAGACCCATATCCTCAGTATTCTTAAGCATGATAGGGCAGAATGCGATGATTCTAGCGTTAAATGTAGAGGTGATTTTATCGAAATACCAAACCTCTTTTACATAAAACTTAACGATATCACGGTTAGGAACATCAGATTCGTCAACTACGATAACAGAGTCGTTAGTAAGAGAATCAGCTTTAATAGTATGAATGATATCGAATTTGTCGATCAAATCTTTAAAAGTAACGATGTGCTCGTCAGTAAAGATTTCACGAGTATCAAGATATTCATACACATTAATCTTACCATCCTGAACAAGTCTAAAAATCAGAGTAAAGAAACTTTGTCTGTTGTCTTGTGCTTCTTCAGGATAATACAAAGGGAAATTCATTTTCTCACGTAAATCGATAGTCCTATAGACAACCTTTTGCCAGAAAATATCATCCGCGCGGGGATTTGGCATTTCTATTGGCTCAAGACCTTCTTTCGGACCACTTGTTGGCATATTAGCGGCAACTTCTGTTGACACTTCCCCTAAGTCGTCAAAAAAAGCATCTTCCTCTACTTGCGCAAAAACTGAATTAACAGAAAATGCAGCAAATCCAACAAACAATAATCTAAAAAACTTACTCATAACTTTAAACTTTTTAGTCAAATCATGCAATAATATTATGGAATCTTAACCTCCATTACTGGCAAGATACGTTTTATATTATCTTGACCGATACAATTGGTGTTAGTAACGAACACATTCTTACCTCTTACCATCTTCTTGAATACTTCAAGCTGACGATCGGTTAATTGGTCACTATTTGACTTTTCAACGATGATATTACCCATTGAGTCTGTGTAATACAAGCAGAAATCAAGGACTCTGTACTTAACATCCAAGTCTGCATCTGGAAGTCTTGCAACAAGTTTCTTAGCAGTAAGCAAAAGTTTCTTGTTGATTGTCTTCTTACCATCATAGTAATCTTTAGAACCATTTTCCTTGGTAACTTCAAGCATTGCTAATGGATCTGGCAATTTCTTTACACGGAACTCTTTCTTTGCGATAAATGTAGACTTACCATCTACTACAGCATTTACAGAGATAATACAAGGTTGACCAACCGTTTGAGGTTTGATGCTCCATCCCTTACTAGTTTTAGAATGGCTTCTACTGTTAGATACGCTGATGCTGATATCAGATTGAGCACAACCTGGAACAGAAACGCTGACAGGGTTATCAAATCCAGCGTAAAGAACGTTCATCAAGTCAGCAGATACAGTAGCAGTAGGTTCACCTACAGTATACTCACTAGTGAATGGATATTCAATCTTCTCACCATCTTTCTTAGTAAGAACCATCTTACCAGAATATTTTTGGTTACCTACAGAGTTACAAACGAATTCGTAACGATCTTTACCTGCAGGCAATGGTTTACCACCAATGATGATCTCAGGCTCTTTAGTAGAGTCAGTTGCAGCCAAGATAATGTGAGCAGAGTACTTATTACCACGCATAATGTAGCTGGAGTTTGGAATTGCCAATGCTTGGATCTTGTTAACACGGAAGTCACCAGCATCCATAGCACCGATCAAATAAGCAAGAGCTTCAGCCTCTGTCATCTTAACGTCATTCTTGATTTTGTTCAAAACGGCAAGAGTAGCGATTGCAGGCATATCCTCGAATACACCGTTCTCCCAGTTTCTCTTATCACCATCTTTTGATTTAAGCTCATCTGTAGCGAAAGTGTTTTTGATAGACTCTGCTTTAGATGTATCGATAGTAGCCATAAACTCGCGGTATTCAGCCATTTTCTCAGCCAAGATTTTACCGTTTGTTTTACCATCTACCTTATCAACCAAACCAATTTGACTAGCAACGTTCAAATCACCGTTCATAGACTCTTCCAACTCAGTAGCGTTAGGGTCACCCATGATAGTAGTGATGATCTTTTTCTCCAAACCATCAATGTATTCGCAGAATGCATCAGATTGTGCAATCACGCTATCCACTTTTGGTTTCATCAAATTAGCCTTGATAGAATCTGAGTGCAAAAGAGAACCAAATTCTCCAGACAAGTTAGCCAACTTACCGTCGCTAATCTTAATACTCTTCTGCATGGATTCATTTACCAACTGGTATCCATTCAAGATTTGGGCAGACACGTTCAATGCAAGCATTGCTGTCAACACCAAGTACATCATGGATATCATCTTCTGTCTCGGGGTCTCCGGACAATTTTTTGCACCACCCATAGTAAACTATTCTTTAAATTAATTAAACACTAAACAATTAACTCACCAAAGAATTAGTTTCTAAGGGTCATTGCATTAAGCATATTTCCATATACTGAGTTCAAGCTCTTCAATTGAGAAGCCAAGATAGCAACTTGTTTCTTGTACTCCTCAGCCTCAGCAGCTGAACCATTCAAAGAAGCTTCGATAGTCTTAACAGCAGAAGCCAAAGTCTTCATAGCTTCGTTTTGCTCGTTAACAGACTTAACTTGAAGTTCGAATACTGAATTAATTGTTGAAATGTTCTTGTTGATGCCATCGATTTGATCTGCGAAGTTCTTAGAACCTTGAGAAGCAGAACCAATGCTAGCAGCGATATTTTGATAAGAAGAAACCAAAGAATCTGAAGAATCCTTCAAGCTCTTTTGAGATGCAGCGAAAGCACCAGCAGCAGAAGAAGCCATAGCCAAATTCTTAGTATAATCCTCAGATACTGCAGCAGCAGAAGACAAAGAGTTCAATTGTCCAGCTGTTTCGTTCAATCTTTGGATACCGCCAGTCAACTTAGACATTTCTTCGTTAACCAACTTACGAACTTCTTGAATTTGAGGTAATGTATTATCTTCTTCCTCAGCTTTCTTCAAACCACTTTTTCTATTACTTCCTGTCTCCTCATCTTCTGAAGCCAACTCTGGATAAACCAAAGACCAGTTCCACTCTTTATGAGGTTTATCAAATGCTGACAATGCGAAAAGGAATGCTTCAGTACACATACCAATTGTCAACACGATACCTGCACCTGGCCAGTGCATAATTTTAAACAACGCACCAATAATTACGACTGATGCACCCAAACCATAAGCTAATCCAGTAAACTTCTGATAACCCGGATTGTCTTGAAATGCTTTCTTTTCTGCCATTTTAATACTGTATTAAAAGTTAATAATATTGTTAATTTGTTTCTTTAATTATTCTCCGATATAAGTACGTACGCATCTAAATCCTAAGAAAGATCTATTTTCATTCTGATATTCGTAAGTACGCACACCACACTGTAAGAAAATTCCAACATCTTTCCAAGAACCACCGCGAATAACTTTTCTTCTCATCACGTCCTTATCAGAACTTTTTGCATTATACTCATAACTTGGGTTCAAGTCATGAACGAATGAATAATTAGACTCATGATATGCAGAAGATGTCCACTCTGAAACGTTACCTGCCATATCATACAAACCAAAATCATTTGGTGGGTAAGAAGCAACCTTTGCAGAGATCAAATAACCATCGTCTGTATAGTTACCTCTTTGAGGCTTAAAGTTAGCCAAGAAACAACCTTTAGCTGTACGGATGTAATTACCACCCCAAGGATACATAGACAAATCTTTACCACCACGAGCAGCATATTCCCACTCAGCCTCAGTTGGAAGACGGAAGTCTTGTACACGAACACCCTTATGAGCAATTTGATAAGAGTTGAACAAGAAAGTTCTCCAGTGGCAGAATGCTTGAGCTTGTTCCCAAGAAACACCTACTACAGGATATTCTCCATAACCTGGGTGAGAGAAATACAATTTCATGTATGGCTCATTGTATGCATAGGTATAATCACGTATCCAGCACAATGTATCAGGATAAATATTAACACGTTTTTGAGATACGAAGTCAGATCTGTGTTTCAATTCACGATAAACAGTGATGTTTTCGATTTCACCTTTCTCGTTATAAACTGTAGTATCTTTTCTGACCATCACATCAGCACTATCTTTTGTCTTACCTAAACCTGCGATGCTACGGTTGTAACGACCCAACAATGGATCAAACTTGTTTTCCTTCTTAGCTGCCTGAATGTAGTCAACCCAAGAATACTTATACATCAAAACCGTTGAATTGAACTCAGCTGCGAAGTCAATCTTATCTTCACCTTGATAGAACAAACTATCCAAAGCCATCTTTTGATCCTCTGTTGGCTTGTCCCAAGGAATTTTTTTCTTGTAGTTCAAGATTGGTTTTTCCAACTCATTTCCATTCTTGTCCTGGAAAATTTTGTACGTTTCGTCAACATCTGACAAATGCTCGCGAGCAACGGAGTCTTTCACCCACTCTACAAATTGCTTGTACTCACCATTGGTGATCTCTGTCTCATCCATCCAGAATGCGTCAACAGACACCGTACGCGATTGCGAAGTCATCGCCCAGTTTGCGTCTTGGTCATTTTGACCCATTGTAAAGGAACCTCTCTTAATGTAAAGCATTCCGTATGGAACGGGCTCCTTCCAGGACTTGTTGTAAACTCCCACCAATTCTCCATTTTCTCCACTACATCCAGCGAGAAGGACGGCGACTAATGAAATAATTAACAGCTTTTTCATGATATACACTACTTTTATCTTTATCATTTTTTTTGTTATTTACACTATAAAATTCGATCACTCTTATATTTATTTTTCTTAGCAAATTGTGGTTTGAAATAATAATGCAAAGAGACTTCATGACTTCCCCCCGACCTTATCATTTTCGAAGTTGGCAAATCATAAGAATAACCTAAACGAAGACCTTGTATTATGTCGATTCCAAACAGGAATACGAAAGCATCTCCGAACCTATAAGAAATTCCACCTCTAATTCTTTTAGAATATTCAAGAAGTCCTGTTACATCTACCTGCCACGTCGACAAATCTGTCTTTATATATGCCGATGGTGTAACAGTCCACTCCGGATTGTTTGTGTTGAATGTATACCCACCCATTAAATGATAAGACCGAGGAATATACATCATATACTGCTCTGTTCCTAAATCAATCTTCGGTTCCATTATATGCAACATCGAAAATCCTACATAATAAGAATCAGTCTTGTACATACAACCAAATGAAGCATCAAAAGTTACATCACTAATATCTTCCGCCGTAAATCCATCTATAAACGGATCTGACGTCTGATGATATTCATCTCCTTCCATCAACTCTCCATCACCTCCCGTCAAATCAACTCCTTCTTTGTCAAACTTCTGGTTGATAAACCCCACATTCAATCCTAAACTCATCTCCCCTTTCGGTAAAGCGAATTTATATGAATATTGTAAAAGAACGCTTTGGTTTTTAAACAAACCTATATCATCACTCGAAAAAATCAAACCAACACCATGTCTTGTATCTCCTATTCTGAACGGATAGTCCATCGAGAAGAATAAATTCTTTGGTGCATCGTCAAATCCAACCCATTGCAACCTATACACGCCTCCAACACTCATCATCTCATCCGCCGCAACCGCCGCTGGGTTAATTGCTGATTGATATTCCATGTATTGACTAAACTGCGGACTTTTCTGCGCAAGAGCATCGATAACCGAAATACTCAATGCAATCAGGATCGCTATAACCCCCTTTTTATTTCGCAACTTAGTCACAATTAAAAACAACTACAATATTAGTATTTTTTACAATAATTTACAAATAGAGAGCAAAAAATTAAGCATTTTTTACTTATTTTTTTTCAACAGCTCTCATTTTCAACTCTTTAGTATTCCTCCTCGTTAAAGAAAAAATCCTCTTTGCTTGGATAATCTGGCCATATATCTTCAATACTCTCGTATATATCACCTTCATCTTCCATTTCTTGGAGATTTTCAATCACCTCTAACGGAGCACCTGATCTCACTGCGAAATCAACCAACTCGTCTTTCGTTGCTGGCCACGGTGCATCTTCCAATTTCGAAGCTAATTCTAACGTCCAATACATTGCAATCAGTTTTTGTTACAACTTTATTTTTCTCCCTACGTTTCCGTAGAGGTTTGCAAAAATATAATTTTTTTTCGTGCCAACAACAATTTTTAAAAAAAATTAGTGAACAACCGTAATTTTTTATTTTCGCTACCTGAATAACGGAGGAATAAAGAACAAATTGTATGACTCTGGTCGTAAATCTTCATTAAATATTAATATGCCATAAAAGAACAGCTCCAAACTCACCCTCACGCCTCGTATCTGCTTCATCTCACTCCACAACAGCTCCTTCTCTTCACTCTTATAGATATCCGACATAATAATAACTGTATTCCCTGTAAACTTACCGGAATCTCGAGTCAAAACCTCTTTTATCTCTGCAACCGTACTTTCTCGTCCGAAATAGTATAAATCAAAGTCAGTCTCCTTTATCTTCTTGTCATACCGAGTCCCATCCTCCTTCGGATTATATACCTCTATATTATGAAACTCCGCTCTCTGAAAACTCAACCTTGCCAACTTGGCCACCTCCTTCTGATTCTCCACCGTACACACTTTGGTGTCTGAATAGGGTGCTGCCATATACATGCTCGTCACTCCTGCGGAAGTGCCAATCTCTAATATGTTCTTAGGATGGAAAAACTTTATCAGCCGAAAGAGTAATTGATCATAGGTCGGCGAAATAACTCCTTTCTTTAATAAGGAGGAAATCCCCACCTCCTTCTCTACTCCGCCTTCCTCTATTTTAATCTTCTTTGTTGTTTTCTTTAATATTTTACGCATGTTCTCAATCTGGCTAAAACGATAAAAGGAATTTTTATCCTCTATAATCATCGTCACCAAATAAAACATATAAGGGGAATGAACACCATACCCTCTCCAATGCTTAGACCGAAAAAAATACTTGATATATTGCCAAAAACAACGCATAACTAAAAAAATTAGAGGGGACATTTACACAGCCCCCTCCGATTCTCATCTTATCTTGTGTAAAATTATTCCTTAACACGCTCAATGTAAGATCCATCGCGAGTGTCAACCAAGATAGTCTCTCCCTCGTTGATAAACAATGGAACTCTTACAGTAGCACCTGTCTCAACAGTAGCTGGCTTCAATGTGTTAGTTGCTGTATCACCCTTCAATCCAGGCTCTGTGTAAGTAATCTTCAATGGAGTCTTAATTGGCATTTCAGCAAAAAGAACTGTTTCTGTAGATGCATCGAACACTACTTCAACAATATCACTCTCTTTCATGAAATCAACTCCTGTAATCAAATCGTGAGCGATAGGAACTTGCTCGTATGTCTCATTGTTCATGAAGATATAATCCTCACCCTCTTTGTACAAATATTGGTGTTCACGACGCTCAACACGAACATCTTCCAATTTCTCACCAATGTTGAAACGTTTCTCAACCACAAGTCCGTTGACAACATTTTTCAACTTTGTACGCATAAATGTATTTCCTTTTCCTGGCTTTACATGCAGGAATTCAATACAAAAATAGAGCTAGCCATCCATTCGAATGCAAGTACCATTCTTAATGTCTTGTGCATTAATCATATTAAATCGCTTTCTTTATTAATAAATTATCAATTTCATTTTCAAACTGCAAAGTTAGTGTAATTCTGTAAATTTCAAAATAGTAACGTCATAAAAAGTTTCATTCTTCAGTAAGTTATGTTTAGAATTCACCTAAATATTAAAAGAATAACAGAAAGATTCTTTATCTTTGCACCGCAATTTTTACTCTTGTTTACTCCTTAATTATAACAGGGTAAATGAATATCGAAATTATAACGAAAAGAATTATATAAACGATGAATTTTGTTGAAGAACTCAAATGGCGTGGCATGATTCAAGACATGACGCCTGGTACTGAAGAACAATTAAAAAAAGAGATGACCACTGCCTACCTAGGTATTGACCCAACTGCTGATTCTCTCCATATTGGTCACCTTGTCGGCGTAATGATGCTCCGTCATTTCCAACGTAGCGGTCACAAGCCTATCGCACTTATCGGTGGTGCAACGGGTATGATCGGTGACCCTTCTGGCAAATCTCAAGAACGTGTGCTCATCGACGAACCTAGACTACGTCACAACCAAGAGTGCATCAAAAAACAACTCGAGAAATTCCTCGACTTCAACAGCAACGCAGAGAATGCTGCTGAATTGGTCAACAACTATGACTGGATGAAAGACTTTACCTTCCTCGATTTCATCAGAAACGTAGGTAAACTAATCACCGTCAATTATATGATGTCTAAAGACTCTGTAAAACGTCGTTTCACTGGCGAAAACGGAGCTGACGGTATGTCATTCACTGAGTTTTCATACCAACTTCTTCAGGGATATGACTTCGTATACCTCAACAGCCACAAAAACTGCAAACTGCAATTGGGTGGTGCAGACCAATGGGGTAACATCACAACGGGTACGGAGATGATCAGAAAGGTAACCGGCAACGAAGCCTTCGCCCTCACCTGCCCTCTTATCACAAAAGCTGACGGAAAGAAATTCGGCAAAACAGAATCTGGTAATGTTTGGTTGGATAAGAAATATACCTCTCCTTACAAGTTCTATCAATTCTGGTTGAACGTCTCCGACGAAGATGCTGAGAAATACATCAAAATTTTCACCAGTCTTCCTCATGATGAAATTGACGCCCTCATTCAGGAACAAAAAGAGGCTCCTCACTTACGTCCGCTTCAAAAAAGATTGGCCAAAGAAATCACCATCATGGTTCATTCTCAAGAAGACTACGACGCTGCGGTAGAGGCTTCTAACATCTTATTCGGAAATGCCACATCCGACGCACTGAAAAAATTGGACGAAGAAACTCTCCTATCCGTATTTGAAGGTGTGCCTCAATTCGAAGTCGCATTGTCTGACATCGAAGCTGGTGTGAAAGCGGCTGATCTTATGACCGAGAAAGCTGCCATCTTCCCTTCTAAAGGTGAGATGAGAAAACTTGTACAAGGCGGTGGTGTATCCGTAAATAAGGAGAAAATCACAGAGGCTGATGGCATCATTAATAGCAGTTCTTTGCTTAACAACAAATATATCCTTGTTCAACGAGGCAAAAAGAACTATTATTTAATCATTGCTAAATAATTGAATTTCAAACAAGAATAGAAACTCCTTGCTTTTTCAGACTTTAAACAAGCAAAAAAAGCGTTTCGAAATTTTGGAGTTAAGAAAAAAGGTTATACCTTTGCAACGCTTTCGAAAAGGAAGCAACTGAGGATTGTCTCATGGTGTAATGGTAGCACTACAGTTTTTGGTACTGTCTGTCGAGGTTCGAATCCTCGTGAGACAACATTTGACAGAATAACCTGCTAATTTTTCAGCAGGTTATTTTTTTTATCCCTATCTAAATTATCCCTAAATTAAAACGGACACCTTACAATTATGGGAAGTTTTGTGGGAATAATTTCAGGGATCTTGCTTGTAATAGTACTAGAAATGACAAACTAATTACAAATTTCCATGGGAAAAGCTATTTTTAAATTAATAATTTACTTGGTAGTGGCGATCCTCTCGTATATATTTAAAGAGGATGAGGCAGAAGAAAGAAATTGGGAAGACGAGGAAAAAGAAAAGACCATCAAAAATCTAAAAAAATTAGTAGCCGATGTTCATGCAAAAAAGGAGACGTCTGGCAAGAAAAAGAATTACCGAGTTCTCTGTCTCGCTTTGGTAGAGTCCAAAGTTAAATATGACGAGCGACTTAAAATCTTATCCTCCTTATTCGAAATCGCCTATGAAAGCAATGGTGTGGACGATGAGGAACTGGAGCTTTTGCAGAACATCGCCCGATACCTCCTCATACAAAATTGGGATCTTATCTCGCTTGAATACCAGTTCGAATGCAGAACCAATCAGCAAGAAAAAGAGCGAAAGACCTTCGACAACAAAAACATCTACCAATACAAACTGGAGAATGCCTATAAAGTATTGGAATTACCTTCCGATTGTTCTGACATGCAGATTAAAGAGCAATTCCGCTCGTTGGTAAAGAGATACCACCCTGATAGACTTCCTGCCACCCTATCAGAGAAAGAGAAAGAAGATGCCGTAGAGAAGTTTCGAAACATCAAAGAGGCATACGAATACTTGTGTGAGATACGCAATATAAAATAACCACAACGACATCCGATTCCAGACATTCATTCGATTCAGAGTCTTTTTTTTATATATTTATTAGCATTTAAAGATTTAGGGATTCTCAAAAGGGCAACAGATTTTCAGTCATCTCATATTCATTTTTCGTATTTTACTTTTTTATATTCTATATTTGCAAAAAAACACACCATGAAGAAAAAATTGAAATTTATCACATCGCTATTCTTTCTCGGATTAGGCATACATGCCTCTATTTATGCAGCGAACAATGAATTAGCTCAATACGAAAGTTTCCTCGAACCTGAAGACGACATCATTATCACGGAAAAAGTAGAAACCATCTCCTACTCTCGAAACTCATCGGGCATTTCCGCCACACGCTCTGTAAAAGCCCAATACATGAACCGTAGGTATGGAGCCAACCACGAATTCCAAATTTATTATAATCAAGAGGATTCCAAACTAACTAACATCAAGTCAGAACATGTCTCCTATTTCTTCTCATCTAACTTAGATAACAATGGCATCTTTTTTGATGGCTTGAACATATGCAACTGCGAAACCAATCTGAAAGATGCTGGAGGGAAAGCGAATTTCGCATACGACCAAAACTACAACAATGCTTTATATCTATCAAAAGCCGTTTTCGCAGAATCAGAATTTATCGGCAAGCACACTATCATCGTGGAAGTACCTTCTTGGCTAAACATGGAAATCAAGGAATTCAACTTCAACGGGAAGGTGACCAAAACAACAAAACCTGACGACAAAAAAAACACGTACACATACACAATGGAAAACGTGAAACCTCTTCGTGAGGAAAGTCACACACAACCGCCATTATACACCTTCCCTAGTCTGCTATTTGTCTATAAATCTGCAACTTTATCCAACGACAAAGAAATGACATTGTTTTCCACTGCACAAGATCAATACCAATGGTACAATCAACTAATGGCACAAATCGTCGAAAACACCGATAGTATATGCAAGGAAACCCATAAGATTGTAGCCCACAGCAAGGACGACTACGAAAAAGTCGCCTCTCTTTATCAATGGGTTCAAAAAAATATCCGTTACATAGCTTTCGAAAATGGTATTGCAGGCTTCAAGCCTCAACTTGCCAGCAAGGTATTGGACGACAAATATGGTGATTGTAAAGGCATGGCTAATCTTCTTCGTAACATGCTAAGATGTGAAGGTATCGATAGCAGAATGGTCTGGTTAGGAACTAACACTCTCCCTTATGACTACTCCACCCCTTCACTGGCAGTGGACAATCATGCCATCTGCGCTACTATCATAGGGAGAGACACCATATATCTTGATGCCACTTGTGAATATGCTGCCATGAAAGAATATCCTAGTTCTATCGCCGGTCGTCCTGTAATGATGGAGAACGGGAACAACTGTATTCTCACCCACGTACCCGACAATCATCCTCACGACAATTTGGATAGCACATATATATCCATGTCAATAACAGATAAAGGATTAGAGGGTAAATACAAAAACATTCAAAGAGGTGAGGATAAAATCAAGTTCCTCTACTATTTCAACGACGACTTCTCCGACATTTTGAAATCACTGCAAAGGAGAGGATTCCAAGGACTTCCACCTAACAATGAGCAGGTAGAGCTATCTGGTGTAACAGCAGCGGATTCGGAAGTGGTCGTGGAATATCCTTACATCATGGAAAAGCCAGTTGTCAAATCAGATAACAAATATTATATATCCATGGACATCACCCACAGATTTTTATCGTTAGAAACAGACGAAGGCAAAAAGAAGACCAACCTATACTTCAACTACAAAGCAGTAGATGCCTGCACTTCTGAACTGACAATACCTTCTGGCTACAAGGTGACCTACAAACCGGCCGATCTGAAAATAGATAAGCAGAAGTACAAATTTGAAATAAAATACGAACTAACAGGAAATAAAATCCTCTACAAAAGGTCTATTACGCTCAAGGAACAAACAATTCCTTTAGAGCAGCTGAGTGAGTGGAATAAGGATCTTGAGAAATTGAAATCCGCTTATCTAGAGATGCTCATCTTAGAGAAATAAATCATATTGATAACCCCATCCACAATTCTTATATATAATGAAAAAATACATAGCAATTATAGTAGCTCTACTACTCGTTCTTCCTTCCCAGGCGAGAAGAAGACCGCTCAATGAAGAAAAAAAGATTAATGAAATATGGGCTCGTACCGACATGCCGGAATTCAACGATTTCACTGTAAAAGAAAAATACAAAAATGAACCCATCATATTTCTTGCAAAATATGATGAATTCATAGCCCTAAAGAGGGCCATCATTACTGGCAACGAATATCCGATAACCATCACGAAACTATCTCGATGTCTCGTGAAGATAAATGACAACCGTGCGATTAAATCCATTTCAGAAATCGAATACCAAAATTATTCACAGACACAAAAAAGCGTTGTGGGTATCCGTATTCACAAACAGGATGGCACTCTTGTCGAATTAAACCCCAATGATTATATCAAAGTCGGCACAAACCTAAAAGGAAAGAATACCAAAAGAAATGTGTCAAAAATTGCTGTGCCTAATTTGCAAAAAGGAGACATCGTTGATTATTTCATTTATCAAGAATTAGACATGTTTAGCAGCAGGCAATTTGAATATCAACTCAACGACTTTGCTCCAATTCAAAGATATCGTTTTCACGGAGACATGACAACACCTTATTTCAATCTGACATCTTGGTATTGGCTGCCCAGTTATATAAAAGCAAAAGAGATAAACGACAAAGACAAAACACATTTAGATTTTGAACTTACGGACATCGACAAACAACCCCAAGAAGTATTCAATGCTCCATATAGAGACGAACCTCGTTTAAAAATATGGTATAACAAATTCGTATCAGGTTGTTCTAATGCACCTCTAATCAAGAAATTCGACAGAATAAACCGCATGACAAAGCAAACAGAAGGAAACAAAATCAACGGGATAATGGAAAATCACGCATATTATTATTCCAAGATTCATGCAACCACCTTGAAAGAATACAAAAAATTCTACAACAGAACTTTCAGCTATTTGAAAAAATACTTGGCTCAGCATCCGAACTTGTCCGAGAAACAAATAGCCGACGAGGTTTACAATTATCTATGTTTTGCTCGAAACGGGAATAATATTTCTATCGCGCCTGACGACTTCTGGACTTTCTTCTCTGTCATAATTACCAAATTAGGCATAACACGTACATACGGAATAGTAAACAACAGATATGTTGGGAATTGGGAAAACCGCCTCTTCGAAGATACTTATAATTCAGTCATAAAATTAAAAGATGGCACTTGTTACTACCCATGTGACTACAGTCTTCCATGTGCCATAGACCAACCTTCTATTTATGAAGGCATGGAAGCTATTATGATTGATGCAGCTAACAAACCATTGAAATACAAATACGGTACCGATTACAACAAACTTACGCGAAAGAAAATCGACATTACACCCGCCAACAAAAACCGATCTGAATATGTTATCAATGCAACATTGGACGACACAGACATCAACGCTCTTAACGTAGATCGAACAGTTTCAATTCTCGGAACTAATAAAATTGACATCCGTAAAGATTTGGGAACTTTTCTCCAATGGGATTCCATTATGCGCAAACACTTTAATATTACTCAAACATACGAAGAGAGTGCAAAGGAAAATGGAATGGACCAAGCGTTAATCGACCGATTCACATCTTACTTCGAGTTAGAACCCTACTTCCAAGAAAAAGCATTTGAATGTGAAGCAGAGGAATATTTCAACAATCCCGTAAAAAAATTGCAGCAATACAGCATAAAATCCTACGGATTATTCACCGACCAACCTCTATTCACATACACCTCCTCGACCAAAGTGGGAGAAATGGTGCGGACTTCTTCCAACAGCAAAATCGTCAGTATAGGATACCTGCTCAAAAATATAGGTATTTCCGCATTAAGGAAAGAGCGGAAATCAAATATTGTCTTTAACAGCACCTCACAAGTTATCTATAAAATAAGTCTTAATATACCCAACGGCTACAAAGTGGAGAACTTGTCAACTCTTGAAAGCGCTGTCACGAACAAATGCGGATTATTCAGTTCCACAGCAAGAGTTGAAAACGACAAATTGACTCTCTCCGTCGAATGGGATATCAACGACGTAGAATACCCTGCTCAGGATTGGAACAGTTTATTGGAGATTTTCAATGCATACGATGATTTCTACAACAAATCCGTCGTTCTAAGCAAATAATCCACCCCACAAAAAACAGAAGGAAGGATGTGTGTGAATGTCCACATTCTTCCTGTTTTTTATTATATGTAATCACAATTTTATTCCCTACCCGATACTTCAAATCCGAAAAAAGATTACCTTTGCAATACCATAAGGCAAAAGAATGCTAATAAGCTTGCGGCAATAGCTCAGTTGGTAGAGCACTAGCTTCCCAAGCTGGGGGTCGCGGGTTCGAGTCCCGTTTACCGCTCAAAAGAAAGAGGATGCATCCATCGGACTCATCCTCTTTCCTTTTATTTTTCCTCTTTATTTGTAATCTTCAGGCATAAAGACTACTCTTATTGTATCATCGCCCAACTCGTATTGATAGACAATGGTAATATTAGACTCTCTGAAGACACTCATTGCAGGACCTAACATAGTTGGCATCAGTTGTTCCCTCAAACTCTCCTTTGCCATTTCCTTATCTTCAATCTCTATATCATGCAACTGATACATATAAGTAAACCTCATATTATCCCAATCCATTTCCGCATCCTTTAGAATAGTGACCTCATCAAGTTCTCTTGGGCAAAGGGACTTAATTGTCTTAAGGTCTGCATCGATTTTATTCCTTAAATTATTTTCCGATTGTGAAGCGTCCACTTTTTTGTCAAACTCTTCAGGGTCAATCGTGACATCCAGTATCTTTTCACTTTCTTTTGTCAGATAAGTTATAGCAATGGAATAACCTGCTTCCTTCACCACACTCAAAAGAGTTTGTGTTTTCGCGTCTTTCTGCAACATGTCTATCATCACCATTTTAGATGATTCAACATCTGTCTGTTGCAACCCCTTTATAACCAAATCATTGAATACGGCAAAGTACATAACGACCTTGTTTCCTTCTTTATCACATTTTATACTATCGTACGACATATACGCTGTCACATCAACGGGCAATTTCGCATTCTCCCCTTCAACATACTTTTCAACGGCGTACTGACTAGTTTGCTTACACGATAGGAATGAAAGAAAGCCCAATCCTATCACCATTAATTTTAAATTCTTCATGCTTTTTTATGTTTTATGTTTGTTATGTGTTATTATTTTTGTCATGCAAGAGATAAAAATGATAAGAAGCCTCGTTGACAAGAATTCTAAATCTCTATTACCTGGCATACATGGTCGCTCATCTTGCTATCCCACGGTTCCAAGGAATATTTCTTCACAGGCAACTTTGAATATGTATAATCTAAGAAGAACGGATTATCACTATGTCGTTGATGATAATACGTAAATTGTGATTCAGCCCCCATTGCCTGAGCAGTTATAGTATGATACACGCTTGACAATCCACACGATTTCAACAACTCATCTGCTTTCAGAATATCAGCCGCTTTGTTCGTATTATCTTTTTTGTGAAACAAATTAAAATCACCCGTCACAATACACTGTTCATACTTTTTAAGGTAATTCAAGTAATATTCAAGGATTTCTTTGGCAATTTGTGTATATGTTTCGTTTCCAATTTTGGTAGGCCAAAATCCTAGAATAAAAACATCATTATAAATCATCGGAATGGCATATGATAGTTTATCGTTATACCAATCAGGCACAATGCCCTGTTCCTTACGCCAAATCACACCAAGACCTTTTGATGAATACTTGCCGATCCATTTCATTTCAAAATCATCAGGAATCTTTATTCCCTCTGCTACTTCAGGGACGACATAAACATCCGCATTCTCTTCGAATAACCGATCCACCTTCCACTGTGTACATGAATTGATATTATAACTTATAATTTTCATTATGTCTGTTTACTCTATCTTTTTTCTGTGAATTGTATAAATCGTATTAGGTAACCTTATTTTTATATATAAAGAGCAATGCCCCAAATACCAAACTGGCAATAAGCAACAAAGCAAAATATGGATGGATTTTTATAATCGCAAAAATGCTAAATATAACGCTAATCACATTTGCAGCGATCAACCAATTCACGGATTGCAATTTACCCTCTAACGCACGAACATTCTGGATTATGGTAACAATATAAAAAGTAAACACCAAAACTGTAAAAATTATCAAAGGTGCAAAATGCTGAGTGGATTTTTGCGACGCCATCAACCTTGCGAATGTCTCTATAGCAATGGCTATTACCCACCCGCTCATCTTTAATCCTGAATAGATGACGAACGCTATTAATATTCCCTTTAAAGTCTTATTCATTTACAACAAACATACAACAATTAAGTGATATTCCAAACGATATAGATGGAAAAGTTGTCATTTCTTTTCCTTCACCACTTTAGGGAAGGAGTTGACAAACTTAACCTTAATATCGGGGAAAGAGTTGACAAACTGAATTTTAACATCGGGAAACGATTCCACCATCTTCCATTCGCAACACTTTGGCCACGAACTGTCTGTGAGCTTTATCTCCACATCAGGGAAACTCTCCACTATCTGAACCTTGATATCAGGAAAACTTTCCACTATCTTCACCTTACCCGAAAGAGGAAACGTCTTGCCATTGACGGTTACACTACAATCGGATTTGCTGATTTTAACCTGCGCGTGAACAGAACCGCACAAAAATAACAAAAACATGAATGTGACTATTTTTTTCATATCGCAATATTTTTTTGTTACCATTCTTCTGTTAGTGCGTGAACAGACGCACATGAAAGATCATAGTGATTAAAAAGAGAACCTTTATAAATGACTTTGTTATTCATAATAAGCTATCGACCTTGTCTCAATTCGATAGTTGACCTCCTCTTTTTCTATTGTTTTCATATCGTTGGAATAGTTAGAAACAACCTTCACTTGTCGTTTTGTCCAGTTACCATGACTATCCCATTCCACAATTTTGAAATATTCAATATTGTTCGTATAGGTATAAGTACCCTCACCGACCGATGGTTCATTAGAAGAAATGCAATTCAAATACTTATCATACTGAAATGATTTCTCACCACCCCACTCCATTCCTTTGGTTTTTAACGTATCCAACATGCCTTGTTCATTATAAACGTATTCTTCAGACGTCCAAATGCCAAACTCCCCTACATAAACTTCTTTCTTAGTAAGAAATCCCTTTTCATTGCGGGAAAGTCTGATTTTCTCTTTTGGATCATAAGAGACCATTCCTTTTTTGTCAAACGTATATTTCTCGTCAAGCCAATTTTCATGTTCCAAATTCCCACCCCATGTAGAGTCGCATTTGAACTTTTCAATGCGCAATTCAGACACATCCCCACATGCGTCGAAGAGTTGTCGGTCGACCGATGTAAAGGGATCCTTTTTAATATTCTGCATACCATCATCCGTCGAATCAGAATTAAATTCCTGATTGTCGGCTGAAGACGAACTAGGATCAATCGTTATCGAATCATTTAGCGTACAAGTGTCTGTCGCATTTGTACCATTTTGCTGAGAGGTGGTTGAAGAACAGCTTGAGTAGAGAAAGCCTGCTACCACAAAAATTAAAAATTCTTTTTTCATAATGTATTTATTACCGTTTATTTTGAGAAATCTCTTTATTGAGGCTTGCTGCCAATGCGCCACAGCCAACGACTACCAAGAATCCGATTATAAGAGGAATGGAACCTAAGCTAACGGACATCAAAACAGACGTCACGAGAATAATCACAGCATCAATCCCCATTACGGCAATCAGAAATTTCACTGATTTCACGTTCCCTTTATATGCGCGATATATATGATAAAAGACTATGGCATTAAACACTGCCAGCAAGGCAGAGACAACCATCAAAAAAATATAATTGGGATGCCCAAATCTCTGTGCTCCAAATCCAGCCAACTCCACAACGATAAAAATAAGCAATCCCAACACGAGCACCTTACATGCTGTGAGCACAAGGTAACAGATCAACAAGTTCCGTAGGTTACCTTCGAACTGTTGATTTTCCTCGCATTGAGAAGTTGTGTGACTTTCCATAAGCAACATAAAAAAAATCACAGGCAGGTATGAAATCCCGCCTGTGATAAAATTATATACTATCGAACCAAAACAGAGAATGTCTCTTTTTCCGTCTTGATGAAATAGATTCCTTGTGCAGGGGCTGTCAACGTATGAAGATCCGAAATCACAATAGAAGTTGAAACACATCTACCAGAGAAATCATAGAGGGAGACCTTACCATTTGCGCCACTCACATAGATATCTCGTCCTTCCGTCCAGACCATTGTTTTTCCAGCGAATGCAGATGACACACCTGCCCATTCGCCCCTCTGAAACGCACTTTCGACACCTTTCAGCATTATTATATCGTCATCATTCACCAGAACATTCCATTCGCCTTCTGGAATAGGAACCCATGTCTCTCCCTCATCTAAAGAGTAGGAAATGGAAGATGCTTTCCCTACGTTTACATATCCCAGCACAGAGCCATCTTTTTTGTCTATAAAGGTCAGACAGTTAGGATTCTCAACTTCCTCCACTTCTAAATACTTTACATTCCATCCTTTAGGAATTCTACTATCATTAAATTCAAGAGGTAAACTTGCTGGACATATAAAGAGACCTGTTGATGGAACATCAGGAAGCCATCTCATTGTTTTCATTCCCTTGGCGTATCCACCCCACTCGGTGAAGGAAACTTTTACTTCGGATAAGTTCGGACATCCATCAAACATATACGAATAACAACCGTTAGCCAATACCGTAGCATTTAATTCAGGTGCTTTGGTTAGATTTTCACAATTATAAAACATTCTGTAATAGCAACCTGGAGCCAATGCTTTAGCGGGCAACTCAGGTGCTTGCGTTAAGCTCTCACATCCACTGAACATTTCATTATAACAACCACTCGCCAATGTTGTTGCTGGCAGACTTGGCGCTTTTGTCAAATTACGGCATCGATTAAACATGTTATCATAACAATTTTCTGCCAATGTCATGGCAGGTAATTCTGGCGCTTGTGTCAGACTAGTACAACCCTCAAACATACCTTTGCAACAAATCTCAGCCATTGTAGTAGCCAACAGGTCAGGTACTTGTGTCAAATTTGTACATTCACTGAACATAAAAAGGTAACAACCATGTACCAAAGTTTTAGCAGGCAACTCTGGCGATTTTGTCAAACTAGTACAACCTGAGAACATCTGATAATAACAATCCTCCGCCAATGTCGTGGCAGTCAATTCTGGTGCTTGCGTCAAACTAGCACAATTGAAGAACAGTCTAGCAAAACAATCAATACTTGGAACAACTGTGGTTTCTCCCACTCCATCAATTAAGCTCATCACACTTCCACTCGCTGCAATTTTTCCAGTCATCAAAAAATATGTCTTGAAATCTGATTTGGAATCCATAAATGTTATTCCATCGCTATTAACACCCTTCAACAATGCTTTGTCACCCTTCTTCTTCAAAACAACCATATCACCATCCTCAAGGGCGTTCCATGTTGCTCCGTCATCCAAAGAGTACCAAAGATCCGGAGTTTCTTGCATTCCAAACGAAGAACTGTCTTCTTCGGCTGTAAACGTTAAATAATTGGCTGCATTCGCCATACAAGCGACGCAAATAACCATAATCATTGAGAAAATTTTCTTCATGGTATTGTCTTTTTTATTATAAATTAATCAAAACGAGTTCTCACCCCCCATTAATTGCCTTATTGAACACAAACGTATAAAAAAAATTTCATTATAGAAAAGAGTTATTGAAATTTTCAGGGCAGAACTTTTATTTCATGTAGAAAAACAAAAATACCGAGAATAAAAAGCGCCATAGCTAATTCTGAATGCAGCCAAGATGGTTGCAGGTATTCCCAAAACTAGACATGCTTTGGAAAGGAATTTCACATGATTATTTGTATTTTCTGCACTCATTGTTGTTTTTTTATGAAGACTACGTTTGTCGATCGTGCGTCTCTACAATGCCTATGTGTAAAACACATCACTTCCATAAATCTTCTGTTTTTATAGCTTTACCCCTGCTTTTTGCACTACGTTTTATTTTTTCCACAAAATTAGGGTTATATGGACTTTTTGTGATTTTGTTTTTTTCTGTTTTAGACTCACCCAATTTTCTCATAATTACGAATTTAAATATTTAACAAGGTCATCCAAATTCTCCGCCTTATATGTTCTCCCCTCCTTTGCATCTTTTATTGCTCGCTTTGTTGTTACGTTTGGTTCGTCATCTGTAAGCACTCTAAACAAGCCTGAGTCTACAATCATTTTAACGATTGCTTTTGCTATCTTGTTTCTTCCATTATAATTTAATGTTATTGTCGCCATAGCCGTAAATATTAAATGACCCATTTTGATTACAGAAGAAAATAAAACCATCCACCAAAAGGACTATATAAGTTGCCTTTATCGCATGGATGGTTTTTATTTTCCCCTTGTGCAAATATAGAAAATTATTTATGAAGGGGGAAAATATATGGTTCAAAATTACCCGCAAATTGACAACACCGTAGGTTATGACATCAATCTAGTTCTTTATTCTCTTGCAAACTATTAAGACTCTTTTTTAAGCTGTCGATTTCTTGGCGATGGCGGTCGAACTCCTCCTCATGGATAGGTACAACTTTGTAGATGGATGCTGTATCAGATTCTGAATATTCAGGTCCAGACCACTCTTTTTTCCACGCTTCCGTCAATTCTAATTTGAAGGAAACGGCAGACAAATCTTCATGAAATTGAACCGACTTCATATCGTATATGAAATGATCTGAAGTTAATGTGGTGACATACCGTTCGAAAACGCCATGTTTTTCATACAGCTTAAACAAATCAGGATCAATCGAGATAATTATGCCCTGATGCACTCTCCTGATAATGTAATTAGAGTCTTCGGCTACCATTTCACCTCTTCTAAAATGCCAAAAGCCTAATTCGATTAACATTAAAAAGGCAATTATAGCGCCGATTATCCCGTATAGGCGCATATAGAATCGTACGAAAGCATTAGATTCCTTCTGTCGTGTCAATTT
>JAFZLC010000006.1 GCA_017551675.1 Paludibacteraceae bacterium | reverse complement strand
AGCTGAAGGGCGATGTGGAGTCATGGGACGGAACTTACAACGGACGACCACTTCCATCCACCGACTATTGGTACACCATCAACATCCCAGAGATCGACAGAGTGTACTCAGGTCACTTCACACTGATAAGAAGCAAATAATCGTTTTGTAGACGATTGCAAGTTAAGGTAATAAGAACCGAGGGTGTATCAAACTGCGAATTTGATACACCCTCGTTGTTTTGAGAACAAGATACGCCTTTTGTCTTGTCATAATAGGACATGGAAGCCATTCGTCTTAGAAAAAAACATAAAAATAAATTTCAGAATGTGCGTTTTTTTTGTTTCTTTTGCACAAATTTTGGATAATTGTGTCCAATAGCAAAGTTATATGGCCAAAAAGAGGAAATATAAGTTCTTTAATTCGAAGTTAACGTCGGCGGTTAGTATATCGATGGTACTATTTCTATTGGGATGTACTTTATCTGTTGCCATGATTGCTCCTCATTTTTCCAATACGATATTGGAGAGGATTGCTATCAATGTGTTTATGGAGGACAATACGAGTGAAGCTGACATACAGAAGATGACTGCCTATTTAAAGGCGCAGCCATATACAAAAACAGCAACATTCAAGAGTAAGGAAGAGGCAATCATTAGTACTTGTGAGTTGATTGGAGAAGATCCTAATGAGTTTGTGGATTACAATCCATTGCCCGATATGTTTGAAGTCTACTTGCAAGCACAATACGCTAATAATGATAGTATTTTGTTCGTTGCTCAGCAGCTGACCAATATGGAATATGTGAAAAAAGTGGACTATCAGAAAACGATTATACAATCGATTGGTAGTAAGATCAATAGAGTGACGTTGTTATTGTTGGGAGCTACATTGTTGTTGCTTGTCATATCGTATGTATTGATACGAAACACGATACAGCTTTTGGTCTATTCAGATCGATTTATGATTCATACGATGAAGTTGGTGGGAGCCACTGGACACTTTATTCGTAAGCCGTATATGAAGCAAGGCTTGTATATTGCCTTGGTTGCCTTTGTCCTCGTTGTGATATACATCTATATGTTGAATCATATATTCAAGGAGGAGTTGCCATTTGACATATTCAACATGCAGGATCCATCCGTATGGGTTTTGTTTGCTGTGTTATTGGCATGTAGTATAGTGATAACAAGTGTGGCCACGTTCTTTGCTGTCAATAAATATTTAAGGCAGAAGGCGGATGACCTTTATTATATTTAAAATTAAAGAAAAAAAGATAAGATATGGATTATGCATTGTCAAAGAAGAACTTAGCACTGATTGGTGTTGGCTTCGTAATTATCCTAGTAGGATTTTGTTGTATGATAGGAGGAGGAAGTGAAGATGGCGTCACTTTTAATCCAGAAGTGTTTAGTACGAGACGAACAGTAATAGGTCCGATGATTGCTTTGTTTGGTTTCTTTTTTGAAATATATGCGATTTTGAGAAAGCCTAGGAAAGAGGATGAAGGTCAAAGTGTCATGCCAATCCTTAAGAAGAATTGATTTGACGACAGGTGAGTTTGAATTAATAGGGAATTAAAAAAGAAGTCTAAAAAGATAATAATGGATACATTACAAGCATTTATCCTTGGAGTTATTCAGGGATTAACGGAGTATCTTCCTGTTAGTAGTAGTGGACATTTAACCATCGGATCACATCTTTTCGGATTGGAAGATGGGTCCTCTAACTTAATGTTTACCATTGTATTACATGTGGCAACGGTATTGAGTACCTTGGTGATTTTGTGGAAGGAAGTAGTATGGTTGTTAAAAGGTTGTCTCAAATTCCAATGGAATGATGAGATGAAATACATGGTGAATATTCTTATCACGATGATTCCGATAGGCATTGTAGGTGTTTTTTTCAAAGACAAGGTGGAGGAAGTATTCGGAAGCGGATTGATGATTGTTGGTATGATGTTGTTATTGACAGCAGCATTGTTGACGTTTGCCTATTTCGCAAAACCACGTCAAAAAGAGGAGATATCAAAGTTGGATGCCTTTATCATCGGACTTTCACAAGCATGTGCTGTGATGCCAGGTTTGTCGAGGTCAGGAACAACCATCGCCACAGGTTTATTGTTAGGAAATAAGAAGGAAAACATGGCACGTTTCTCTTTCTTGATTGTTATACCACCCATTTTAGGAGAGGCTTTGTTAGACTGTTTGAAGATAGTTAAAAATGGTTATGCATCAGTGGCAGGAGACATATCGCCAATGGCGTTGATAGTAGGATTTGTCACTGCGTTTGTTTTCGGATGTCTTGCATGTAAGTGGATGATAAACATTGTGAAAAAGGGCAAGTTGATCTATTTCGCTATATATTGTGCCATCGTGGGAGTGTTGTGTATGGTGTTTTCCTAAAAACAGCTGAATGAATTTTACTGAAGGAGAAATATTGTATTTCGATAAACCATTACGGTGGACGTCATTTGACTTGGTGAACAAGGTGCGCAACATTGTGCGTTATAAGTTGGGACTTAAGAAGATGAAGATTGGCCATGCAGGTACGTTAGATCCCTTGGCGACGGGTGTGATGATTGTATGTACGGGTAGGGCTACAAAGAAAATAGAGAGTTTTCAATACCAGACGAAGGAGTATGTTGCCACGCTCAAGTTGGGAGCCACAACACCCTCGTTTGATTTGGAGACAGAGATCGATGGTGAGTATCCGACGGAGCATATTACGGAGGAGTTATTGCGGTCGACTTTAAAGAATTTCATAGGATCGATACAGCAGATACCACCGACCTATTCGGCAGTCAAAATAAATGGGAAAAGAGCCTATGAATATGCACGAAAAGGACAAGATGTTGAGATCAAGCCTAAGACGCTTGTTATTGATGAGATAGAGTTGATTTCCTTTTCGGATAATGTAGCGAAGATACGCGTGGTGTGTAGTAAAGGAACCTATATTAGAGCGTTGGCGCGAGATATAGGACAGGCGTTGAACAGTGGAGCCCATTTGATTGGTTTGCAACGTACGCGCATAGGAGAAGTAACACTATCGGACTGTAGAACATTGGAACAGTTTGAAAGTGAAATAAATGAAATTTCAGAAGCATATAAAATTAGTAACGACAATAATAACAAAGAGTTATGAAACTATCCAAATTTAAATTCAATTTGCCAGATGAGCAGATAGCACTTTATCCGTCACATAACAGGGATGAGTCGAGATTGTTGGTACTTAATCGTAAAACGGGGGAAATAGAACATAAGGAATTCAAGCAGATTTTGGATTACTTTGATGAGCAAGATGTCTTTATATTCAATGATACGAAAGTTTTCCCAGCTTGTTTGTATGGAAACAAAGAGAAAACCAATGCGAAGATACAAGTTTTTTTGTTGAGAGAGTTGAATGCAGAGATGCGTTTTTGGGATGTGTTGGTAGATCCAGCACGTAAGATTCGTATTGGAAACAAGTTATATTTTGGAGAGGATGATTCATTGGTGGCAGAGGTGATTGATAACACAACCTCAAGAGGAAGAACCTTGCGTTTCTTGTACGAAGGATCGTATGAAGAGTTCCGTGAGACGTTGTATAAGTTGGGTGAGACTCCATTGCCAGACCACATCAAGAGTAGGAGAGCAGTAGAGCCAGAAGATGAGGAGCGTTATCAGACGATATTTGCTAAAAACGAAGGCGCAGTGGTAGCGCCAGCAGCAGGTTTGCATTTTAGTAAACAATTGTTGAAACGATTGGAGATAAAGGGATGTGAGTTTGCTTACATCACATTGCATGCAGGATTGGGCAATTTCCGAGACATAGATGTAGAGGATTTGACCAAGCATAAGATGGATTCAGAGGAGTTGGAGATTTTGGAAGATCAGGCTGAAATTATCAATCGAGCACATTTGGCTAAGAAACATATTTGTGCGGTTGGTACTACCGTGATGCGTGCAGTGGAGAGCAGTGTGGGAACCGATGCGATGGTGAAGCCATTTAAGGGATGGACGAATAAGTTTATCTTCCCTCCGTATGATTTCACAGTAGCAGATCGTATGGTGACGAACTTCCATACACCATTGTCCACTTTGTTGATGTTGGTATGTGCGTTTGGTGATTATGACAAGGTGATGAATGCCTATGAAGTGGCTGTAAAAGAGGGTTATCGCTTTGGCTCATACGGAGATGCCATGTTGATAATTTAATAGATTAAATTAGTAAATAAAACAACCATTCTTAAAATAAATTTTTGAGAAAAGGCAATAAATGAACAAGGGTTTCGTTGCGAAGAGCGATGAAACCCTTTCATTTGTTATGAGAAAATTGAGTGCTTGTCCGTTGTTTAGGGAGTTTGGTCGATGAAAAAAAGTGATTGGTATAGAAAAATAAAGTGTTTATTTCTTTGCAAACGTGAAAAACATCTGTTATATTTGAAAAATAAAAGTATATTTGCACTAAGTGGTAGCTGATACTTTGTAAAAAAGTGACTATTAATATTTTATATTGAAATATAATAGTTTCGAGATGTTGTGTAGTGTAAAACTGTAGTGGTAAAATTAGAGATAAAGCGCAAATAGACTATTGAAAAATATAAAAATAGGTTTGTTTTTCTTATTGTGAAGAAGGATAAAGTGTATTTATTTTAGGTGGTCTTATCGCGTTGTAAGTGAGAAATATGAAAGAAAGTATTACAAAAAAACATACGGATATGAGTTCATTACAGAAAATATGGATGCGTGTTTGTGTTTTAGTCGTAATGGCTACGCAAGTAACGTTAGGTGTGTCTCAGAACTTGACGGTAGATGGATACTCTACTGCGAAAGTATGTCCAGAGGAGCCTATTGTATTGCAAGCGACAGGCATGGGAAGTGGAGTTACGGTAGTGGATGTTTATAGATCTTATAATGGACAAGATGGTTGGATGCAAATAGGTTCGGTGAATGATCCAACCGGAGTGTTTAAGTATGTGGTGGATATGGGAAACCAAGCCGTTTGGTTTAAGATTCGAGAACAGAATCCGAATAAGACTCAGAGCCAGTTGAATGAGACGAATGCAGTGAAAGTTGATGTTGAAACGCAATGTGCGAGATTGTGTCACCAATCCTCTTCGGGCGATTACATCAATGGTACTGACTTTAACGTTCTTCCGTTAAATACTAAGACGAAGGTTGATTATAAGCCAGCAGAAAATGCCAATATTGAATCTTACTTTTCTGATTATGATGTTAGATTTCAAATTAATCAATGTAGCAACGGACGTGCGATTACCAATGATGTACAGTCTTATTTAGGTTACCTGCCAAAAGCGAACGAGTCTCAATATTCTAATTATTATTGGGTAAGCGGCGACAATTATTCAGAACTCAACTGTGCACCTTTCACTTTCTGGTTTCACATGATTGATGGTCGAGGTAATCCTATCTGGGATGAGAAGTATTACCGTTTGGCGATGAAGGCGTATTTTGTAAAACAAAAAGGATGCAATAATTGTGCTGATGCGCAGTTTAAGTTGGAAACAGGTGTGGGATCTCAGGATAATTTTTATGGGAATGCCGATCACATGGAGATTGTCGTGTATGATGATGAGACGAATCAACAACTTGGAGATCCATTCTACATTAATAGATCTTTTGGCGAAATTAAGGTAGGTTCTCTTCTTTGTAACGATAATTATGCGAACAGATTGCTTCGTTTGGAAATCCATTTTTATGGAAAATTCTCATTAAGGAATAAGAATACAGACACATGGGTTGATTTGAGTCCTCGTTTCCAACAGATGGGATGTATGAAGGTGGCTATTGACTATGTCTCTGCTGAGATTATGTCTGTATGTATGGATAATTCTGCAGCATGTATCGGTGAGAATGTGACGGTAGTGGCAGCGGGATTCCCATATAATGCAAATTACGTTTGGGAGGTGAAGAATGGAAACCGTTGGGATCAGTTGACTATTGGTGGTTTCAACATGAATGGACCAAATTATCGTGAGGTTAGCATTCCTGTAACTGAAGTTGGTAAAAAGACATATCGTGTTCGCGATAGTAGAACACCAGAAGAGGCTCCTATCGAATTCGTTGTTACAGGAAAGAACTGTGAACCAGTGCAACCAACGGAGATTAATGGTCCAGCTAATCCTTTCTGTATTCCGAATACAAAGGCGAGTGGAAAGTTCTCTGTCTTCCCAATGGATGCTAACTTGGATGTACGATATACATGGAATTTCACCACACCATCAGGGAAGACCTTCGGTAGTGAGGCCGTACAATTTGATGGAGGAGATCTCGAATCAGATTCCAGAGGTGGTAGTGTCTATTTGATGTTAAATGGAGATGCAGAAGAAGGTGAATATACAGTGACGGTTCAGCCAATCAAAAAGATGGTTGCTTCCAATGGCGAAAAATATGATGTCTTGGCTGGCTCTCCGATATCAAAGAAGTTTACGGTTTATAAGACGCCATCATTGCAAGTAATCAAGGAGGGTACGGATCCATTGCATCAGGATGAGGTGGAACTGTGTCCTACGGATAAGAGTCAGGTGTTGGTGGCTATAGCCAACCAAAAAGAGGGCTTCTCCTCCATATATTCAAGTCGATATAAATATACATGGATTGATGGAGCTACGGGTGTTCGTGATGAGGCTGTTGTGAAGTTCCCTGAATGGGGATCTTGTGATGGCTCGTACAAGGAACACACTGCTTCTGTTACGGTTGAGATAAACGGTGTGGGATGTCCTTCCACAGCATCCACTACATGGAAATTGGGTAAGATTGTTCCTCCGAAAATCTCATGTCCTGCCAATAAGAACTTGACATATACCTTGTCAAGCACACAGAAGACATATGATGTGCCATGGAGCTTCCCAGACTATACAGCAGGGTGTGAAACAGATCCAGCTTTGAAGATAGCGTTGAACTATCGTACGTCTACGGATGAAGTAATCAAAAAAGAGATTAACACAACCAAGAGCAAGATAGGTTCAATCACTCCGAAATCATTCTCGTTGCCTGCGGGAACAGGTGCTATTTCATATACGGTAACCGATGGTTGTAATAATTCCGACCTTTGTGTTATCAACGTGACGGTTAAGGATGTGACCCCTCCAAATCTTGATTGTGATGAGATTCCATCATACGAGACACAGTTGACTTTACAAGAAGGATGTGATGCAGAACCTGATTATCACTCTACAACGTTGCCTACCATAGAGGCTCCTCAATTGGAGGACCAAAATGGTGTGGATGGTGTCATCACGGGTGTATATATGGGACGTGTCTCTAATCCTCATACGATACCAACCACAGCAAGTCTTGATATCAGCTTGTTTGATAACAAGATTGGTTTGAATGAAAACTATCCAGTGGGTACAACATATATCCTATGGTTGTTTGAAGATTCATCTGGAAACAAAGCTTATTGTATTCAGAAGATTACGGTTATCGATAACCTTCCACCAAATGTTATTTGTGTCGACCCTACAATTGGTGATGTGAAGAGTGTGCCAGGCGAGTGCGGTTTGTCCGTTCAAGGATTGTTCTCACAAATGAAGGAGTTGCCTTCAGCAGTGGATGTTTGTTCAGGAGCAGGAGCAGTCTTAACGGCAGATATCTTCTATAGAAGAAAAGGAGTAGGCAGTTTCACATACGTACCACAGTCTGATTTCGACAAGATTATATTTGATGTGGACAAGACCTATGAGATACGTTGGCGTTTCTACAAAATAAACAATAGAAACGTTTACAAGGATTGTGATGCATCGTTTACTGTAAATGATGAGGAACCTCCTTATTTCGATTGTTCTTTGTTAGAGTCTATTCGTGTAACAGCCAATTCATATAAACCACAAAACGAAAGTTACAAATATTTGGAGTATGCATCCAAAGATAGTGTGGCAGTGACGACAGGTGTTGGACCTCAGGCTACTACCGTTTATTATACAGGTACGTTGGCAGAAGCATTTGCATCGAACAGAATTCGAATGATTGATCCTTCGGAGGTGACGGATAACTGTGGTGGAGATGTAACTATTGTGACAACATTATCGGGCCCTGATGCTAATGG
Organism: Paludibacteraceae bacterium; assembly: GCA_017551675.1. Lineage (GTDB taxonomy): Bacteria > Bacteroidota > Bacteroidia > Bacteroidales > Paludibacteraceae > UBA1181. Next base: position 36,238 of record JAFZLC010000006.1, on the reverse strand, counting down.
AAACGAGAATAGATATCCAATCAATGATATTTCTGATTTGGAGAATCACAAATTCTATGTAGGTTTGAATACCATTACTTATCAATTCTATGATGAGAATGGAAATTCATCCTCTTGTACGCAAGATATCATTGTGACCGCTGGTACGACACCTATCCCTGATTGTCCGTCTGTATCAGACACGACTTTATATGTTAATGATAAATGTGAAACTGTCTTTGTCTTGAACAAGACAAGCATTCCAACAGCCATGATACCTGTCAATCAAGAGGGTGTGTGGTTTAACTTTAGAAATTCTGTTATTAAATCAGAAGAGGATTTATGGAATTCTACTCAATGTGAAAGAGTAGGATATTACTTCCCTGATAATTTGGCGGAGTTGGGACTTCACGAAGCTAATGTTGAAGCATTGATGACTCAACAAGGACCTGGAGTGGGTCCAGGTATGGGACCAGGTGTAGTTCCTGGAGGTACACCAGTACCATTGACGATTGATTTGTTGTGTGATTTATATGCTAACAGTTGGGCTGAATTTGAACCATCCAGAGCCAATAAGTGGAATGAATGGAAGACGGGAGCAGCTAATGAGAAGATCCTTTCAAAATCAAATAAGTTAACAACTGTAACGGAGTATAAAGGATATCCATACGAAGTTGAATTGGTGGATTCTTCATGGAATTCTATCGTTAAAGTTTCCAATCCATATTTGGAGAATGATAAGGCTCCTACAAGAATTATTGCTCCTCGTTGGTTCAAGTCTACAATAGGAGGTGAGAATACGATAGAGTGTGCAGACAGCTTCCATGCATGTTCATATTCTAATATCAAGTTAGATAACAATTTCAAGGATGAGATTATTCGAGAGACGTTGAACAAGGGTACATACTCTTTGATTTATCGTTTCCAGAATGAAGAGGGAGGAATACAGTTAGATAGCTGTGTGATTGTTATCCATGTGAATGATACGATAGCTCCTGTGTTGGATTGTGGAGATTGGAGTAAGTCCGGTACATTTACAGCAGGTGCAGATTGTTATGTGCCTGTAGATTCTGTTGTTTGGTTTAAGAAACCTACACCAGAGGATGTAGTGGCACGAGATAATTGTACAAAAGAGTATTCAGACTTTACTGTTTCATGGCGTCGTTCATGGGGAGGATATGTTGACATTACTGCTAACACAGCATTGACAGAAGCGTTCCCTATTGGTGTGACAAAGATGGAATGGGTGATCAAGGATGCATCTGGCAATGAGGCTTCTTGTATTCAAACTATTGAGGTTGTTGATAAGACCGGTCCGGTAGTAGATTGCTCTAAGTTGAAGACAATCTATGCAACGACAGAGACGAATTGTGAGGCATCTGCTGAGTCTGTTATTCGTGCAGGTTTGTCCACTCCATATACGGAAGATGATGCATGTTCTCCAACGGGTGGTAGAATTGCAGGTGAGGGTTCGCGTGATGATGGCAAAGATGTCTTTACAGACCCATATCCAAGAGGTACGACAACGATTACATGGATCTTCAGAGATTCTTTGAATAACATATCACAATGTACTCAGAAGGTTGTTGTAACAGATGAGACAGACCCTATTTTTGATGGTTGTGACAACATGGAGTCGTTGACGATAGAACTTCCTGCAGACTTGTGTGTTGCACCTCAATCATTGGTAGAAACTACATTAGGATCACATACAGCTACTGACGATTGTGATGGTGACATTCCAGGTGTTCCACATGTGTTGCTTCCTGATAGTACACTTTCTGCATTGTATAGTGCATTCCAAAAGGATACTACCTATATTATAGTATGGACATTTACAGACCAATCTGGAAATTCAATTTCTTGTTCTCAGAAATTGACGATCAAGGATGTGACACCTCCTTATGTGGAAGATGTTTGTAAAGATCCAGAGAAGGATGTGGATGCAACCGATACATGTTCTGTACCATATGATAAGTTAGGTTTGCCAACACTGGCAGAGATGACTTTGAATGATCAATGTGATGGAGCTATCATTCCACGAGTAGTGGCAAAGGTTGCTCAGCCAGATCATACCTATTTCACTTATGAAGGTGATGAATTAAAGACTTTGTCATATCCTGTTACGGCAGAAGGCTATCCACATAAGATATGGTGGATATATGCAGATAAGGCGAACAACAAAGATACTTGTCAGATGTTGATTAACATTAAGGATAAGATTCTTCCTGTATTGGAGGACTGTGATGTTAACTCTGCAGTTAGTTTGACAGTATCCGCAGATATCTGTGCTATCGAGCCAGAAGATGTGAAGAAGTTGATCGTGGAACCTAAGGCACATGATGAGTGTGACGACTATTTGGGTGATGTAGGTCAGACTTGGATTGACCCAGTGGTAGAAAGATATTATATTGACACTACATGTACGAAGACTGAGACGGATACTATCTGTGTGGGTGATACCATATTGACAGCAGATGGTATACATAAGTTCTGGGATGAAGATGTCTTTATCAAAGGACGTACATTATTGCGTTGGGTCTTTACAGATAAATCAGGAAATCGTATTGTGTGTGAAAAGACAGTTGATGTCTTAGACCATACAGCTCCATATTTTGATTGTGATAAGATTGATCCAGATACACTTCGTCCTGAGGCACCTGCAGGTTCTTGTGAGGTGGACTTCAAATTCTTAAAGGAGAATGTGTTGAATCAATTAGCATATAAAGCATACGATGCATGTACGGACGACTCCATACCAGGTGTGTTGACATTAAATGGTACAATGGAATTACCTGATGAGTACACGATGGAGGTCGGTGTTACCTATAAATTGTTGTGGTTGTTTGAGGATGAGGATGGAAACAAGACCACTTGTCCACAATGGATTTTACCATCACACTTGAACCCATTGGATGTGGATTGTTCGTTGTTTGATGATACGGTACATTTGACTTCTGCTCCTGGTACTTGTGAGGTAAATCAAGACACGTTGCTTGCTAAGTTGGTTCCTCCGTCAGTAACTGATGCATGTAAATTGGGAACTGTTGTGGCAGAACCATACTTCATCACACAAAATGGACTTGTTCATATTGAGTTGTTGAATCAAAAGTTCACAACAGGTGATACAACAATCCATTGGAGATTTGTTAGTCCATGGAACTTGCACGATACAGCATGGTGTCAGCAAGTGGTTTCTGTGAAGGGTAATAAACATTTCGATTTGGATTGTGGCACATTGACGCCAACATTAAGAGATACATTAGTAGATTGTGGTCCTACAGATCCATTAACGTTTGTTGTGGATACACCAAAGGTGGCAGACCCATGTATAACGGATGTTGATGATCCTGAATATTGGAGAATTGGAGTTGGTACACGTTCCGATTCAGAACCATTGAATAGTCCATATCCATTAGGTGTTACTAAGATTCAGTGGGTGTTCTCTGATTTTACAAATTCAGTTCAAGACACTTGTGTACAAGATATCGTTGTGAAGACTTCACAAGAGTTGATATTTAATTGTGACTCTTTGAATAAAGATACGATTAAGGTGGATGTAGCTCCTGGTGAATGTACAGTGGATGCATCTATTATTAAGGATAAGATTGTTACTCCATTTGCATTGCATCCATGTCCTGCAGAGTCAGGTGTGGATACCATTTGGGGTGTTCCATCCAGAAAATTTGGCATGTCGATGGATTCATCTTACTATGTGGGTTTGACTGAAATCATTTGGACCTTCATAGATACATCAGCTACGGTATTGAATGATACTGTTACATGTTCTCAGTGGGTTCAGGTGGGTGATATCAATCAGATGCCAGTTAAGTGTGAAGACTTCCCAGACAGAGTATATCGATTGAGTCCTGACGACTGTGAGATTTCATGGACGGAGATGGAGATAGATGTACCAGGAGTTGTGGATTTGTGTTCACATGAGATCATAGATCCTGTAGTTACTCGTTCTTCCGGAAGAGACATTGCAGTTTCTACTAAAGTGGAGAATGGGGATACGATTGTGACTGTCACTGCAGCAGACTTCTTTGTGGGTGTTGATACAATAAGATGGGATTACACTTTCCATGGACAGTTGTTCCAATGTGAGCAGGTTATCACAGTGAAGGACAGCATGAAACCAATCTTTGATTGTTCTACGCTAGATGATATTACAGTGCCAGCTATTTCTGGTACATGTGAAGCATTATCTTCAGCAATAGTGGATTCGTTGCCAAAACCATGGCCTGCAGCAGAGGAGTATTGCACGAAACAACCTGTATTGGGACGTGTATATCTAGAAGATGGTCGTGAATTGACCGCCACTTCCAGCTTTAAGGTTTCTGTTGGAAGTCATCAGTTGATGTGGGTGTTTAAGGATTCTATCATTAATGAACTTGGTGATACATGTTATCAAAATCTAATCGTTCAGAGTAACATTGCACCAGTGATCAATTGTGATACGATTCCATTGGATACATTCAGAACATTTGGATGTGATACAATTTTAGGTCCACAAGCAATTCACATACCAGTTGCATTGGATTCATGTACGAAAGACACTGCGTTTGGAACAGGTTACCGTATGGATGGAAAAGATTTATTCAATGATCCATATCCAGTGGGTACTACATTGATCAGATGGTTGTTCATAAGTCCATACTCTAGTGAACAAACTATTTGTTTACAGCCAATTGTTGTGCTTACCAAGATTGAACCTAAGTTCAATTGTGATGATTTGGATACAATTCGTTTGGCTGCAGAACCAGGTGAATGTTATGCTAATCTGCAAGCAGTATTGAAGCAATTGACCTCTCCTGTAGCGATAGATTCATGTACGAAGACGAGAATACGTGGTAAATATTCAGCCGTTGACGACGGACCATTACCATCTGTATTTAATGTAGGAGATACAACATTGATTAAGTGGACATTTATAGATTCCTCTATCAATGCAGTAGCGAAGATCTGTTACCAACCAGTGTTAGTAACCGGTGATAAAGCACCTATATTCGATTGTGATACGTTTAGTCATGACACCATCTTGATTGAAGGTTGTGATACTACGTTGGATGCACAAACCATCCATACTCCTATTGCCTTGGATGCATGTACGGGAGATACCGTATATGGTCAGGGACGTAGATTGGATAACGGTTCATTGTATGGCATATATCCAGTAGGTACGACAACAATAAGATGGACGTTCATTAGTCCGTTCTCTTCTGTTTCTGATTCTTGTGATCAACAGATCACACTTCTTACAAAACAAGAGATCGACTTCAATTGTGAAGATTTGCAACCAGATACCTTTAAGGTGGAGAAGGGTGAATGTACGGTATTGGTACAATTGCCAACCCATGTGGGTAAACATCCATGTCCAGAGCAATCAGGTGTGACGAATATCGATGGAGTACCAACGTTAGGAGAGAACACATTTGAATTGAGCGAAGATGGAACGACATGGAGTCGTGTGGTACCTACAGGTGTTTGGAAGATAACATGGACATTTACAGACACAACTAACACATTGGCGAACCCAGTGAAAGTGTGTGAGCAAACTATTGTGGTAGGCGATGTAAATGACATGCCAGTTAAGTGTGAGAATTATCCAGATACAATTATAGTATTACCTCCAACAGATTGTGAAATCACATGGTCGGCTATTGGATTTGTAGATTCAGTTGTCGTTGATTTGTGCTCTGGTGATACGGTAGTCCCTGTTATCACAAGATGGAGTGGTAAGACGATGGACGAACCATTTACAGTTGGAATAGATACTATATACAGAGCATATTCATATGCAGGTCAGGAGGTATTATGTAAACAGATGATAGACGTCTTGGATTCTGTAGCTCCAGCATTTGATTGTTCTCAGTTGGAACCAATCGAGATTGTTGCACCAAAGGGAACTTGTGAGGTGTCTTCAGAATTATTGCAAGACTCATTAGGTACATGGTATGCGGTTGATTCTTGTACACAAGCACAAGTCAAAGGTGTTGCATATATCGATGGCATTGAGGTGAAAGATTTCACAGCACATGTTGGAGACACCTTAAATGTACATTGGATATTCATCGATTCTACACTCAATGCAGTTGCGAAAGAGTGTGATCAAGTTGTGACAGTGGTAGGTCAAAACGAACCAATATTTGATTGTAGCAGTTTGGATGACTTAACCTTTAGCTTGCATGTGGGTGATTGTGCATATCCAGGTGACTCTTTGAAGTTGGATATTCCGGTGGCATTAGATACATGTACGCTAACAGAGGTGCCAGGAGTTGCTTCTCGTCAAGATGGATTGTCAATGAAAGACTCCTTCGCATTAGGAGAAACAATGATTGACTGGACGTTTAAGAGTCCGTACAGCATTGAACCAAAGGTTTGTCCTCAAAAGATTATCATCATAGATAAGAATGCACCAACACCAGATTGTGAGGCATTGCCAGATACTATCAAGGTGAGAATCACAGATGAGTCAGAGTCTGAGACTCAGATTACATACGAGGAGTTGTTGAAAGCGAAAGATTTTGAGATCCCTACTGTGAAGGATGATTGTGATGGATTGATTACAGCAGTTGGTGTCCGTGGTGATGGTAAGAAGATGGAAGATCCTTATCCATTAGGAACCATAGATATTGATTGGGTATATACAGATAAGTCAGGCAATTCAGACACTTGTCATCAAGTTATCTTGGTAGAAGATTATTTGATAGATACATTGTATTGTCCAAGTGGATGGAACCATAAGACGATCTCTTGTGCCGATGAGTTGCCGAAGGTATATGAGACCTATCAAGAGTTCGTTGATGCAGGAGGAAGTTTCTCAAATCCAGCGAAGATTAAGGATGGTTCATTCCGTATGACGGAGTCATTCACAGGAACACAGTTCTGTGATGAGACTTACTATCGCACCTATCATGTATTAGACGTAAGAAATAATGATATTACATGTACGGATACGATCTTTGTAAAGGATAATCAAGCACCAGCATTCTCTATAGAGATGAAAGACATTACGATAGCATGTACGGATACGGTTCCTGCTGCATCGCATGTAGAGGTGACCGATTGTGATCCAAATCCAACGTTGACGTACAAGGAGGTGAGCAATCAAGGAAGTGATCCATCGAAGTGTGATTATTATACCTATGATATAACACGTAAATGGTTGACTTCTGACCGTTGTGGAAATAGAGACTCCATGATTCAGATAGTTCATGTGGTTGATACCGTTGGACCATCATTTGACTTCCCTGAAGACTGGAAGGATCAGGTACTTTCTATCTATCGTAAGGGATGTATATTTGAGGTGCCAGACTTCTCCGTTGCTGTTAGTGCAATTGTGAAAGATAACTGTTCGGATGTTTCATATCTGAATATTGAACAGACACCGAAGGCTGGAGCACATATCACGGAGAGTACGGATGTAGTAGTACGTGTATCCGATATGTGTAATAATAAAGATTCATTAATTATCAATGTATACGTTCCTAGAAAGAAGGATGTCGTTGAATTAACGACACGAGACACGACAGCGTGTGTATCTGATGAGAAAGTATTGAACTTGAATACACAGGCAGTACGTTTCGCTAAAGGAAAATACTTACAAGAAGATGATTGGGATCATACCTATCATTATTATGAAAGTACATTCTATTATGATATCTTCAAAGGACATATATCAGACTCGACCGTGGTGTTCAGTACGAATCCATACACCTACTTTAATTCAGGAGAAGAATTGGTGGAGGTAGCACCGTTGACACGTAAGTCGATGAGCGATAAGTACTACTTTATAGCATACGATACCACAACATTGTGTTCAGATACAGCCTATTCAATGGTAGTTCTGAAAGAGAGACCACGTATCTCACTTGGTTCTACTACACATGAAATATGTGAGTTGGTACACGTAGATTCTACATTATTGTATGACTATCTATATTGTACGAATAATATGGGTGGCGATACCGTCTTGTCAGAAGGTTGGATGTATGCAGGTAAGAAGTTTGACTTAGAGAAGGATACGATACCATATAGTGAGGAGCCTTATGGATTCATATACTATATGGAGAATGAGTGTGGAATGTCAACGTCAGCTGATACATACGTTGAGTTGTGTGGAAACGCACCAACCTCACATAGAGATAGTGTTAAGATGTTTGGCTCAGAGGAGAATCTTGTGCTACTTAATCAAGAAAAGTTGAAATCATCAGATTCTATCACGATGAATGTTCATAAGAGATATTCTCCTCAGGATATTATCATCAAGACAGAACCACATGATCCACCACGTATATGGTTTGGTGAAACCGTTGAATTACAAGCATATACAACGTATAGCTATAATTCGTTGGTATGGTATAAAGTGGTAGGAGAATATGATCGTCGGAATATAGAAATAGGAAAAGATGAAAAAGAATTTGAATTTATTTCAGAAAATGATGATGAAATAGATAAAATTTTGTATATTTCAACGCCAAATGAGAGTCCACGTATTCAGGACATGCCGGTGGACACTTCAGTGTATTATGTGACCTTGTCTGATGGCGTATGTCCATCTGTAGCAAGTGACTTGGTACAAGTGAATGTGATTACAAAATTGCCAACGGCGTTTACTCCATACGATAAGGATGGCTTGAATGATATATTTATGGAGAGACATTCCATTGTTATCTATGATCGCTACGGACAAAAAGTCTTTGAAGGAGATAACGGATGGGATGGTACACATCGAGGAGAGATGTCAGATCCGGGTGTATATTATTATTTAGTTACAATGAAGGATGGCTCATTAAGAAAAGGTACGATAGAGATTATATTTTTAAATAAATGATAGATATTTATTTTAATAGGATAATGTATATGAAAAGAACATTACATAAAGTTGCATTGTTGATTGTGGTTGGATTGACCATGAGTTGGGGTGGTTATGCTCAAGATAAGGTATGGGTTCGTATATTGACACAGGATTTTGGAGGAAACGATGTTAGTGATCCTGTAATAGCACCATCCACAACTTTGGAGGCGGATCAAGTGGGAGATAGTTTGAGGTATACCGCAAGTACTATGGGAAATGGTGTGTATTGTATGGTTAAACAAACTGAAAATTATGCTAACTGGCATAAGGGAAGTGACCACACCTATCCGAATGACGTAACGCGTGGTTATTACATGCGTGTTAACCCTAAGTCAATCGATAAGACAGTACAGAGCAATGTCGACCAGCAAATCATGTTCGTTCAGAAATTGGATGGCTTGTGTCGTGGTGTTACCTTCAAATTTACAGCCTATATTGCTAATATCTCTGTCAAGAACAATGAAACAGAGCCTCACTTAGCATTGGGTATCTATCAAGAGAGAGATGTCTGTGAAAAGAGTAAGGCTTTGGCATATAAGGACTTGGTGGTTCCAAAGGCATTGCCTCAAGAGGTAACAGCAACAGTGTTGCCTTGGTATGAGATCACTTTGCAGTTTGATTTAAGTACCAATAATGATTATGTTTATTTCATTGTGGCTGCTGAGGATCCTGAGACTTCTGGTTTCGATTTCGCAATTGATGATATCTCCATCGATGTGCTACATCCAGTAGTTACAATCAAAAATGATAGAGATTACGAATATCATGGTCCAGTTAATTTGATCTGTAGTTTCGACAATGATGGATTCTTCCCATCAATGTCTAACCTTGTTTATAGATGGTATTATAGTGCAACGGGTGATGAAAGTGACTATACTCAAATTGCAAGTGGCACATATAACCAAAGTTCAGATTTCGCTTACCAGATACCAAGCTTTGATAAAGATGTAAACAATGGTTATTACCGTGTTGTTATCGAATCTGATGGTGCAGGCTATTCTAGAGTATGTTCTCTTCAGGGAGACTTCAGAATCAATGAAACAAAGAACAAAAAGCATGTACATCTATGCCACAATGATGTAATCAATGAGGCAGATGGTGTTGTGTTGGATGCATCTTCACTTCAAGATGGCGACGTTGTTTCGGGTACAAATATGGATTATGTCATCTCTAAGACTACTCCAAAATCTGTTTTAGGTGAGGACAAATATATCTGTATAGGTGGAACGTATGAAGGTGTTACTTATAATAGTGAGACTTCATTCCCTATCAACGATACAATTAAGTCTTTGGTTCACACTTCTTGTGATAGCTTGTATGTGTTGAAGACATTGTTCGTCACATCTCCAAAAGAGATTCCTTTGGAAGATCAGCACATCTGTCAGGGTGAGACTTATCGCTCTAAGATTTACAATACTCCAACAACAGAGGTGATTCGATATTCTGATGATTCTGGATGTATGACTTACGTACAAAATGTCATCGTTCATGAATCTTATGCAACGAATAAAACCTATACAATTTGTGCGGGTAGTAGTTTTAAAAATGAGACATTTGATGTGGGTGGTACTTTCAGCCGAGTTTATACTTATCAATCTGTATATGGATGTGATAGTATCGAGAATGCTACAATCATCGTTACGGATAAGGTAGTCGCTGACTTGGAACCAGTATTTATTTGCGAGGGTGACTCTTACGTGTTTGACGGTCACACCTATACGGCACCGGGTGTCTATGATTTGTATTCAACATCCACTAGTAAGGTGTCTGGATGTGATAGTATCACTCGTCTTCATCTGACAATCAATGCTAACTATACGAATGTCAATAACCCAATAGATACGGTTATCTGTTATGGTTCACCATTGTTCGATAAGATTTATGAGGAACCTACAACAACACCAATCCTTGTGAGAGATCCAAATACCTACAAGACAGTGTCTGGTTGTGATAGCGTTGTTTGGTTTAACTTGACCGTTCTTCAGATTGAGTTGCGTTTGAAGGTTAGATCAAATCGTAATACAATCTGTGGTGGTGAGCAAGTAGAAATCGATGTGGCAAACTTGAGACCTGCTGATGCATTGTTGAGTTGGTCACACACCTTCCATGGAACAGAACGTAAGGCGTTGTTTACGCCAACTGAAGATATGACCTACGTCGTATTGGCTCGTAACGAGAAGGCAGGTTGTGAGGCAACTGATACGGTACGTATCTATGTGAAGGATACTCCTTATTTGACAATCGACTCAGTTGACCAAAGAGAAAATATTGTTCAATACCATACTGAAGGTGGTACAGCTCCATATACAATGATATTGGATAAAAAACCTTTGGATCAACCAGAATCAGGCGAGTTAACCAATTCATTCATCGGTGTTCATACTCTTTCAGTTAAAGACTCAACAGGTTGTATATCTTCTCAACAATTTGAAATTATACCTATTCCGATTACTCCAGCAGAGTTCTTGACACCTAATAATGATGGTGTGAATGACTTGTGGACAATCGAAAACATCGAGTTGTATGCAAAGGCTCGTGTAAGAATCTTCTCTCGTAATGGTAAATTACTTAAAGAGTTCTGGGGATCTGATGACGATGCTTATTGGGATGGAACCTATATGGGTCATCTAATGCCTGCAACCGATTATTGGTATGAAATCAACCTTCCTGAAGTAGACCGCCAGTATTTAGGTCACTTCACATTGATTCATGAACAATAGAAACGGAAATCAACAATAGATTTTCGGTAGAGATATGAAGGGAGGATGTCATAAACGGACATCCTCTTTTTTTTGTATATTATATTATAAATAAATCTACTAGAATCGAATTCAATAATCCTTCAGAATGGATGTATTCTCTCCACCTTAAATAAACTTAAAAAATATTGTATTGCAAAAATCTGTTTTTAGTTTGACAACTTTTTTGTACCTTTGCACCTCGAAAATTTTGAAAGTAAACGATGGAGAATCAAAAAATTAGAAATGTGGCGATTATCGCTCACGTTGACCACGGTAAAACAACTTTAGTGGACAAAATGCTATTGGCGGGTAAGTTGATTAAGGATCATCAAACGCCAGGCGAGTTGATGTTGGATAATAATGATTTGGAACGTGAACGAGGTATAACTATCGTTTCTAAGAATGTCTCTATCCGTTATAAAGATTATAAGATTAATATCATCGATACTCCAGGACACTCTGACTTCGGAGGTGAGGTGGAGCGTGTGTTGAACATGGCAGATGGAGTTCTCCTTTTGGTGGATGCCTTTGAGGGACCTATGCCACAGACACGTTTCGTGCTTCAAAAAGCATTACAGATTGGTTTGAAACCGATTGTTGTCATCAACAAGGTGGACAAACCTAATTGTCGTCCTGAAGAGGTGCAAGAAGAGGTGTTTGATCTGATGTTTAGTTTGGATGCTACTGAAGAGCAGTTGGATTTTCCTACTCTTTATGGTTCCGCTAAGAACAATTGGATGTCGGATGATTGGAAGAAGCCTCGTGAGAATGACATCACCCCTGTATTGGATGCTATCATCAAATATATTCCTGAACCACGTGCTTTGACAGGTACTCCTCAGATGTTGATTACTTCATTGGATTTCTCTGCATACGTAGGACGTATAGCTATCGGACGTATTCATAGAGGTACATTGAAGGAGGGACAAGACTTGTCATTGGTTAAGAGAGATGGTTCAGTGAAGAAGGTTCGCATTAAAGAGTTGCGTGTGTTTGAAGGTTTCGGACAATCATGCGTACGTGAGGCTCAATGCGGTGAACTTTGTGCATTGGTAGGTATCGAAGGCTTTGATATTGGAGATACGATTTGTGATTTGGAGAATCCAGAGCCATTGCCACCTATTGCTATTGACGAGCCAACCATGAGTATGGTTTTTGCAGTTAACGATTCACCTTTCTTTGGAAAGGATGGTAAATTTGTCACTTCTCGTCACATCAATGATCGTTTGGTGAAGGAGTTGGATCGTAACTTGGCTCTTCGTGTGGAAAAAGATCCTACAACTGATAAATGGACAGTCTACGGACGTGGCGTGCTTCACTTGTCTGTCTTGATTGAGACAATGAGACGTGAGGGCTACGAATTGCAAGTTGGTCAGCCACAGGTTATCATCAAAGAGATTGATGGTGTGAAGTGTGAGCCAGTAGAGCAATTGACCATTGATTTGCCAGATGAAGTATCTGGTAAGGTAATCGAGATGGTAGCTGTTCGTAAGGGTGATATGGTCTCCATGGAGCGTAAGGGTGATCGTGTTCATTTGGAATTTGTTATTCCATCAAGAGGTATCATCGGACTTCGTACCAATGTTTTGACAGCAACCGCAGGTGAGGCTGTGATGGCACATAGATTCTTGGAGTATCAACCATACAAGGGAGAGATTGAACGTCGTACCAATGGAGCATTGATAGCGATGGAGTCCGGTACTGCATTTGCTTATGCATTGGATAAATTGCAAGACAGAGGACGATTCTTCATCAATCCACAAGATGAGGTTTATGCAGGGCAAGTGGTTGGAGAGCACTGTAAGGACAATGATATCGTTGTCAATGTAACGAAGTCTAAGCAGTTGACCAATATGCGTTCGAAGAGTTCAGATGAAAAAGCAAGAATCATTCCTCCTATCATCTTCTCATTGGAAGAGGCGTTGGAATATATTCGTGAAGATGAGTATGTAGAGGTGACGCCAAACAGTATGCGCTTGAGAAAGATTATATTGGACGAGACAGAGAGAAAACGTGCGAATAGACAATAAAAGATTGTTGGTTCATTGTTTCCCTGTTGAAAATCATACAATTTTCTAAATTCTAGTATTGCAATTCATAACTGAATCTGCGCTGAGATTTCAGCCAAAATTCAGTTGCGGATTGCAATATTTTGCTTATTTTTGCTATCATTATAAACGGGTGAGTTCTATAAATTCACCGTTTTAATTAATTATAATAAGAATTGTGGGTTATTATAGAACCCACCAAAAAAAATTTCAAATGAAAAGAAAGGTGGTGGCAATCGTTCCAATGAAATTGAACAATCAGAGATTGCCTGGTAAAAATATAATGTGTTTTGATGGGGGAGATCCTTTGTGTTGTTATATATTAAACACACTGAAGAAAGTCTCTGAGATAGAGGAAATTTATGTTTATTGCAGTAATCCTGAAATCAAGAATTATTTGCCGGAAGGAATTATATATAAGAAAAGATCGGAGGAGTTAGATCGTGACACGACATCAATGAATGAAGTTTTGTCAGCTTTTGCTGATGAGGTGGAGGCTGATGTGTATGTGATGACACATGCTACATCTCCTTTTGTTTCGTCTGATTCTATCAGGAAAGGATTGCTTTCGGTTTTAAGTGGAGAACATGATTCTGCTTTTGCTGTTAAGAGAATTCAGAAATTTCTTTGGAAAGGTGATGAACCACTTAATTATAACTTGGATAAAATTGCACGTACGCAGGATTTGCCTCCAATATATGAGGAAACCAGTGGTTTCTATATTTATCGAAGGCCGATTATAAAGGATATGAACAGACGAATAGGGGTTAATCCTATCAAAATAGAGGTGTCTGATATGGAGGCTGTCGATATTGATGAAAAGTCAGATTTCGATTTGGCAAATATGATATATAAAAATTTCATTAAATAGTTTTTTATGTTGTCTGGTGTGTCAATATTAGATTGTACTTTGCGCGACGGAGGATATGTGAATGATTGGACATTTGGAGAGGCAAATGTGAAATTCATTTTGAAAAAGTTGACAGAGGCAAATGTGGATATTGTGGAATGTGGTTTTTTTTCCCCTCATAAAAAATCAGGGAAAGATAGGACTATATTCACAGATTTTGACGCAATTGTTTCCTTGCTTCCTTATATGCAATCTTCCACGTTGGCGTGTATGGTGAATTATGGTGAATGTGAATTGAGTGACATACCTGATAATAAGTGGGGAAACCTTGTTGTGAGAGTGGCATTTCATGAGGAGGACTTTGAAAATGCAATCTTGTTTTGTAAGGGTTTGAAACAGAAGGGATATGGGGTGTTTGTACAACCCATGAACACAATTGAATATGCAAAAGAGGACATTGTTAAAATGCTTGGAATGTGCGAGACCTTTTCCCCGGAAGCTGTGTATATTGTTGATTCTTTCGGTACCCTGAAGCCTGATTCATTAATTGAACTTTTTAAGTTATACGAGAAGTGTTTGGGAGATGATGTTGCTATAGGTTTTCATTCTCACAATAACCTTCAGATGTCTTTTACGAATTCACAGTGCTTACTTCAACAAGATTCGAAAAAACGTGTTATTGTCGATTCTTCTGTGTTGGGTATGGGTCGTGGAGCTGGAAATTTATGTACGGAGTTGATTACGATGTACCTCAATGACAATTTCAAAAGCTGTTATCAGATTATTCCTATCCTTGAAATTGTGGATGGATGTATTGCTAATATATACGCGAAAAGACCATGGGGGTATTCAATGCCGTATTATATAGCATCCGTAAATCATTGCCATCCTAATTATGCAACCTATCTGGTGAATAAGCAAACAATGGGTGTCAAAGCAATTAATGAGGTGTTGGAGAGGATACCGTCAAAAGATAAGAAGAAATTTAATCAGAAAGAGATAGAAGAACTTTATATTTCATATCAGAACAATGACGTAGATGATAGTTCGGCTATTATGAAGATAGAGGAATTGACTCAAGGACGGAACATCTTTGTGTTAGCTCCTGGTAAGAGTATCTCTGAACAGAGCGTATTGGTGAAGGAGTATATCAAACTGCATAATTCATTGGTTATTTCTGTTAACTTCCTTTCTGATGATATTCCTGCAGATGTATTGTTCTATAGCAACTCTAAGAGAGCAAATACTATCGATTTTAAAGCTTTGGAGAGGGCAAATTCGCCTATTATAGCGACTTCTAATGTATCTTTAAAAGGGGAAAATGTTCTTGAAGTGAATTATAAGTCTTTAGTGGATACACGATTTGATGAGGCTGACAATGCCTGTCTGATGTTGCTGAGATTGTTAAAATTGATAGGAAGGAATTGTGTCACAATTGCTGGATTTGACGGTTTTTCATACAATAATAGTAACTATCATTCGGAAAAAGCTTCAAATATAGTTAGTAATGAGGTTATTGATGTACGCAACAAGGAAATCTCACTACAACTGAAAAATTTAATGGAGGATATGCAAATCCATTTCTTAACCCCTTCTGTGTATGTTGGATAGTATTGATTCAAAACGTAATATTTGTCTCTGCATCTCTCCATATGCCTTGCTGTTGTATATGCTTGTAACAGAGGAGGAGATGATGATGAACGGAACTCTTTATATCCTGGGTAAGGGTGTGAGTAGAGCTGTTTGCGAACGCCTCTCGGGTATTTATATTGACACAATTAATGGAAATTCTATAAAGGATAAGGCAAAACGGTTCGTTAGTAAACTGCAAATGCGTGGTTTCTGGCGTCGTCATGGCATTGATGTGCAGAATCATGATATCTTCGCACAGGATCATGCTGTCCTCTCTATATTGCTTAGAGACGTCAATTATAAGCTTTTGTCGGACGGACCGAAGTATTTCTCTATCAATATGCAAGAGGACAGTACGGAATACCGTAAGCTTTTGGATAAAAGAAACTCTCTGGAGGGTAAATTGGCACGCTTTTTTTATGGTAATGTTGCTGTATGTCCTTTCGGTGATAACGAGCAGTGTAAGGAGATCTATCTGACGGAGGAGGATCATTCCCCTGTTTTGAAAAATAAGATTCTTCATGTGAACTCCTTTCAGGAATTGTGGAATAACTCGTCGGAGAAGAAAAGAGCATTCATTAATTCAGTCTTCGATATCTCTTTGGAAGATGTCTCCTTTATGAATCGAAAGAGTGTGATTTTTTTCAGTCAGCCATTAGTTGCTGATGGTATCATGTCTGATTCGGATTATAGATCTCTGCTGAAAGGAATCTTCTCTAGGTATGATCATGATAAGTTGCTGATAAAAACGCATCCTAGAGATAAATATGACTACAAATCGTTGTTCCCTGATGTGGAGGTCTATGAGAAAAGCGTGAATGCTCAATTGCTTATGTTGAATGGGTTGAATGTAGAACGAGTGGCTACTATATTTTCCTCATCGGTAGACTCTTTCCCTGAATCGGTGGAGGTTGATTGGTTTGCCAATGCTCATCCTGTCACAAAATCATATTGTGGAAGCACACAGAAACCTCACAGAAAATATAATGATATTCTTTCCCTGTAGGGTGAAGTAGGGGATTATCCCAACTTCTCTTCGTATTGTTTGATTAATTCCTCAATTAGGTTGTCTTTACTCTCAACTTTCTTCCAATAGGAACCGTTGATGGTGTGTAGCCATGTGCGGTCAAAAATTTCGACTTGGTCTTGGTGACGAAGTCCCCCTTCACGGAAGTCTTCAAGGTATTCTGTGGCGAACTTAATGTTGTCTCGATTGATCCGAGAATATATGTCATACCAGTTGCCACCTCCCGAGTCTAAATAATCTCCATCTACCTGTACGGGCATGAAATCCACTTTTTTCCCTTGCAAATATGAGAAATTGAAAAAGAACATGATGGCGGATAGATACCATTTGTCTTTTTTCTCTCCTCTTTCTCTTTTTACGCCATAGACTGGCTGGTCTTTTAGTAAGCTCTTGACGTCAATATTTTTAACGGGGAAAAGATCATGGTCGATAAAACCGAAATATGTGGGTTTTCGATTCTTTACCACATGCTTATAGGTCCAGTTTAGTGCCGCGGCGTGAGAATAACTAGGTCCGATTAAGTTTAAATGATTTTTTGGTATGCGGATGTATGATATGCCTTCATTTTTGCATATCTCCATTATCTTTTTCGATTCTTCTAGGTTGGAAGAGTTGTCTGCCACAATGTATGTGTAGTTTCCCTCAATGTGTTTGCGTACACAATTTATTTGATTTTCGATGACGATAGGGTTGTTGAAAGCTATGGTGATTAAATCCACATTGTCAGCTTCTTTTTTTGCCTCTAATGGGAGGTTAAATTGAATACAACTCTTTTCTCCGTGTGGGTCGTGGATTTTTTCTAATCCGCGTACGGCTAATCTGAAAAGCATTCGTTTAGGTGTCATCATGATGGAAAATCTCTTCTTTTAGTATCCTAATAAACCTTTGGTCACGTTAAATCTGAATTGTAATAGTTTCCACCCTTTTAGAGGTGAGAGCGTTATGGTGTAGTATAGAAAGAACACGATGGAAGCTCCCCATTTGACGATTTCCGAAAGAATGCGTCGTAGGTATTTGAGGGTGGATATGTTCTTTGTACGTATTCTTTCGCTCTTTCCGATAGAATATGTTAGTTTGTCGAAGTACTCTTTCTGTAGTTTCTTTTCGGGGATGATGTGATATAATATGGAGGTCGGCAAGTAGAAAAAGCGTAGTCCTAACGTAGTCATCTTATCGAATATATCTTTTTCCTCTGCACCGATGAGACTGTCACCTTTTCTTCCTAAATCCACATTGAATAATCCCACCTTGTCGAATACTTCTTTTCTGTATGCTGCATTTCCTCCGCCTGGGAAGGAGTTTTTGGGGAATTCTCGTTTTTTCTCACCAAGGTATAGTTTCCCTGTTAGAAGTTGCCTTGTGTATTTCGTCATCCATTGGGGTTCTTCTGTCTCGTAGAGGGGCAGGATAGGACCGCCTGCCGCATGGATGTCTAGGTTGCTTTCGAAGAAATCTACATAGGTCTGTAGATATTCTTTGTTTATGAGTGCATCATCGTCAACATATACAAGCACATCTCCGTGAGACTCTTTGATACCTCTGTTGCGTGCGTAAGAGAGTCCTTGGGAGGTCTCTACGTGATAGTTGAATTGAACAGATGGGTAGTCTGCTTGGAAACGTTCGCATTCTGATTCTGTTTTATCCGTACTATTGTTGTTCACCAATACGATTTCGTACTTGTCTGTGGACAATGTGTTCTCAGCTACGCTCTTCAGTAGGTTGTAGATGTACTTGTCTCTATTGTATGTACAAATAATAACGGAAGCGAACATGTTGATTAACTTTTAGAAAAATTGAATCATTTACCTTTGACTTGCACACTCACAGTTGATCTCTTTTTCATGTAGTAAAAGACTGTGTATGCGGCGGCACCAAGAAGGAGTATCAGAGCAATCCAGAATCCTGCCCATTTTAAGCTCCAATATGTGCTAGGGTAGAACTCAAAGCGGATTTCATGAACTCCAGCAGGAACATTCATTCCTCTTAGTATCCAGTTGGCACGGAAATGGTCTGTCTCTTTTCCGTCGATGTAAGCTTTCCATCCTGGTTGGTAATATACTTCAGAGAATAGCATTACACCATCTTGGCTCGAGGACGTTTTATATTTCAATTCATCCGGTTTATAGGAGATTAACTCTACACTGGCGGCAGAGTCTTTGATAGGATTCATATTGTTAACGAGATCTTTGAAACGAACATCTACTAATGCAGTCTTCTTTGGATTGATCTTACCAAGTGATGTCATCTCCTCGTCAGCATTGTTTACCATCTTTATCTCATCGACAAACCATGCATTTCCGTAAGATTTAGTGTTATAGATTGGGTCTGCATTCTCATTGTAGATGAGATAGCGCATGTTAAGCATGTTCAAGACTGGAGTCTGCTCAAATGCGTTGTCCACGTCGTTGAGTGATGTGGCATTACGTAGAGAACCGATTACCTGTTGCATTTCTGGGAAGATATACATGTCAATCAGTTCTTGATAACGTCTTAATTTGGCTGCGTTATATCCTCCTATGGATTTGTGATAATAGGATACGTTCGTGTCGTTGAAAGGATTGTTGAGTGTCAGTACACGATAGGATAGGCCCTTGTCCTTAAGGATGGATTTATCCGCAGTGGTCATTGTGAACGAACTCTTACGTTTTTCTCTTACGAAGTGACTATCGTTTAGGTAACGTTTGTCTACCGCCCATAGATCGCACAAGATTAAAAATGCCAAACAAGAGGTGATGATAAGAGATGTTTTCTCATTTCCTTTTTTTATCATAAAGAAGAGTGCCAATGCCGCTAATAGGATAAAAATGAGCGAACGGAAAGCATCGCTTGTCAATAAGTCTTTTCTGTCCAGCAACAAAGCATCCATATACCACTCTGGAAATCCGTATGAGGCATCGTTTTGTGAAGCGAAATCAAAGAAGAGTGATGGCATGGTGGCGAATATTAAGCATAATCCACCTGTTATACCTGTAGCAATAAACAATGATTTCTGCAGAAATGCTTTGTCACGGTCTCCCTTCCAAATGGTATAAAGAGCCATGCAACCTAACAATGGGAATGTGAGTTGTGGAATAATCAGCGCCATTGAAGGTGTTCTGAACTTATTGTACATCGGCATGTAATGGAAGAGAATGTCGTTTAACGCTGGGAAATTCTTACCCCAGCTTAGGATGATGCAGAATGCCGTGACACCTACAATCCACCATTTATATTTGTTTTTAACGATGAACAGAGAAAGAACGAATAGGAAGCAGATGATGGCACCGAAATAGACTGGTCCCGAGGTGAACGGTTGGTTACCCCAGTAAGTGTAGCTTTGCAGTTTCTTCGGTACGGGCACATTCTCTTTTTTCATTGCTTGGGCAATGTTTGATTGCTTCGATAACTCTTCGGCAGAAGCACCTCCGTTGAAGTTAGGAATGAGGATTGTCATTGTTTCGGAGACACCGTAGCTCCATGCGAAGGCATAGTCATAATCCAAGCCAGAGGATTTATCTGTTTTCTTATCAACGGCAGATGTGAGTTCCGATTTGCCTCGGATACTGGTCTTACCCATCTCCCAGTTGGAGTATAATCTTGATGAATTGATTGCTATAGCAACAGCAATAGAGGCGAGTGTGAATCCGACGGTTTTGATGATGTCAGAGTGCTCCTTCTTGATGATTGCGTTGATTAAATATCCTAAGAAGATGGCAAGACACAAGAATACTAAGTAGTATGTGATTTGAAAATGGTTGTGATATATTTCAAGTGATAATGATGTTGCGAGTAGTAAAAATCCAGCAAGCCACTTCTTTTGGAATAATAGAACCATTCCCGTTAATACTAGCGGCATATATGCCATTGCCCATACTTTCGTGATATGTCCGGCTTGAATAATAATAAGCGAATAAGAAGAAAATGCAAATCCCAATGCACCTAAAATAGCCAATGGTATTGGTACTCCCATAACAATGAGTAAGAGATACATGGCAAATAATGAAAGAATGATCGGACCGCAATCATAATCTCCAAATATGCTGAATATCTTCTCAGGCCATGTGATTGAATTGGGTATGGATGTTTGTATTGTTACAGTGTAAGATGGCATTCCGGAAAACATAGAGCCCGTCCATGCAGAAGAACCGCCCTCTTTTTGGTAGTATTCAACTAATTCGTGAGACATTCCTTCCCATTTCTGGATATCTCCTTGTTGAATCACTTTTCCATCCAACTTTGGAGAAAAATAGATAATTGTAATTACTACGAAAAGAGCAAATACTCCTATGTGTTTCAATAAATCTTTCATGTATCTTACTTTTTTAACATTGATGTTTCAATACAATATGCGTAAATGCTTTTGCATGGGATTTAGAAGTTTCTGAATCCCATGATCTCCCTAACTTCCTTGATTGTCTTTGATGCACTTTCACGAGCAATCTCTTTACCTCTTGTTACCGCATTGTGGAGAATCTCAGGATGAGCATCAATCTCTGCAATGCGTTGACGTATTGGCTCTGTGGCTGCGATGATGTCGGCAGCCAATTGTTTCTTAAGATCTCCATAACGGATTTCACAAGTGTTCCATTTCTCTTCGAAATATTGCACGGTGTCTGCCGTAGAGACTACTTTCATTAATGTGAAGAGGTTCTCGATACACTCTGGCTTGACAGAGTTCATCTCGGTTGGGCCTTGGTCGGTCAACGCCTTCTTCACCTTCTTCTCTATAGTTTTTGCATCATCTGCTAAATAGATGCAGTTTCCTTCGGATTTACCCATCTTGCCACTTCCATCCAATCCAGGAATCTTTATTGGCTCTGTTCCATCATTGTAAGCAATAGGTTCTTTGAAGTATTCAACCTTGTAGAAATTGTTGAAGCGTTTTGCAAAGTTACGCGTCATCTCCAAATGTTGTAATTGATCTTTTCCTACAGGAACCTGGTCTGCGTTGTGAATCAAAATATCTGCAGCCATCAAAGTCGGGTAGGTTAGAAGTCCTGCATTTACATTCTCAGGTTGTTTTCTTGCTTTGTCTTTAAAGGATACAGTCTTAGTAAGCTCTCCTAAGTATGCATGCATGTTCAACATCAGGTATAACTCAACCACCTCTGGCACATCACTTTGAATGTAGATGGCCGACTTCTCTGGATCCAAACCGCAAGCCAAGTATTCTGTTAGAACACTTTTTACATTGGGGTAAAGAATTGTGGGATCAGGATGCGTCGTTAGAGAGTGATAATCTGCGATGAAGAAAAAGCAACGATGGCTATCTTGCATGCGTATGAAATTTTTTAATGCACCGTAATAATTACCAAGGTGGAGATTTCCAGTGGATCGAATGCCACTAACAACTGTATTCATTTTTGGATTATTGAATTTTTTTTATTTGAATCTGTTTATTAATGCTTTGCAAAGGTAATTAAAATTTATAACTTTGACGTGTTTTTTCGCAGATGATTATGAATGTCTTGAAAAATTATAAATTTTCAATTCTAGTGGCTATCGCAATCTTTTATTTTTGCGTTCGCTCTACCGTGCCAGACTTTTTTTACTTGTCGGAGAACAATCGAATTTTATGTGAAACTGAAAGTAATCCGATAACTTTGCTCTCCTTGCGGGATTTTTTAGGGCACATGTTTGCTTACGTGTTGTTAACCATTTGCTTATGTCTTGAAACTAACAGAAGAGAAGATGCGGGTACTCTTTCCCGTTTCCAAGTTATCTTTATCTGTGTCATCTTGCCGATTCTCTATGGAGGTGTGATGGAGTTGGTGCAGCAATATTTCTTTCCTCCTCGCTCGGCAGAATGGATGGATCTACTCTCTGATACCTTAGGCGTTTTCTTTGCGGTAGGTATCATACATGTGTTAATGAAAAAATTAAAGCTAAATACAAATGTTACGATTTTTTAGAATTTATGGAATGTCAGTGGTTTACTCACTGATCATCCTTTATTTGAGTATCGCACCGAAAATGCCAGATTTTGATATTCTGGACTTTGATTTAAAGGATAAAGTAATGCATGGAGGTGCCTATGTGCTATTTTCGATGATTGTTTGTTATGAACTCTATCGACAACGATATGCTTTCAACGAGAAAAAAATGTTTTTGTGGGGAATCCTTTATCCAATTGTATATGGAGGTGTTATTGAATTGTTACAAGAACGTTTCTTCCCTCCTAGATCGGGAGAGTGGAGCGATTGGCTAGCGGATATCATAGGAACGTTGATTGGCTTTTTCTTAGCCAAATGGCTATGTCCGAAATTTTTTGAACCAGAAAATAAAGGATTGTCTTGCCGATAATTTAAGGTGAACGTATAAATTCACTATTTAAACAAAAATTAGTACGATTTGTGGACTGTGATGAACCCCACTTAAAATATAAGATATGAAGATAACCATTGTTGGAACAGCGCATCCATATAGAGGTGGATTGGCAGCGTTTAACGAAAGATTGGCTAGCGAGTTTGTTAAAGCTGGTGATAGTGTGGATGTGGCGACATTCACGCTTCAGTATCCTAATTTTTTGTTTCCTGGCAAGACTCAGTACTCATCGGGTTCTGCTCCAACATCGTTGCATATCGTCAGACGTGTCAACTCTGTCAACCCATATAACTGGGTGAAAACGGGTTCGAAAATCGCTGAAGACAATCCGGATGTCGTTATCTTTGCTTATTGGATGTCTTTCTTCGCTCCTTGTTTCGGTACTATTGCGAAAGTGATTAGGAAGAAGACAAATGCTAAACTGATCGGATTAATTCATAATATGACTCCGCATGAGACTTCCATCATCGATAAATATCTTCCTCCGTACTTTTTGAAATCTATGGATGGCTTTATTGCTCTATCTGATTTCGTTATGAATGATGTTGAACGTTGCGTGGGCGAGATTAAGGCTAAGGTGGTTTCCCCTCATCCTATCTATGATATCTATGGTCCTCAAATGGATCGTGTGACGGCCTTGGAAAAACTCTCTTTGCCCACTGATTACAACTATCTTCTCTTCTTTGGGTTTATTAGAGATTACAAGGGACTTGATTTGCTGCTGCAGGCCATGTCCGACCAACGTATCGTCGATTCTTCCATAAGACTTCTAGTGGTGGGTGAGTTCTATGGAAATGAAGAGAAATACAAGAAGATGGAACAGGATCTAAACTTGAAAAATATTGTTTGGGTCTCTGATTATGTTCCTGATAGTAGTGTGGGTGCCTATTTTTGTGCTTCAGATCTAATCGTTCAACCATATAGGTCTGCCACTCAAAGTGGAGTCGCTCAGGTGGCATATCATTTTGAGAAACCAATGGTGGTGACTAATGTTGGTGGTTTGCCTGAAATCGTTCCAGATGGAAAGGTGGGATATGTTGTGAATCCAGATCCAAAGGAGATTGCAGATGCGATACTCCGCTTTTTCCAAAACACGGATAAGGAGTGTTTCCTTGAGAATATTCGAGAGGAGAAGAAAAAATATCAGTGGGATATCCTTGTGAAGAAGATTAAGGATATGCTTGCAACAATGTGATAAGATCCGCCTTAGAATTAGAATAGGTTTATCTTCTTCTCTTTGGCCTCATCGAAATTGATAATCTTTTCTTCTTTTTGTTGGTGCTCTTCTCTAAGTCTGTTTTGCTCCTTTTGTATCTTTTCGATATACTCTTTTCGAGTCTCCTGATTTAGCAATTTTGAAATGGCATAGGTGTTTTGTGAGGCGTCTCTCATACGCATCACTACGCCACTGTATTTAGGTGCTATCTTTACTGCCGTGTGTATGTCTGATGTGGTGGCACCTCCCACCATCAAAGGTATCTGTAAACCAGCTTTCTCCATCGATTCTGCCACATGCACCATCTCTTCTAGGGATGGAGTGATTAATCCACTGAGACATACAACGTCTACCTTCTCTTTTATGGCGGTTTCGATGATCTGTTCGCTTGGCACCATCACGCCAAGGTCGATCACCTCGAAGTTGTTGCAGGCTAAGATGACGGCCACAATGTTCTTGCCTATGTCATGAACATCTCCTTTGACGGTTGCTATCAGCACCTTACCCGATTTCTTTCCATTGCCTTTGTTCTGTGCCTCGATATAGGGTTGTAGTATGGCGACGGCTTTCTTCATGGTTCTTGCTGTTTTCACCACCTGTGGAAGAAACATCTTGCCTTCGCCAAAGAGTTCGCCCACCTCATTCATTCCTTCCATGAGGGGTTTCTCGATAATCTCCACTGCAGAAGAGTAGACTTTGAGGGCCTCTTCCATGTCTTCTTCTAGAAAGTCACCGATACCCTTCACCAAACTATATGAGATTCTTTTTTCAAGATCATATTGACGCCACTCCAGTTGGTTGGTGTGTTGTGTGCCTGTTTGGGAGTTTTTTATCTCGTCTGCCTTTGCTATCAATCTTTCTGTGGCATCTTTCCTTCTGTTTAAGACCACATCCTCAATCAGTTCCAGCAGGTCGGATGGTATCTCCTCATAGACTTGCAACATACCTGCATTGACGATTCCCATATCCATACCTTTCTGATACGCATAATAGAGGAACACGGAGTGCATAGCCTCTCTGATAGGATTGTTACCTCTGAAAGAGAAGGATAGGTTGCTGACACCTCCACTTATCTTAGCATAAGGAAGGTTTTGACGAATCCATTCTGTTGCATTGATGAAATCAACACCGTAGTTATTATGTTCTTCGATACCAGTTGCTACGGATAGCACATTAGGGTCGAATATGATGTCTTCTGGAGGGAATCCATTTTCCGTCAACAGTTTGTAGGCTCTTCCGCAGATGCCTATTCTACGCTCGTAGGTGGCAGCTTGACCCTCTTCGTCGAAGGCCATCACTACGGTAGCTGCTCCGTATTGCTGAATCTTTTTTGCTTTTTCCAAAAACTTTGCTTCACCTTCTTTCAGTGAGATGGAGTTGACAATGCATTTCCCTTGTACGCATTGCAATCCAGCCTCGATCACCTCCCATTTGGAGGAGTCGATCATGATGGGCACCCTTGCCACATCAGGGTCGGAGGCAATCAGATTTAGGAAATTGACCATCTCGGTCTTGGCATCCAGCATGGCATCATCCATGTTGACGTCGACCACCTGTGCGCCATCTTCCACCTGTTTGCGTGCGATGGAAAGTGCCTCTTCGTAGTTCTTCTCGTTGATGAGACGAAGGAATTTTTTCGAACCAGCCACGTTGCATCGTTCTCCGATGTTGACGAATAGGGAGCGCTCTTGCTTTTCGTTGAGGCTTGCGTTGACTGATTTTATTTCGAGAGGTTCAAGACCTGACAATTTAAGATGATGGTTGGCTGTTGGTATTTCTCTTGGAACAGAGTTGACCAGCAGTTGTTGGTAAGCTGCAATGTGTTTGGGGGTTGTTCCGCAACATCCACCGATGATGTTTACCAGTCTCTCTGTGATGTATTCTACCACTTGACTTGCCATTGTTTCAGGCGTCTCGTCGTATTGACCAAATTGGTTGGGGAGACCAGCATTAGGGTAGGCACTGACATAGCATGGAGCATTATCGCTGATCTCTTTCAAGTAGGTTTTCAGTTCTCTTGCACCGAAGGAACAGTTGAGTCCGATAGAGAGTGCGTTGGCATGGGCGACGGAGTTGAGAAATGCCTGAAGCGTTTGTCCGGATAGCGTTCTGCCACTGATGTCGGCCACCGTAGCAGAGAGCATGATATAGACGGTACGTCCGCAACGGGCGATACATTCGTTGGCAGCCGAGATGGCAGCTTTTGCGTTGAGCGTATCGAAAATTGTCTCGATGAGAAGAGCATCAACGCCACCCTCAATGAGGGCATCCATTTGTTCGACGTAAGCCTCTTTCATCTCGTTGAAGGTCACGTTTCGTAGGGCGGGGTTGTTGACGTCTGGAGAAATGGAGCAAGTCTTGTTGGTAGGACCGACGGAACCAGCCACGAACCTTGGTTTGGTTGGGTCTTTAGCCGTATAGATATCCGCGGCCTTGCGTGCTAATTGAGCAGCGGCAAAGTTGAGTTCGTGGATATGGCCTTCCATTTTATAATCGGCCATGGAGATCCGTTGAGAGTTGAACGAGCAAGTCTCGATGATGTCGGCCCCCGCCTCGAGGTATTTGTTATGAATATCGGAGATGACGTCGCTTCGTGTTATACAAAGCAGGTCGTTATTTCCTTTCTGTTGCACATCGCTGTTGGGTACGAAGTTGCCCCGATAATCTTCTTCTGTTAATCCATATCGTTGAATCATGGTACCCATACCTCCGTCGAGTACGAGTATGCGAGAGCTTAATTCTTTTTTTAAATCGAACATCATGTTTTGCCGTTGAATTTTTTGCAAAGATAGGATATGAAATTTGAATGAGGAATAGAGAAAGAGGAAAATGGATATATTTGTTGAGGGAAAAAGAATGAAAAGATGGATTGGCTGAACTTGTATTGTGGCACGCAGAGTAATGCGTTGTCTCACAAAGAAAAAATACGCGAAAAATTTTTTGAGAAGTATCCGATAAGTATTATCTTAGTCACCGATAAACAGAACGAGTATTCATATCATTATTATGGTCGACGAAAATGCAAAAAAGCACAGGAAAATTCTCTGAAAATGCCCGAAATGGTCGAGTTTTTTTGATGGAAGATCTTTGTATTTGTTTGATTGTGAATGATGTATGAGTTACAGGGTTTTTAGCATAAAGGGATTTATATTACTTAAAAACAAAATAGTGAGATAGAAAACAAAGTTATTCTTTTTAAAGTGAAGATGAAATGATAAAAATTGCGATTAATTTGTTTATAGAATCATGTGTGGAATTTTTGATGCTTTTTTTGATTTCATGTCAAGTTTCAGTTAAAGGATATGGTCTTGAAATGTTTATAACTGGATTTTTCGTTTTTATTCAATTTGTCATGGTAGGATTGTTCCTTCCCCTTTTGCATTTTATAGGTAAAACTCAGAGTAAACTAAGGCATATTTTGTCGATTATAACCAAGTTGTTGATTGTGGTTTTGTTATTTCCCTTTGGTGTCGCTTGTCAATTAGAACTTCTTCATTTGAGTACTCCGTGTTGGAAGAATTCACCAATGGACGAATGGGATTTTATTAACCGTTATATTTTACAATTCCCTACTATTCTTTTTGCGATAATAATATATTTGGGTAAATATTGTTTTGTCTGTTCTTTGTTTGGCCGAGTAAATATGATTCAGCGTATTTATAAATTCATAAAAGATGTGAGGCGTGATTAATATGGCTAAATGGACTATGTTGTTTCCTCAAAATAAAGACATTTAGAAGGAAGATAGGTTTGAGACCTCTCTGACAACTGTGCCAATGTCTCGTTTTTAACATAAAGGGATTTACATTACTTAAAAACTATAAAGGAATAAATTATACTATATGGACATTTTTTAATATGGACATAGATGATGAACTTAAAATGTTTTATAAAACAAAATAATTATGTGATATGTTGAAAAAAATAAAAGGTGTATTTGATTCAATTTTTATCTTTTTGGATAACCATAGATTTGTGAGACTTTTTTTGTTTATAATGATGTTGGTACTTATGGTGGTGGATTTTTATCAGCTTCTTAATTATCAGTTGGATGCGTATTTGAGTGAAAATGTCATACTATGGGATGTTAGATTATTATGGTATGTATTAGCATTTGCTGTTTTTTTTGTGTTATTTCGTATGATATTTTTTGAAACTGTATATGACATTCTATTGCCACTTGCTATGGTATGTACGATTATATTTTTTATTGCTTGTCGATATATCGCTAAAGATGTTTACTTTAAGATAATAGAGGAGGAAAGACTTGTAGAAGAAACTGTGGGTCGCATTTATGAAATATACCGAAGCTCTGGTGGAGATGGGAATAGTTATTGTTATGATTATTATACAAAAGATAATCGATATGAAAAAGGATATTTCAAGATAAAAAAAGATGAAAAAGTCAAGCCTCAAGTAGGTGATAAAGTAAGGGTTTTTTATTCACGTGCTCATCCTCATTGTAAATTTGTAAGATTGAAGGACGATTAAGAGATTTGTGTAAACCACGAAATCACGTCATATCTGAATTCATGGCTACTTCATCGCGGCAGTAGTCATCGTAACATTAAGGATTGATAAAGAATCCTTCTATCTACAGAGCAAATAGAAGGGAAGAGATTTATGATAAAGTCATATCCGATAGGACGACAGGATTTCAAGCCCATCATCGTAGGGGTTATGCATACGTCGATAAGACAGAACGGATGTGTGATCTGGTTTTTAACATAAAGGGATTTACATTACTTAAAAACTTGAGATGAAAGCAAAACTTATTTCAATATTAAAAATACCTTTATACATTTGCTATTTGCTCGTCTTATTTGTAGGCTTGGGACTGGCTTATGAAAAATTTTTGCGTACACCATCATCATCTCAGATAGAAAGATATTTGGATGAAACAGATTTTGAAATTTCTGGTAAAATAGAATGTGTGGAATGTTGTGATCAGAGTAAGCAAATATATAAAATGAGTTATGATGAAGTATGTATAAAAAATAAAGTTCACGATGACGAGTGTTATTGGGGGGTATTAGACACAATAGAAAAAAACATATATTTTTGTTCTTACGAGCTTAAATTAGATTCTGTTTACATAAACTCTAAGGAAAGAAGGATATCTTGCAGTGTAAACGATACTTCAAAAATCGTACAATTTAGGGTTTTTGATTTGTATATCAGAAGGTTAGAAAAATATGCTAAAGAAGGCACGATAAAGTTTTAAATGTTATTTGGCTTTAACGAGCATTTGGGTTTCTAAAGTTTTTTATTCACGTGTTCATTTATTATTATCTTTGTCATATTCTATGTCATAATGAGGAATATATGAAGAGAAGTGCAGTTTTATTGTTTCTGCTGATGCTTTCTTGCTTCGCGATGGGTGCGGAGGAGGTTAGTGACCCCAACTTTCCAAATTTCTCAAGGATGTCCGCCAAAATATCCAAATGCTCAACAAGAGGGTGGATAAGTGCGAATCCATGTTGAAAAAGAAAAAGAGGTAATTTGTAATCAACATAAATCATAAAATATGATGACAACGCACAAAATCATTTGGTGTTTCCCGTTATTTATTATCATCATGCTTTTGTCGTCCTGTGGAAGTTCAAATCAGGAAAATGTTCAGAGTACTGATGATGAGATCGATACAATTGTACAAGAACCCAACGGGGAATACGAAGAAAATTTGGATGATGAATATAATATGAACCTGGAGTTTGTCATGGATTCAGAATGTAATCTTACCGATAAGTATTTCGATTTTGACTATTCCGATCAATCAGAGGATGAGTTAGAGGAGGATGAGAATATATATCTTTTATCCATAAAAAGTGGACACCATCCGACTCGTGACTTGACAATCAAGAAAATTTCTCATCAATACTGCTATTGGGGGTATCCTAGTTCTTCAGATATAGAATGTGTATTTGAAAAGGGCAAGTTGGTATGGATTAATGCTGTTTGTGACAGTCTGTTTGACTATTACATGGATTCTATGTCGAATTGTGCCAAGTATCAGTATCGTTATTGTTTTGATAAGAATGGTGATCTGGTAGAGTGTCACAAAAAGGAGGTTCATGGAACTGTCGGCAAGGAGGATTCTCTTCTTGCGGTTTTCAAAAAACAGAAGTTATCCCCATGTGAGTGCAGGGAGGAAAATGATGAATTTCTATTGTTGATCAGGGATATACTTGATTTTTTGGAAAAGAATAAATGATGGTGGTTCTCAGCCTGAAAGGCTGCAACAGATATAGCCCATGGGTATCGCCCTGGGTAGGGTATTCATATCATTATTATGGTCGACGAAAATGCAAAAAAGCACAGGAAAATTCTCTGAAAATGCCCGAAATGGTCGAGTTTTTTTGATGGAAGATTTTTGTATTTGTTTGATTGTGAATGATGTATGAGTTACACGTTTTTAGCATAAAGGGATTTACATTACTTAAAAACCTAAAAATTGATTGAGATACGAATCTTTGCTTTTGAATTTCTTCAAAACAGATGTCGGTTCGTCTTTTAAGCGAACGATATATAAGTTATCCTTCAATCCGTCCATTCTTTGCTCTTTCTTGTTCTTCTCTTATTCTTTTCCCTCTTTCGATAGCCGCTTTAAATATTTCAGCATCTTTTCTCATACGCTCCACTTCTTCTCTTGGAAGTTTTTGTGGGTTCTTTGCTCTCTCCATAAATCTTCTACCTTCAGCACCGAACAGCATTGGTATCGGTCTGAATCCTGTTGTTAAGTATTTGTTTCTTGTTGCCATAGCAATAAGTTTTAAGTTCTTCTCGTTGCAAATATAACATAATTTTTTATGTTGGGACAATATGGATAAAAAAAGCAGACATAAAGCCTGCTTCATTTTTTTTGATTAATGCTTATGTTTTTAGCATAAAGGGATTTACATTACTTAAAAACTTCAATATTTTCTTTGTTTTTGTTTGCATACGTATTTTTTTTATATTTGCAAAGAATTGTTATGCCTCATCCGCTTCTCTTTGAGATACTACCTTTATTTTTCAAAGAGCGGTACAGAGATTTTTGAGGTAGTGCAAGGATGCCAATAAGAGCGAAAGCTTAGCGGTCGTTGGCGCATAATAATTCTTTTTTTTCAAGTTGTTTTGAATTTACAGGAGAAGCACTTTTTACAATATAAATGTTATTTCTTTTAGTTTTTAGCATAAAGGGATTTACATTACTTAAAAACTTTAAAAATCTTCGACTAACGTTGATAGCATTTTTTTGTGCTTTATCTTTGAGAAATACTTCTCCGCCGTCTTATCGTCCCCTCTGCTCGCATAAAGAATCCCGATCATATAATAGTTAGAATCGTCATCAGAGAGAATATCAATACCTTTAGAATTAAAATATTCAAATGTCTCTCGCCCTCCCCACCTTTTTAACTCTTCGTCAGTCGGATTGTGGTCAAAAATAGTCTCTTTTTTACTTTCCATATTTCAAAATTGATTTTAGTTAGTTAATACCTTGCGTTTTTAGCATAAAGGGATTTACATTACTTAAAAACACTACGGATGAACGAAAAGTATTCTTATAATTTTCTCCTTGTACCAGATATTGATCTTATCTTACTTTGTAGATATTTATGGTATTCTTGCAATGTTTTCAGATCCACCAACGGTTTCCACTTTTCTTTTAATACACGAAGATGTTTATCATCACTTACAAGCACCTTCGCACCAGACGCAACAGCGCAATCAACAAACTTGTTATCATCAACATCAGATAATACGACACCCCATCTTACATATTCACTTACACGAATAGTGTGAGGGTTATCCAATATTAAAGATATTATTTTAGACACCAACTCTTTGGGCATTCTTTGTGACAATATCTCTTCATATTCATACAGTATCTCGGTCGTTACGCATACTGCCAATTCTCCTTTGTTTATTTTTAACCATATATAATGGAAATCAGAAGAGGATGGTATTATCTGTAAAAGAATGTTGGTATCTAAAACTACTTTTTCCATATCATTTTGCTTTTTGCAACTTTACCCAATTCCCTTTTGAGACTTCCTCGTCAATTCGGTTTTGCAATACTTCATCTTTAAATTTAAAAAGAATTGAGCGTAACTTATTGAACTCTGCTTTCCTTAAACCGAAAGCAAACGTTTTCATAATCTCTAACTGAGCATCATTCAATGGAAATTTTAATTCTTGTAAGTCATTCGTTGTCATATATTCTCCGATTTAAATAAAACACTCTGCAAATATATACTTTTTTTTCAAAAGTCGGGAGACCGAAGTCTCCCAACTATCAGTCTGTCGTGCTGAGTCTGCGTGATACGTACTGCACTATCTCGTTGCGTACATTGGATATGAACTCTCCGTAGGAATTGAACACGGCATCGAACACTTTGTCTTGTGTTTTCACATCGTTCTGGTCAATATCCTCTGTGTTTTTAGCATAAAGGGATTTACATTACTTAAAAACTTCAAGTCTTTCTTCATATCTTCATCGAACTCATCGTAAAGGTTGGCAAACGGAATAAAACTATCCTCTGCCAAGTCGATAAATTCCTTCTTGTCTTTTAGGAGAAGTTTTGCATCTGCCCACTTCTCCAATACGTTGTCTTTTGTTAATTTCATATCGTTACCATTTAGTTTTTTATTGTTTTCTTTTCTCATTTCATTATTTTTATTTAGTTTTGCATTGTCCAACAAGGATATAAGATACTCACACTTCGAGTCATTGAGACATGAGTCACTGAGTATCTTTTTTGTTTTATCAATGTTTGAATCTATCAACAACCCGTTTTCACACCAATCAATCAATTGTGTTATTCTCCTTCCGTGAATGCTTGCAATGTTATTTACAAGTAATTTGTTAATCTTGTAATTAGGATGAATAGAACAACATAGAAATCCTTCTGTTTTTAGCATAAAGGGATTTACATTACTTAAAAACAAAAGCCTGCACCAAAAAAGAAAGCCGACACTGAAAGTATCGGCTATGATGGTGATCTTATTATCACTATAAAGAAAGACGTTAAACGTTCTTCGGACACCATCCGAAATGAACACGGGCAGATGATTTGTGCCTTTTCTATGCGCCCACGGTATGCAACTGCACTCACACATGGGTCTAACCACCTTTCTGGTGCAAATATAGATGAGATAAAGGAGATAAAAAAGAAATTAGAACAAAAAATTAAAGATTGGAGTTTTTAGCATAAAGGGATTTACATTACTTAAAAACTCTATCCGATTTTATAAAATGGTTTCTTGTGGGAAAATAGTCGTAGTTGAAAAGGAGTGTTTAAACTCGCAGGACGATTTTGAGACAATAAATGTTTGGGGAGAACTCTCTGAGGGTGTTAATGCACCAAATGACCCTAACAAGAACGCCCGAAACGTATTCCTCAGCATGAGTGATGTGGCAAAGATAAAAAAAGATGCTGAAACTGCCATCTTTTTCAACAACAATTTTAAAAAATAAACAGGATATGGTTTTTAACATAAAGGGATTTACATTACTTAAAAACTTAAAGCGTTTTTGCTCAAATCTTTTTCGTAGTAAACATACTCAATCGCCTTTGTGTTCTCATTCGGCTTGAAGTAATCCCATTCTTCTGTTTCTTCGTTTGAGAAAGTAAGAGACGTTGTATGTTTTGACCGATGATAATCATCCGTGCTGGCATCATAATGATGGTCACTTATTCTTAATGTTATTTTTCCATCAGATTCAATTACTGACACATAATAACTGAAATGATTATCATTTTTCTTGCTGGCTCTCAATTTCAATTCAATAGCTATGAATAAAAAGAAATCATCAATAGAAACAGAATCTGCCTTCCCCCAGTCTTTTATTTTTCTGTCTAATTTCTTTTTTAATTCCTTTAATTCGTCTAAATTTGCACCAGAAAGGTGGTTAGACCCATGTGTGAGTGCAGTTGCATACCGTGGGCGCATAGAAAAGGCACAAATCATCTGCTCGTATTCATTTCGGATGGTGTCCGAAGAATGTTTAACGTCTTTCTGTTTTTAACATAAAGGGATTTGCATTACTTAAAAACAGAAAAACGATAACGAGCGCACCTGCCGCTATTGTGGCGAATGCGCTTCGTTTCAATATTTTCTTTGTTTTATCTTGCATATTAAAAATTTATCTATATTTGCATAGCCTTATTAGCGATGGAACGCATTGAAATAGAATCACCCCGGCAATGCGTTTGTCTAATTGGAACGGTTTCTATTGCCGTTGGAAGTGTGCTTCGCTGCTTCCCATATTAGGGGTCTTTTATCTACCTTGCTAACTCTTCTCGGTTCAGCCGTTTTTGTTTTTAACATAAAGGGATTTACATTACTTAAAAACTTTAGTAACCCTATGATATTACGATTGTCTGATTCCGCTTTTTCTTTTGTGCCTTTCATTCCTTTGTCATTTTCTTTTGGATAAAACAAATTTTTTTGTATGTTTGCATCGTTAGGGAAATCTTTTTCCGAAAACATAGAGTTGGTTGTTATGCTCGGTAGCAATTGGAGCTGCCCACCATTAGACAGCCAACTTTTTATTTTTGTGTTTTTAACATAAAGGGATTTACATTACTTAAAAACATTTACACCGTTCAGTTTCCTTTTTTCTCCGCATTCTAACAAAAAAACACCTTTTTCGTGGGATTTTTCAACTTTATTTAGTAATATTGCAGACGTAATCGAGTTACTGGTCACCAAATGTTCTCTGGGCGTGCCCTTAGAAGGTGAAAGTAGCTCGATTTTCATATTTTCTATTGTATATATAGTGTTCTTTTGTTTGTGATTCTCTTTTAGTTTTTAACATAAAGGGATTTACATTACTTAAAAACTAAAAATGGAGAAAATATAAGAATATTAACTATAAACGAGTAAGATATGGTAAAGGTAGAAGGATATTGGAATGTAGTTCCTAAAATAAAAAAGATAATTTTTCCTGTTAGAGGAAAAATAGGAATTGTCTTGGATGATGGAAGAGAAATAATAATGCCTATATCTGCGTTCCCATCAATAAAGAAAGTGCCAGTTTCTGAAAGAAAAAAATGGTATTTAACGGCTGGTGGGTTTACTTGGGACTCATGTCCGGAAGTAATACATATAGAACAAGTGTTGGGAAATTTTCAAAGATATAAGCATTAATCAAAAAAAATGAAGCAGGCTTTATGTCTGCTTTTTTTATCCATATTATCCCAACACAAAAAAATATACTATCTTGTTTTTAACATAAAGGGATTTACATTACTTAAAAACTTGATTGTGAAATACGGACTAAGGTACTTTTCTGCATCCTCTTCCTTTACGTTGCGTTTGAATGTAAGGAAAACGAACACAAGAGTACCGACTGCCAGAGTGGCAAATGCGCTTCGTTTCAATATTTTCTTTGTTTTTTCTTGCATATATTTTTTTATATTTGCATCAAATAACGCATACAAAACCATCCATGCGATTAAGGCAACTCTATATAGTCCTTATGGTGGATGGTTTTTTGTTTACCTCTATATCTTTGTTTTTGTTTGCATACGTATTTTTTTTATATTTGCAAAGAATTGTTATGCCTCATCCGCTTCTCTTTGAGATACTACCTT
>JAFZLC010000058.1 GCA_017551675.1 Paludibacteraceae bacterium | reverse complement strand
TGCAAAGACATTGTTCAATGGTGATAACTTGGGTCTTCAAACTTACTCCGTTGTTCGTGTGTTCGACTACGTAACAAAGGTGTTGTTCGACTTCTTGAACCGTCGTTCATTTGAGAACTGGAGTGGTAAGACAGAACGTGACCTAAGATCACAAATCGTGAAGTTCCTGGATGGTATACAAGGTCCAAGCAAGCTCATCGAAAAATCAAAAATCATTCGTTTGGAGCAAGACCCGAACCAAAAGGACAGAATCTATTTGGACATCCACATCACCCCATATTTCCCTGCTAAAAGCTTTGTCATCAAATTGGATGGTACAAAGGGAAATGACGAGGCAGAGTGGAATAGTGAATATGACCAAGAATAAACTGAACTGATATAAAATTTATTTATATATGTCACAAGACTTAAATCCTGTAAAACCAACCGTGTCGCTCGGTGGCGAAGAGATCGTCTTCGAGTCTTTGGTGTTGAAGCAAGGTATGAACTCATGTCATCACTTTGATGTGGTGCGTGAGTTTATGTCCCAAGATGAGATGTGGAAAGAATCCCCTCAGAAACTATTAGGTTATGTAGGTTCCCAAGTGATCATTAAATTTAGTCACATGGACTCCAAGCATCCCTATGAGTTTTCAGGGTGGGTAACAGACGTGCGTGTGGATGCATGGGAAAGTGAACCCGACTATGACTATGTGAATCATAAGAGCAACAGGGTTCACATAATAGGAGAAGGTGACATAATACAGTTGAACGGTTCGAGGGGAATGGACTCCTTCGTGGATTGCCAGTTGAAAAGCATCGTTACACAATCCGTTTCTAAGTTTGGAATCGGATTGGATTGCAACCCTAAGTTTGATGGTTCAATTCCGTATGTGATGCGTTACCATGAGACCGTTTTCGAATTTTTAAATCGTCTTTCAAGCACTTATAACGAGCTCTTTTTCTACGATGGTAAGAAAATCAGTTTCGGAACCCCAGGCAACTGTGGAGAGGAGAATCTAGTCTTCGAGCAAGACGTATATAGTTTGCGTACCCACGCATCAGCCTTTCCACGCAAGATTTCAGCCTACGATTATTTCGTTGAGAATGATAAAGGGGAGTGCACGAACGCACAAAAAGGGTCGGCTAGTGGACTCCTAAACAGTTTTGTATCGAATGCAGACAGACTTTTTAACGACAATGACAAGGAGCTACTTCCAGGAGCATCTCCAGTGACGGACAATGGTTATCTGCAAAAGATGTTGGATGCAAAATCCAAAGCCAGAGATGGATCGATGCTAACTGTTGAAGGAGAAACTAGAACATGTCGCGTAAAAATAGGTTGCATTGTAGATATCTCATTCCCTAGTTCGATGGGAGTATCCTCCTTAGGAAGATACAGGGTCATTGAGATTGTTCACAAGGTGGACAAGAACGGCAACTACAGCAACCATTTCGTGGCATCGCCAGAGAACATGGAGTATGTCACACAGCAATACCTTGATGTGGTGAAAGCATATCCGGAGGTGGCATACGTAAAGAGCAATGCAGACCCAAAGAGTTTGGGTAGGGTACAGATTCAGTTTGAGTGGCAGAAACGTATGGGTAAGGAGTCGAATTGGATTCGAGTGCAAAGTCCGGATGCCGGAGGTAGTGGCATGAAAAACCGAGGCATGGTGTTCGTGCCAGAGGAGGGCGACCAGGTGATGGTAGGCTTTGAATTCGGCGACCCCAACCGTCCATACGTAATGGGAAGCATGTTCGGCGGAAAGAGTGGAAACGGTGGAGGAGATAGCAACAACGTGCATAGTATTGTGACGAAGAGCGGACGACAAATCATCATGGATGATAGTAACGATGGAGGTATAACCATCTCGGATGCCAATGGTAATTTTGTTGTAATCTCCACATCTGGAGGTATCGTTGAAATTGGCTCGACAAAAGAGATTTCATTGCATTCTAAAGTTATAAAAATATCTGCCGATGAAGATATCATCGTAAAAGCAGGTAAGAATTATGACAAAAAGATAGATGGCAATAGTTCAATTTCCATAAAAGGAGATGCGAAGGAAGAAATCAAAGGAAAGCTCACAGAAACGGTGGAAGGAGACTCAAAGATCAGCATAAAAGGCAAGAAAAATGAGACTATTGAGAAAGACTTCACACAAGAAGTTTCTGGTAAAATGAATATGAAGGTCAGCAAAGATTGCAAGGCTGAAATATCAGGCAAGCTAACATGTGAGGTATCCAAAGACGGAAAGATCAATTCCAAGTCAAAGTTATATGTCACAGGAGGCGGAAATGTTTATGTTGGTAAATAAAATGTAATAGAGTATGCCAAGTCAAGTAGAAACAGGAAATCCTTCGCAAGATAATAACAATGAAGACTCTAAATCCAAAACCATTAAAGTCCATATAGCGATATTTTTTGATGGAACTGGCAATAGCATGATGAACGTCAAAGAGCGAAAAGCCTACGATGCGCAGTCGAAAAAAGTAGCACATAGAGATGAATATTATAAAAAGAATGATAGTCATTTAAATGATTTGTCAAATGTTGCCAAATTATATACTATGTACCAAACCAAAATGGATAAAGGAGATTATGATATTTCTATTTACATAGAAGGTATAGGTACAGCACCTCGTCCTGTTGCAGAAATAACGTATAATTCCCAGTATTTTGCATCGCAAGGTATTTATGATGATAGTACATTAGGACAAGCTCTTGGATGTGGAGACTATGGAGTAAATGGAAAAATAGAAAGAGGATGTGAAAAAATAAAAAATTGTTTACTTGAAATTTTAAAAGATGAAAGCGAACCCAATACTACTATTGATATAGATCTTACATTTGATGCGTATGGCTTTAGTAGAGGGGCTGCAGCGGCAAGAAGTTTCACATCTCGAATAAAAAAGGCGAAAGGTGATACGTTTAAATTAGGGAAAGCACTTAAAGAAGAACTTGATCAATTATACAAATCAGTTCTGGCGCCAACCCCATTCAAACTTTCATCAATTGATAAATATTTGACCCCTATACTCTCGAAAGAGAATAGATACAAAATATGCTTAATGGATGTTTTGAATGACGAACAAATAAAATTATCAAAAGATATAGAGGTATCATTCTTAGGTCTATACGATACAGTTTCATCTTATGGTGAATCATTTAATGATGATGTTAAAGAGTTGGCACTTACAATAGATTCATCTATAGTGAAACAGGTGTATCAAATTTGTGCTGCAGATGAATACAGAAAAAATTTCTCATTGACATTAGTCGAACCATTTGAAAATAATGTAATCATACCAGGTGCTCATAGCGATATAGGAGGAGGATATAGCGATGATAAAAAAGAAGAGTATATATTATATAAAAATTACTATTCAACGCTTAAAGCTATGGCTGCTGTGACAAATCCAGCTCTAATTACCGCGCATTTAGAATCTAATGTTTATGCTGGTAATAAAGATAGAGATGAACTTAAAGATGAAGGATGGTTTACTGATGAGGATATAAAAAAAGGGTATAGAGAAGTTTCTAATAGTTATAGTTGTATTGCACTCAATATGATGAGAGAAAAAAGTGGTTCTTCAAAATTTCAAATGAAAGACGAATACAACGTTAATGACAATGATTTAAATTCATTTTATAACCAATTGAAGGCAAAAGAACTCTATGCTTTTGAGGGGAAGAAAGGAAAAAGAAAAATAAAAAGGACCGTACCAAAGATAAGTGATTTAGAAAAGAGAATTAGAAATAAATTCTTGCATCTATCCTCTCAGGGAGAAAGTTTACGAATGATTATATTAAGTCCAGATAGCATTAGCAAGCCAAGATTTGTCAATGCTGCTCAACCTGGAAATAAAAGGAAAATCATTGAGAATAGTTAGTGCAAAATGAAATATTCAGCATTTTTTTTAATTCCTATTTTATGTATATTTTTCACATATTGTAACATGGAAAAAAATTCAGAAAAACAAAATATGTATTACTGGGAACCAGAAGTTAGCACCTCCAAAGCAAACCCAATAGAAAATATTGACGTAAGTTATTTCTTTGAAGATGGCTCCAAGTTATGTGTGTTTGGATCAGCATTTACTAATTTGGGATTGAGTAAATGGGGATGTTTTAATGATTATGGAAAGGATTGGAAAATTAATTTGCCTACAGAAGTTGGTGCAAAATGGATTTCTTATGCAGAAAAAAAAGCATATATCATATATACAGAACTCCCCATAGAACAAATAAAATATAATTTCGAAAATGGGTATGAAGGATATACTAGAGAAGGGAAACCTGAAAAAGGTATGTACAAATCAATTAATTTATGTTTACTACCCAAAGGAGAAGTCGGCTTATATTTAAAAGGAAGTTCTCGAACTATATTATTGGATTGGTCTGCAAAAGGAGAAGAATCTCAAGATTATGAATTATTTCGTTCTGGTAAGAATTCTGCAAAAACCTTAGAAGAACATATATCAAATACAATAAAACTTAATCCAGAATTGGATATAAAAGAGGCATTATCATTAGATCTCATCCATAAATATTTCGAACGGTTCAACTATAAAATAAAAGTTGACTTTGAGGATAAAAAGAGCATAATGAAATGGCACACTTGTGACTTCTCAAATGCAGAACATACAATCGCTTATAACAAGGATGAAGAGCAATCCATCAAATACCCATCAAGAATGAAATATTTCAAAAATATTTGGGATTGTAATGGTTATCAATATACAGCTTATTTCTACTTCAACGAAGATGAAATGCTTCGCGTTTTTGATGAGGCCTACGGAGATGATCGCATGCAGAAAGGAGAGTTGAATATCTTCGTAAGTAAGTATAACAACTTATTTGAAATATCCTTAAATGTAGGAGGAGAAAGTCATGTACTCAAAAAAACAGAGATAAGAGTGTTCCGTGACCCATTATCAGACTTAAACGGAGAAAGTGAATTGATGTATAAAAATTACGAAAACGATCATCAAAACATTTTCAAAGGAGAATAATTTTAAATTACATGAGAAATTACTTTGTCCGTTAATTGTTTATTTAAATTATGTACGATTTCGAATATTCATCAACCATATACGAATTCGCATCCGTTGTTACATTTGCCAATGGTAAACGTAGCGAATTTAAAAAGAAGGATCAGATTCTTTTTAATCGGGATGATACCGAGAAAGACAAGTTCGTTGTCACTATGTTGGGTTCGCATGATGAAACGATAGATGGAAACCCAGTGGATGATTTTAACCAAATCATACTTCAATTTGGTAAAGCTCTGTATCCTATCAAGATGAAAGTTTCCGACCACGGAGAAATTGAGCATCTGCTGGATTTCTCAGAAATGAAGGAACGCTGGAAATTGCGTCGAGAAGAGTTGATAGAATATTATGAGTATGAATATTTGGTAAAGAAACAATCTCATCGTTATGCGGTGGGACTAAAGTCGGAAGAGAAATTTTTCGGCATATTAAAGGAGAACATGTTATACCGGTTGTTTTTCTGGTATGACAACAAACAACCGCAGGATTTGATTCTTCATGATTTTCCTGCCAGAGCAAGAAAAGCTATTTTCACCTTCGACGGGAAAACAAGCATAGAGAAAAAGGAGAAAGAAGAGAAGGGTATCATTTATGACACGTATGAAGTACACGACGAAGGCAGTAAAAAAATACTGAGCGGACATGCACAGTTGACCATCCAATTTAGTGAGGATGGACTGCCAGATCGCATTATGTTATGGGCGAGAGTGGAAGAGAAAGATGTTGGTTATTTTACCAAAGAAGTTGTCATTAAAAGGCTATAAGTTATGGAAGAAGAATTCATTGTAAAAGGAGCGATGGCAACTTGCCAGTTTGGGGTGGCACCAGCAATGTTGAATAACATCATGGACAACATGAATGTTTATTTCAATGGTAAACTGGCAGCTACTAGTATGACGATGGGACCAGTATTTCCAGCGCCAGCCTTCGGTACGTGCAATATGGTACCTAATATGCCAAAACCATGCGTGGCTATGATCACCAAATGGGATAATGTA
The DNA here is from genome assembly GCA_017551675.1 of Paludibacteraceae bacterium. Taxonomy (GTDB): domain Bacteria; phylum Bacteroidota; class Bacteroidia; order Bacteroidales; family Paludibacteraceae; genus UBA1181. The sequence goes on along the minus strand of JAFZLC010000058.1, from coordinate 123,606 downwards.
TACTCAGGCATGTACATCAACAGGATATCCAACCCACTGACAAAAAACAGCAAGGGAACTTGCGCGTTAGGATGTCCTATGTGTATCTCATTCCAAACCACTGGTCAAATTCCTATTCCAACAGTACCTCAAATGGAAATGGCTGCCTATGAACACCAGTCGGATATGAATTTGCTAGCAATCGACGATTTGGAGGACAAGGAATTGGAGGATGACGAATTAGATATTGATACAATAGCAAAAATTGTCAAGGAGAAAGGCTCTACGAAAGATGAAGCTATTGTTTTTAAATTCAAAGGTCAAAATGCACAGCAGAATAAGCTAAAAAGCAAATTGAATGAAAAAGATATCGTCTTCGAAGAGTTAACGGAAAGCGATGGAAGCACCACAATCTTAATAACTAAAGTAAAAGATGACGAGGAGGAAAATGATGAAATTAAAAATGCAAGTGAGACTAAATTAAGACCTGATAAAAATGGCCATTGGAAAGATGGCGATGATAGCAAAGGTAATAGCATTTGGATTCCAAATGGAGATCATGTTCTTGGTAAATTCAATCCTGAAAAAGAAACTTGGGATAATAATATTAGAGCCAATACCGAGATGATAATAAACATACATAGAAATCTCCATGGAAAACAAGGTTTGCATCTTGAAGGTATCAAATATAAAGATGATGAGCCAGATTTTAAACCTATGTCTTTTGGCACGGTGAAATTGAACGCTTTTTCTTCAAACAGAGATGTGAATTTTGCGATGGCTAATGAAGCAATGGCAAGACAATTGTCAAAGTCAAAGGGCCGACAATATACAGCAAAGGAAGTCGACAAATGGATGAAAAATAACCAATACGGCATACCTTTCACCTGGCACGAAACCCCTGAAGGTGAAATGCTGAAAGTCCCTTCCGTCCTTCACGGAAACGCTAGCCATACGGGTGGTGTAAATGCTATGAAGAGGGAAGGTATAGAAGCTTACAATTCTAATAAGAAGAGACGCAATAGAGGAGGTAATAATCAAGCAGAAGAATAAAAAAAAAAACATATGAAGGATAAAATTTTTGAAGATATTGAGTTCAATAATAAAGGCTCATGGCGTAAAAGTCTGAATAAATCATTGTATGGAAGTGGCATAGTAATGAAGGTTTTAGTGCAAGACGAGAACCAAGAAGGCATTCTTGATGTGCAGAGGGAGGCCTATGAGACATACATTAAAAACGAAGAAAAATATATCAAAGAGGCTCCTAAGTACATTCTCGATTATTACAAGTGGAATTTTGAAGAAATCGAAAAAAGTACAGAATTGGAGGAAGGTGACCATAAAGACAAAATCACAGAAAAAACACTCTTTGAAATGTGTGATGTGAATTTCCTCTTTATCTGTAGGGATGGTAATTTTGGATGGATAATTGCTAGTTGTTGGAGTGACGAAGCATTTGCCGTTCTGCTATCTGAACAAAAACCTCGAGTTTTGCTTACACGAAATGAGATTCGTTACCTCCACAAACTCAGCGACCCCACATTCGGCACCCTTATCCACGATAACAAGAAATACTGGACCACATGGGACAAGCTAACTTTCTATGACGAGACAGTCGACATACTAGTAGAAGCGGAAGGTAGCGAAACAGAAGGAATAAATGAAACACAACAAAAGGTTTATACACAATATTTACAAAACAAAGACGAATACCTAAAGAAACTCTCCGAAGCCATGCTGCCCATCTATCTTGGAGACAAGAAGGAAGCTAAGAAAATTATCGCTTCCGGTCAACGGGTGGGTGTGAAGACCATCATTCCGAAGAGACTGGTCATCGACAAAAAGGGTAACTTCGGATGGATTTGCTATACAGAATGGAACAAATCTTACATAGGTGTGCTTCTTTCAGAAGAGGAAATCTATTTCATGGCGACAAGTAACCTTAGAAATTTCGAACAGGAGGAGAAAGTGAAGGATAAGGTCTTCGGTTATCTGTTCCATGAATTCCATGGTTGGGGAAAACCTGAGATTGTACGTTTCTTTAAGAAAGATTTGAAGACTCTGCATTTGACCATCCGTACGTATGACGAGGCTGTCAATGCCAAACAACGTAAACGATACAAGGAGTATCTACAATACGACGCATCATTCTGGGAGGGTATTAAAGATGAACTATTGACCTATTACTTAAAATTCTATGATGATTTCTCTAGTTATCTGGACATTCCAGACTCGTTGAAAAAAGAGAATGTAACCCGAGACAAAGTAGTGAGCATCCTAAAATTTACAAAACTCTATATCGACTACGAGGGCCGCATCGCATGGCTATGCGAAAGTCCAACCGAAGAAGAAGACGGTCTGGCCTTCGAATTCACTGATGGAAAGATAAAACAGATCTTCCAACCGGAGATTATCTAATACTTAATCCATTTTATTGTTTTAAAAATAAAGATACCATTTCATATTTTTTTAGAATTCTTATTAACGAAGACCCGTGGTCGATTAATTTTGGCCATGGGTCTTAGATTAAAATCATGGGAGTGTCCTTCGGACAGAAATCATACAAATCTTTACAAATCTAACAAATATGTTTCCAAAGTAGAGAGGCACGGCCGTGCCTCTCTACAATAATAGATTTGTGAGATTTGAATAGATTTGTGAGATTTCTCGCAAAGCGACTCACATATAAACTTATTGCTGTCCGTTAAAAAAGTATGTGATGTATGAAAGGACTTACTTTTTACAAAACAAGTCTGTAATGTCTATTTGTCTGCATTGCAGGCATGTGGATTGTCACTTCTCAACTTTTACCGAACAACAATGATATCAAAAATATCAGTCGTCGTCGTGATGGAATGATGATCCTCCCGAACTTCTATTTGATTCGTGGTACCAAGAGTTAAAGTATTCAAACTCGTCTAATTCGCCCGATTCAAAGACACCCTCTTCTCCTTTTCTGACGATCGTTTCGTTCTTGTACTTGTCCTTGCTGTAAGTTGTTTTTTCCTTTATCTTTCCATTGGCATCATAGATGCAGTGCTCGGTCAAATTTCCCTTATCGTCGTATTGGTGTACTTCCTTCCTTTCTAGAGTAGTTCCTGCTTTATAGATGCACTTTTCTAACTCTTTTCCGTTATTGTCGTGCTTATACACATATTTAGTCTTTTCGCCATTACCTTCAATACATTCTTCAGCCACGAAACCCTTATCGTCGTATTTGTAAGTCTTTTTTAAATAAAGCGAGTTGTTTGAGTCGAATTCACAATCTTCTGCCAGACGTCCATTCTCATCGTACTGATAAGTGTTTTTTTGCGAAGCCTCTTCCGAACTATAGGTGTATAGAATGAGTTTTCCGTTGTTATCATATTTATTTGTGGTTTTCTCTTCTATACTGTTGGCGTTTGTGTATCTGCAATACTCGGTTTGATTCCCTTTCTTGTCGTATTTGTAGGTGACACGATAATTGACATATCCATCCTCTACCGACGAGTCGCATTCTTCAATCAAAAGACCTTTGTCGTTGTATTTTGCCACATATTTGATGGTGAAGGTTTCCTCGATTGTATAGTGCGTAGTCAATTCCTCTATTAGCTTGTTATTTGCATTATACTTAAAGATCTTTTTTAGGAAACAGCGTCCATTATGGTCGTAAACGAGTTCCTCAATTCTATTCCCTTTTGCATCGTATTTAGCAGTAAATCTTGTCCATTCATCATCCCACTCTACAATTTTTCCGGGGAGGTAAGATTCTATAATCTTGCCATCTTCATTGTAGGTGACCACTGCTATGGTGTCGCCTTTCGTTATAGTATGATTGCGGTCCTCCTTTAACTCGAAGGTGATAACTCTTCTGATTTTTTCGTTTTCTTCCACTTTTTCATCTACCTCTTGTTTGGCAATTGAAACAGACGTGTCTGGAGTGCTTTCTTGCTTAATCTCTTCCTTTATATGCCCCACACACGATTGGCAGCCTTTGAAAAGAGCAAAAGGAATCAATAACATAATTAGGAAGAATATGCCCATTGTCAACATTGACACATCTTTGTGCAATAGCTTTTTTAGCACGAATTTAATGATGCCAAAGACAATGATCAAGAAGATAAAATAAATAAAAAATATTATGATGGTTGTCATAAAAATTAGTGTTGATGATGACGCAAATTTACGAAAAAAAACATTACCACAGGCGTTGCCCTAGGCTATATCTGTTTAAGCTTACAGGCATATATGAGCCAACTCATAACTCTTAATTCTTAACTCTTAATTCTTAAATTTTCCTCGTGATTATCTTTTGCTATTGATTTTTTTGTTAACTTTGTCTAAACAATTTAGTAATCGGTATATTATAAAATTAGCTAATCTATTTAGCATCAACAAAAAACAATTTAAATATATGAAAACAATAGGTGGAGTAGTAAGTATAATATTCTCTCTTGTATCGTCTCTTATTAAAGGCTTTGGCGCAAAAGCGATTGGAATTATTGTTAAGGGACTAATTTTGGGTTTGGTTTTCTCATTGGTATTGACACCACTCATTTTCGCTTGGGGCGAATTTGACAAATGGAGATTTCTCATTTCAGTTGTCTTCTTTATAGCCGGCATTGCTGGTATTATAGCTTATTATGTTTTGCATAAAGCGCCTGAGATTATCGATCCATCAATCGACCACACAATTGCCACCAATTATGAGTTCATTCAAAGTAAGGTAGGTATAATTTCAGACAAGGCAGATCCAGAAAGACTGTTTAGTTCGTCTAAGGAATTTATTTTGAATAAGTTCGGATTCTTATCTGTGTTTTTGTCTGGTGTGACATACGAGAAATTCGCTAAATATGCGGGTACGGCTGCAGAGCTAGGAAGCAATTTCTCGGGTGCTGTAAACACTTCTTATTCTTATTTGAATGCGTTGTCGCAAACTAAGAACGACCCACAAGCATATTTGATCACATTCCTTTCTCCGTTGAAAAAACTATATAGAATTCCTCTTGACGACATAAAAGGCAAAATCAGACTTGCCCTTATTCTTGTTCCAGTCTTGTGTTTAGGAGTTCGAATTTATTTAAATTTCGACCTTGTGAAAAGCTGGTTCTGCTAATATAGAACCCGTCATATCAATTCAATCCGTGTTTCTTTTGCCCACATAGGGCGAATGAATATCCGTTCGTTTCCCCAGAGCAACACCTTGAGGGTAAATATGGTATGTCAAGTACACATAGGAGAATAATTTTATATTCCATGAGAAGTATCATTTTACATGTTTTATGTATTTCAACGAAGAGGAGATGCTTCGAGTATTTGATGAAGCATACGGAGACGAGAGAATGCAAAAAGGTGAATTGAAAATAAACGTGTGCAAATACAATATATTTGGACGTCAGATGAAGACAAACCTATTTATTATATAATAAACGATATGACTAATTTAATTTTACTCAACCATAATTCTGAATTTCATGCTGCCGATGATTCAATTATATTAAACAAAAGATAAAGGGTAGGGAAGGATAAGAAGATTTATGATAGAAAAAATCGCACGCATGATGTAACGAATCGCATTCGCCCCACAAATATACCGCACCGCCCCCAACCCCGACAGGGGTGGCATTCCACAGGCATGGGGTGTAAACCCGTGCGGTAGGCGTGCCACGTCCGTAAAAATTTTATGATAAAAAACACATACATGAAATAACGGACGCCGCACGCGACGTCCCTACGGCGGTGCCGAACGTATGCGTGAACGGCATATCACATGCACGGGATTTCTCCCATGCATGGATACAACTTTTTTTATTTATAATACTCGTATTCAAAGATAAAGAACTCATTTAGTGTCTCTGGGGTTCCTGCACCATCACTATAGAACGATTGTTTTTCTGTTGGATTTCCATCCTTATCATTCTTCTGAACTGTTCGCAAAACAGACTTACCCTTAAAATAACTTCTAGTCATTTCATTGTCTGGTCTAGTCATAATTGATTCTACAAGAAAACCATTCTGATATTTATATGTAGTTACCATTCCAGCAACCTCCTCTTTAATCTTATTGCCATTTTTGTCGTATTCAGCAGTATATGAGGTTCCATCGGTTCCAACAGACGATACCAACTTACCATCTTGATAAGTCGACGTAATCACAAATTTATCGTAGCGAGATTCAACCAACTCTCCCTGCTTATTATAGATATAATCATATTTTCTAAATAGATTTCCCATAGTATACCATTCCCATGATATTTTTTGTTTTTTCTTATACGTATAAACCCATTTTTGAGTCTCACTTCCATCATATCCATAATAAATATGCTCTATCACATTATGGTTAGAATCGTATTTCATTGATTGAGTAAGGTTCAATTTATCAGGAGAATTACCAGAATAAACTTTCACCTTGTCTCCATTCTCATATTCACACGAGTCCATCATAATAACTTGCCCGTCAATATTAAAAACGCGACGAGAAACAAGGAAGCCATTAGAAGTAAACACTTCTGTCTTAAAAAGATATTCTTTTACAACATTTCCCAAAACTTCATTAGCTTTATAGCAAGAAACCTTTTTTATTGGGCCATTAAACTGTAAAAACTCAAGATCAGACATATCGTAATCCTGAGCAAAAGCCGTAGTCGTAACAAGACATACGACAAAGAGCAAAACGCTTTTTAAATTTTTAATCATTTTTCTAATTTTTTATTTATTATACATTAAACATTATTGAGCCAATCTGAATCCCAAGTCAGCTGATTTATAAATCTCTGAAGCTAACATTCTATTAATGAAAGTACATTCATTCATATCACTATTAAAGCCACCTCCCAAATACACAATTTTACCATCTTTATCTTTTTCAAAGCACCATTCCCAGACATTTCCACTCATATCATAAAGACCAAGTTCATTAGGCTTTTTTGTTGCAGTAGCAGGACATTTTTTTATTTTTCTATTGGACCTATACCATGCGACATCATTCAACGTATTACTTCCTGAAAAAACATATCCTTTTGATAAAACGCCACCCTTAGCCGCAAATTCCCATTCATACTCAGTAGGCAATCTGAAATTCGTTTTAAACAAATCATTCAGTTTTTTTATAAATATTTTTGCATCTGTCCAAGAAACATTCGAAACAGCACCCTTAGGATTCTTTATTGGTGACGGGTTGAATCCCATAACGGCATAGAACAATTCCTGTGTCACTTCTGTTTCACCTATAGCAAAATCCTTATCAATAAATGCATTAACTGAATTGACAATCATTTTTGCCTTTCTGTTTACATCGGTTGCATCTTTAGTGAACTTACCTGCCTTAACATTAATCATTTTAAAAGAAATATTATTATTGAGGCGATACAATTCATGATCAGATTCCACAGACTTAACTGGTTTTATATTACCAAAATATGCATTCAGATCTGGAACAAAGTTCGACAGACAAAGGCGGAAGCCCACATTCGTAATCTGGAAAATAGGATCCCAAATATCCCTCGAATAACATAAGTAAATGGAGTCATCTTCATCTTTAGACTTATCTGCGCCACCGCCCTTAGCTATAACACTAGACGTAGCAAAAGGACATCCTACAGGGTTCAGACTTGGCAAATATTTGCAAAAGTCTTCTTCATAATAATCAAGACAGAATTCCCATACATTACCACTCATATCGTATAGTCCCAACTCATTGGGGTTGTATTGTTTGACATCACCAACCTTGTTAGATACAATTTCGTTAATATTGTTCGTTCCTGCATAGGTATAAGATTTACTTTTATTACCTCCACGTGCAGCAAACTCCCATTCAGCTTCTGTTGGAAGACGGAATTTTTCTCCTGTAGCTTTATTAAGAGTATCTATAAACTCCAATATCTCATTATATGAAATCTTAACTACAGGTTTCTGCTTAATATCCTCATCTATATCAAATCTGTTTATTACATCATAAAGTTCATTCGTAACCTCAATCTCCGCAATATAGTAGTCGTATGTTAATTTCACCTCTCTACTGTTAGAAGAATTCCCCATTGAAAAAACACCTCCTTCTACCTTTTTCATGACGAAAGAGTAATCATCATTTATTACATACTTTATACCATCAGGAAGAATCTCTTTCTTCACTCTAAAGGGTTGTGGCTTTTCTAATTTAGCCTTATAGTATTTAGATATTGGTACATAATTGTATTCATTAGTGTTCGTCTCACATATATTTTCATACACATCTTCCGAGTCTAACTGAAGATACAAGCGGAATCCACAGTCTTCACTTTTCCAATTTAAATCTCTTCCTTTTTTCTGTGCTGGTCTCACCCGATTATCAGGCTCTAAAAAACTACCTCCACGTAAAACCTTTTCTTGTGTGTCAAACTTACATAAAGGATCTGTGAGTTTACACAAATAATAATAGTTGTCCTTATAATAATCCAAACACCACTCCCAGACATTTCCACTCATGTCATACAAACCTAATTCATTGGCGTATAGTTTTGCGACTTCATGAACCGTATCATTTGAATTCTCTGTATACCACGCCACATCAGAACATATATTACTTCCAGAAAAACGATAGGAATCACCTTCTCCACCCAAAGCGGCAACTTCCCATTCCGCTTCTGTAGGAAGTCTGAATTTATATCCTGTAGCCTTATTCAATCTATCAATAAACAAACAACAGTCATACCAGGAGACATTCACAATAGGTTTGTTTGGGGATACATACTTTGAAACAGAATCATTCATTACAGCATCCCACAAAGCCACGGTCACCTCCGTTTCACCAATATAATAATTAGGATTTGAAAAATAGACACTGTGTGTAGGACCCTCGTCATAATCCGCCCATACATCACATCCATTTATTATACCCAAACTAGTATCTGTGTATGCTTCTTCTTCTGTATCAGATATTGTCGATTTTGTGTCGCTTTCATTTTTCAAATCCTCATCGCTCTGATCTTCGTCATAACTTTCTTCTCTATACCCAATTCCTTCCATATAAGAACCAAGTATACAATTGTTCTCATAATTAACTTGTATCATATTGAAAGACACTCCGTTTACTGTAAATGTTTTAACACCAGATTCTTCATAATCATCATTTTCTCTTGTTTGATTCTCATCCAATTCCTTTTTAGGCATTTCATTTTCTTGTGATCCAACAGATGAATCACAAACATAATATATAACTGCACAAATCAATAGAATTAATAGGATAGCACCGATAATATAAAAAATTTTACTTTTCATACGATATATATAACAAGAACATATAATTTTATACCCCAAGCAATGTCCATAGACTAAATCTGTTATGGCCTTTCAGACCAGTTTCTGTACATATTGTACATAAAACTTAATTCATTTATTCAGATTCTTAAATGAACTGATATTGTTGCCTGTTTTTTTTTGATATACGTGGACAAATATAATAAAAAATTAAGAATTAAGAGTTAAGAGTTAAGCTTCCATCGGGGGATATGCACATAGGCCTGAAAGGCCGGAACAGATATAGCCCATGGCAACGCCGTTAATACAACAGACGCCGCACGCGACGTCCCTACGACAAACGATTCGCCCCATATAATTCTTAATTCTTACCTCTTAATTCTTAACTCAAAATAGGACCTTTGTTCACTCCTCCGAAAAATTAAATGATTTTTATCGAAATCATATTGATTAAATTTAATTATTTTACTATAAATAGATATTAGCATTTAAAAAGAATGACACTTATTAAAAAAGTTTTCCGACTTTACTTTGGTGTCCAAATCCATATTTCACTACATTTGTAATGTGTTTAACGAACAACTTTTATAGAGATAAAAGAGATTCAAACACAACAACAGGGTTTAATTTTTCTGCAGAATAAAATGAGAATCCAACATTTGAAATAGGGTAGTACCTATTCAATATAGACTTGAATTATTTAAAAAAAAATTATTATAAACAATTAAAATTTAAAAATTATGGCTTTCAGATCCACATTGAAATTAGGCGGTAAAGAGTATGATGTACTCACCTGTAATTATTCTTTAAGACGTGACGTTGACTCTAAGGGTCGTCCATCATCTAACATCTATGGTGGTCGTATCACCGTACAGGTTGAATCTACAGAGGATACAACTATCCTTGAAACTATGGTCAACCAATTCAAACCATTCAGCGGTAGCGTCATTTTTAAGAAAGGTGACGAAGAATCTATGATGAAGGAACTCACATTCGAGAATGCATACATTATTGAATTCTCAGAGGGTATTAACATCGTTGGAACTGCTCCAATGGCTATAAACATCACAATTTCTGCACAAACTATCAAGATCGGTGGTGCAGAGTACGAAGAGAACTGGCCAACAGCCTAACATCTTCTTAGGGGTAGAAATTGGGGGGAGGTTAATTACTTCCCCCCAATTTTTTTGTGTCACCCTTACTTCGCGCCACAACCCAACTCATTCTTATGATTTCCTTCATAATTCTTGTAGAGTAGGTCGCATTTATCGGATACTAAGCTGTAGACTTTCATCTCCACATTTTCTATCGGATAGGTTTTGCCCGATACCGTCAACGTAATTTCATTCTTTTTCTGTTTTTTCCCTAACTTTATCTTCAAACAGCCCTCTTGCATTGGATCATTTCCGTATGCTTCTTTAAACACACGAACCATCTCCTCCACATCAAAGAATAGGAAAGCTATGTATGTTCGACCACCCACTTTCCATATAGAGAAGAAGTCCTTTACTCGCGGACGTTTTTGTAAATCCATCTCCTTCTCAATGCATTTGTCTTTGTCAAAAAAGAGCAGTCCCATCTTCTCCATGGTGTATTCTCCCTCTACCGCTTCAAATTTAACCTGATAGTTGAAGGTGTCCGATACTCTATCCTTAAAACGATCGGGTAGATATATTGCATTTTCTAAATAGTTCAATGAAAAATCATTCCAAGACCAACGATCATATTCCTTGATGTAATTACCCACCTTATCAAATGCAGCCTCCAGATTGTCTTCATCACATTTCTTCTTAAGTAGTTCATTATAATCGTCACTCTTCACTCCCGTGCCAACACATCCGATAAGGGAGCTGTGAATTTCATCACTATCACTTATATAAAGGAAAACTTTCCCTTCCGATGCGATGTAATATTGTAAATTGTAATTATTAAAATAGGATTTATATCTCATCAGATCGTTCTCATCCAATGTACTGGAGAATGTGTAGACATTCCTATCCAAAGGATCTGCCCAAACCATGTTAATCAAAATGGAACCATTTTCACTTCTAATCAGAATAGAATGATGATTTTCTTCAAAAAAAGGATACACCCACTCTTTTTTTGAGATATATCGTCCTTTTTGGGGGAGTTTTATAGTTTCTATAGAATCCGTGTCTTCCTTATATCGCACATCCAACAACATAACAGGAAGCGGATGTGATTTAATAGAGATTTCATACTTAATCAATTCCGCGTCCTGAGCAGGGTCACCATAATCTACTTTATCATCAACTTCTTCTTTTACATGGTCAAGCCCCACATCTTTAAGCATCCATAATCCATTCGGTTCCAACATCTGTTCCCTATACGTTCTGATGATATATTCCTGCAACGAACATTTATACCAAAAGCGAGCTGTATATTCTGCATCTTTACCCGACGTTCTATTATAATAGTTGCTGAGCAAGGCATTATACACAAAAAACAAAGCAAGCAGAGTCACGCAAATTACCAAAACTTCATGGCGGTGGGACAATTTGACTATCGCATAAAACAGAATCGATAAAAACAGAGCTATGACCACATAGGCGATGGCACTAAAGCCTGCTGCCATGCCATTCCCGGCTGCATCACCATCATGACTAATAGGTTCCACATAAAGCCATCCCCAAACAAAAAAACCAAGAGCGATGGCGCCTAAGATAGGATACTCCCTCGATGCATAATAGATGGCTACCAGCTGAAGAATAATGGTCAAGACCAGTTTCCAAAAGGTGCTATTGTTCTCTGGTTGACACGGGCCCACATATTCCACCAACGGAACCCAATTGTAACTTGCTACCGCCGCCACAACAATTAAACCTAACGAATAGAAGAGCGACGACCATGTGTTGTGAATCATAAAACCAATCACAAAAAAAATGATGGCAATAGCCAAAGAAATCAAATTCATCATAAATTAACCATTTTAGGTGGGTTCTATAAATTCATATCTTGAACATTTCTGAATTATTTCGATTTTCTTTTGAAGAGACGCAATGCTTTGCGTCTGTACAGACAAACCGAAAAAATCCTATGCATCGAAATTGTTATTAACCCACATATTTATTTTTTTATATAAAATTGAATTATAGAATTCACCTTAAAAATCTGTATAAATAAGTCGTTTACCAAAATAGAGTACCAGCAATATCATGGTAACCAACAGAACCGTATCTGGTGCGTAATGTTTCATAAAATAATAAAACACCACCGATAACACAACACTTTTGATTATGTTGAAGATACAACCCAAGCTAGCTTCCACTCCTGCACCTGCAGGATCGCTACTACTTCTTGGGGGAGTAATAAACAACCATATCCCAACACCTATTCCAAACGTTATGGTACCCACTAGAGGCTTCCACCTCGCCATAAAATAGATGACCACCAATAGTACTATGCCGATGGCTGCTAAAATAAGATATGATCCAATGTCTTTTGAAGACCCCATTGTTATAGAATTTTGATAAAAACAATATTATTATATCATTCTGATCCCCTCCAGATAAGACGTTTGAGAAAGTAGAGGGATAACAATCCCATACAGATTGGTAAAACCCTATCAGACTCAACAAACGTCAGTAAAAGGTAAAATATAATTCCCAACACAACAGACTTCACCATGTTGATCAATGCTTCAAATCCATCAGCCATGCCAATACCAGCTGGATCGCCATGATGAATTCTTAATGGCGTTATTCTCAACCATATATAAACATTTATAACAAACAACAAAGATCCCCATACGTGATGATTCTCCGATACATGATAGATGACCCACAACAATAGAATGGCCACAGGAATTAAACACAAAATTGCTATTATTCTTTTTTTCAACAACATTGTCATAAAATTTAGAAGTTTCCTTATTACTCCTTTTAACTAAAAACTTTCGCAAGTTACGAAAAAAATCAAAGAAAAGAAGTACCTTTGTTTTACAAAAAAACGGATAGAATATAGATGGCTTATCATAAGAAGAGACATATTTTTTCAACACTTTTACTTGCTTTCATCACACTTTTCTTGGTGATACATGTATTTTTCATTCCATCAAAATTGTTTTCAGACTCCACATCCACCATCTTATTGGACGAACAAAATGCATTGTTAGGGGCTCGTATCGCCCAAGATGGACAATGGCGTTTCCCAGAAACAGATTCAATCAATCAACGATTTGTCACCTGCCTAATCAATTATGAAGACAAACGGTTCTATTCTCATTTTGGCATAGATCCCATTTCCATCGTCCGTGCAATGAAAAAGAACATTGCATCGCAGAATATCAAAGAGGGTGGAAGTACCCTCACCATGCAGTTGGCCCGAATGGCTCGAGGCAATCAGCCACGAACCATAAAGAACAAATTGATTGAAGCTCTGTGGGCTGTAGATATTGAGGCTACCTACTCGAAAGATGAAATCTTGCGCATGTATATCTCGCATGCGCCTTTTGGTGGTAACATTGTAGGTGTGGATGCGGCTACTTGGCGTTATTTCTACAGAGACATATCTCGACTCTCATGGGCTGAATGTGCAACGCTAGCCGTTTTACCCAACGCACCCTCTCTCATCCATCTGGGTAAAAATCGTCTGCGACTTAAAGAAAAACGCGACCAACTACTAACAACTCTTTACAAGAACGGTATCATCTCTAAAGAAGATTTGGAATTATCTGTCAATGAGCCACTTCCAGAAGTGCCTTACAAAATTCCTAATGATGCCCCTCATCTCATTGATTACCTCTCTAAAAAGCAGAAGGGAAAGGTGCTTCACACACAGATCAACAATCGACTACAACATCAGCTACAAAATCTGGCTGACAACTACTGTCGCATATACACTCGCTCTAACTACATTGAAAACATCGCTATTTTAGTTTTAGATGTCGAAACGGGCGAACCAATTGCTTATATCGGCAACACCACCAACTCCGAATCGGAGGCAATTCAGGTGGATATGATACAAGGCGAACGCAGTCCTGGTAGCACACTGAAACCCTTCTTATATGCCACCATGCTGACCTCCGGAGAGATCACTCCTAAGCAACTTATCTCAGACACGCCATTGTCTATCAACGGATTTACGCCTTCCAACTTCAACAAAAGCTATAGCGGTTCCGTTCATGCCGACGAGGCCATCATTCAATCTCTGAATGTACCATTGGTACGTATGTTGTCAATGCATACAACGGCACGTTTTATGGCAGACCTGAAGTGGTTAGGACTCACAACCTTACATTATGACGAAGATCACTATGGTGCATCCATCATATTAGGAGGGGCAGAGGTAACCCTTTGGGACTTATGTCACATGTACCAAAAACTGGCATATCAGTTGTCTCATAACGAAGAGCCCAAAAATTCAAGAATCAGTCTACCAGCCATCTGGTATACTTTCGATGCCATGTCGCGACTCAACCGACCAGAAGAGGAGGCACAATGGTCTCAGTTCAAAAGTATGAAGAATGTGGCATGGAAAACGGGTACGAGTTGGGGTAACCGAGACGCATGGTCGATCGGTCTAACCCCCAAATATGTGGTGGGAGTATGGGTTGGAAATGCGACTGGAGAGGGTAGAGCAGGTATGACTGGCGTTGGCTTTGCAGCACCTGTTATGTTTGATGTCTTCTCCATGTTGGATGACGCCAAATGGTTCTCGCCCGTCACCAAAGGAATGGAACAGATGAAGATTTGTAAACACAGTGGTCATATTGCCAGCAACCTATGCAACGATGTAGAGACAGTATGGACATTGTCGGTAGCAAAAAACACATCAACCTGTCCGTATTGCCGATATGTTCATCTCACACTAGATGAGAAGTGGCAAGTCAACGCCGATTGTGCAGAGATGTCGGAGATGAAGACCGTCTCCCGCTTTATATTGCCCGCCGCGCAGGAGTATTACTACAAAATGAAACATGTTAACTATCAACCACTACCACCTTTCAAAGAGGGTTGTTCAGGTACCACCATCGACCAAGTTGATTTCATCTATCCAGAACATGGAACCACACTTATCATCCCTCGTGGATTTAACGGAATGCCTGAAAAAGTGGTATTCAAAGCCGTGGCAAGAAAGCCCAACACCTCGCTCTATTGGCATATAGACAACTGCTACGTTGGTGAGACACAAGATGAGCATCAACTGAGTCTAAAACCCGACACAGGTACCCATACACTCTCTATTGTAGACAATGAGGGTAATCGGAAAATGATTCTATTCCATGTCAAATAAAGGGAAATCACAAGAAATGAATAGGATAGAAAACACCCCCAAAAATAATATTTCATGTTTTATGATTTTTAATTTCTCCAACGAGTTATTTTTTCGAAACATATATTTAAATTTGTAGAAATTTAAGGTGAGTATATAAATTCATTTCGTGGATATTTTGAATTATTTTCGATTTTCTATTGTAGAGACGATGTGTACATCCTCTCTACCGTGACCGACAGACAATCAGCAAGATATCGAAAGTATAGGACTCACCTCAAGAACTATTGATCAACACTAAAAAAATTTTATATTTATGAAAAGAATTTTTCTATTCATGTATGTGACGTTATTGGCATTAATATTATGTCAATGTTCCTCTAAGAAGGAGGATGCGTCATTAGATTCGCCTGAATATAATGAACTGGTTGAAGGATTCACTTCAGGCAATGTATCGCGTAAATCAACCGTGTATCTCATCCTATCCAGTCAATTGGATGATGAAAAGATGAAAAAAGATGCGAATGACTTCATGTCCATATCGCCATCAGTGAAAGGTAAATTCTCGTATGAGGATTCGTACACAATCGTATTCAAACCCGAAGAGGAGTTGAGTCGCAACACAACCTATACGGTTGAAGCGAAATTGAGCAAACTATTTGGCAAGGATGCTAAAGATTTCACATTCTCATTCAAGACACATCCATTAAAGATGGCTGCTTCAAAGAGAAGTTTTGAAATCACTGAAGACGAACAATATATTTATGATGTGGAAATCCACACGATTGACGAGGAGACATTAGAAACAGTCAAATCACTTGTAAATATCTCATTTGACGTCACTTCAGAAAACACAAAAAACATAGAGTGGATCGAAGAGAGCAACTTCGATAAATTGTTACGTATAACATTTGATCCAACTACCTATAAATCACAAAATTTAAAAATATCAACTCCTGGCGACTCCAAACAAGGCTTAGACGCTGAGAGTCTGCTGACACTTGAGATTCCTAATTCAAAAGATCTAATCGTAACGGAGATTCGTTATGTAAACGAAGACACACGATACATAGAGGTGACATTCAACAAGATACTTGATCCAAAACAGAATATGAGCGGATTGGTATATGTGGATGAAAAGACATGTCCTGTGGAGGTTTCCGCCAATAGTTTGAGGATATTTCCAACTACAAAAAACAAAAACAAAGTTAATCTTCGTCTCTCCAGTTTGATACGAAGCAAGAAAGGCATAACATTGGGATCTGATTATATACAAGAGGTCTCTTTGAAAACGCTTAAACCTGCTGTTGAATTCATCGGAAACGGAACCATCATTCCAAGAGAAGACAAGGTGACAATTCCTTTCCGATCTGTTTACCTAAAAGGAGTGAAGGTAAAAGTATACAAGATATACAGCCATAACATTGGTCAGTTTATCGTTAATTCCAACCTTAATGGATGCCAGAACCTACGTTTCGTAGGACGTCCTGTAGCAGTCACCACATTCTATATGGATGATTCAAATGATCTTACACAATGGCATAACTATTCTATCGATATCAGTAAACTGGTAAAGATGGATCCAGGTTCAATCTATCGTGTAGAATTGTCTATGGAACAACGCTTGTCTGCATGGAACACAGATTCCACCTATACGATTGATAAAAATGCTATTGCGAAGGAAGATGAGAGGGTATTACGTTCATTGAACAATGAATTTGACGACAACTCCACCTACTATAGCTACTATTATTACGATGACTACGATTATTATTATGAGGATGAGGATGATGATCCAGACAAGAGCTGGTATTATACAAATTCCAGAAAGACAGCCAGCAAGAATGTGTTGTCCACAAACATTGGTTTGGTAGCTTACTCTCCAATCCAAAACAAGATGACCGTCATCGCCAACAATCTGCTCACTGCTGATGGTTATCCTGATGTGACCGTCGAATTGTATAACAAACAATCACACATGATTGCAAAGGGAACCACCAATTCCGATGGTAAAGTAGAATTCGTATTTGACGGAAAAGAAGGTGCTCCTTTCTATATCATAGCTTCTAAAGACAACGATTACTCATGCATGAGAGTGAATAGAGGAGAAGAGCTCTCCACAAGTACATTCGATGTATCTGGTACAAATATCCAAAAAGGTCTGAAAGGCTATATCTACGGTGAAAGAGGCGTATGGCGTCCAGGCGACACCATTTTCTTGTCGTTCATGGTAAATGATAAAGGAAACACATTGCCAGAAGACCATCCTGTCGTAATGGAGTTGAGCACTCCATTGGGACAACTCTACAAGAAGATGACGAAAAACAAAGGTCAACATGGATTGTACACCTTCTCCATCCCAACTGATCCTTCCGTACCAACAGGTAGCTGGTTGGCCAATATTCAAGTGGGAGGACAATCATTCAGCAAATATCTGCGTGTGGAGACCATCAAACCTAATCGTTTAAAGATTGATTTGAAACTTCCTGACCACCTGAATTATGGTTCTCAATACCATAAACTGCATACAGAATGGATGACGGGTAGCAAGACAAATGGATTGGAATACAAGATAACAGGTAAATTCTATCCAATCAAGACCGAGATACCTAACTATCCTGATTATATCTTCGATGATAAGATCAATAAGAGCTTCTCAAGCAGAGAAGAAACCATAGCAAAAGGAAATGTTGATTCAGAAGGAGACGCTAATGTTAATTTCGAACTATCCTTTGGTAACTATGCAGCTGGAAAATTAGGTTGTACACTAACCACTTTAGTCTATGAAACAAGTGGTGAATTCAGTACAGACACTCGTTCAGTGGAATACTCTCCATACAACCGCTACGTTGGTATTAAAAAGCCAACACTGGGTAAGAACGGTTATCTGGAAACAGGTTCAAATCACAAATACAATGTAGTGCTTGTAACAGCTGATGGAAAACCAGTGGCAAATGCCAACCTTGGTGTAACAATTAGAAAGGCTAAATATTGGTGGTGGTGGTATAGCAGCTACGATGATTATGCAGAATACTCATCATCCTCAAATAATGAATTGGTGGAAACCAGAGATTTGAGAACAAATGAAAAAGGTGAAGCTTCTTTCGATTTGAACTTTAGTGATGAGAAATGGGGTACATACATCATCACCGTTAAAGACAAAGAGCAAAAACACTCAGCAAGCATCAAATCCTATTTTGATTGGCCTACATTGTCATCCCCTCGTAGTAAAGACGAACGTGAGAATTCCGTCACATTGTCTTTATCTACCGACAAGACAGAATATCATCCAGGAGAGAAAGCAAACATCACTATTCCTTCCACAGAAAACAGCCGTGCCATTTTAACGGTCTGCAACAGTGCCGGAATTGTTGATATGAAATTCGTGAAATGTGCGAAAGGCGAAACTTCTGTTCAATTTGATATCACAGAAGAGATGATGCCAAACGTATACATCTGCGCTACTCTTGTTCAGCCATACAAACATCAAGAGAACGATGTGCCAATTCGTTTGTACGGTGTTAGTCCAATAACTGTCACCTCAGAGGATAGCAAATTAAAACCTGAAATCAAAGCAGATGATGAGGTGCGCCCAATGACTGACTACACTATTCAAGTGAAGGAAAAAGATGGTCGTGAAATGGCCTACACCTTGGCTATTGTAGATGAAGGTTTGTTGGATCTAACTCATTTCGAAACACCAAACGCATGGCCTTCATTCAATGCCAGAGAGGCATTAGGTATGCGTATGTGGGATTTATACGGACATGTATGTGGAGCCTTTGGCGGCAAAATCGATGAGATGTTCAGCGTAGGTGGTGATGGAGAAATTGATAGCGATAAAAAATCAGTTATCAACCGTTTCAAACCTATGGTCTATTTCAAAGGTCCATTCTTGGTAGGAAAGGGTGATAAAAACACTCATAAGATTAGCATACCAAACTATACGGGTAGGGTACGTGTCATGGTGGTAGCAACCAACGGATCCGCTTACGGTTCAGCTGAGAAATCAACGTTCGTACGCAAACCGTTGATGGTAATCGGTACCATGCCTCGTCAAATCGGTGTGAATGATGAGATGACCGTTGCAGCAACTGTCTTCGCGACAGACAAGAGCGTTAAGACGGTATCAACCACACTCTCATGCTCTGGCAATTTAGCTATTGTCGGAAGCAATAAAAAGACCATTGAATTCACCGAGCCATGCGACCAAACCATCCTATTCAGAGTAAAGGCTGGCAATAAAGGTGGAAAAGGTAGAATTAGTCTTGAGTGTAACTCTTCTAACGACAAATCTTCTTACGTTACAGACATTGACATCCGTACCGTCAGTCAACACGTAACCAAAACGGAATCATTCCCTATAGAAGGAGGAAAGAGCTTTGATAAGACAATAAACGCAGTGGGTAGCGAACAACAAAAAATCCACATGGAGATATCCTCTATCAAGCCATTGAACATGACTGAACGTGTCTCTGGTTTGATCCAATATCCTCATGGTTGCGCAGAACAAATCTCTTCTCAAGGATTGGCTCAACTCTACATGGACGACTTCGCTCAACTTACCGCTAAGCAAAAGATGGATTTGCAAACCAATGTGAAGGCTGTCATTAACAGACTACCTAAATACCAAACAAGCAATGGTGGTATGGCTTACTGGCCAGGTAGCTCTGATGACAACTTCTGGGTTACTGCTTATGTACTCCAATTCTTGAACAAAGCGTCTGAGAAGGGTTATCTCGTCAATGATAAACTGAAAAAGGATTTGACCAAGTACCTCACTTCACAAGTGAAACTTTGGAAATTCGATAGCAACTCTAACAGATACGATTATTACGGAAAGACTAGTGATGCGGCATTCGCCCTTTATGTATTGGCAAGCGTCAATTCTCCTGAACGTGGAACCATGAACAGAATGAAGGAAGCATCAAATAAATTGTCTGAAAACGACATGTATTTGCTCGCTGCCAGCTATGCCTTGATTGGTCAAATATCAACGGCAAAACAAATCATTCAAAAGACAACCAACACCAATAATTATTGGTATACCTATTCAACAGGTTCTCAGTTAATTGCCGAAACATTAACCAAAGATCCTAATGTTGCCAACACGGCGGAAGATATCAGAAAGGAACTGACATCTTCAAGTTACATGTCAACATTCCGTACTGCCATGGCATTACAAAGCATGTATACATACTACAAGTATAACAGTGCTGCGGATGAAATGAAATTCCAAGTGAAAGTGAATGACAGTGAGTTCGCCAATTTAACTACCGGTAATAAGTGTTGGTCTGCATTGGTTGCCCAAGACAAGTCTTCGGTTAAGACTGAAGTTCAAAACAAATCGAAAGGAACCATCTATTTGACAACCACTTGCGAGGGACTTGCAGTACAGGAGCCTATCCAACAAACGACCAACGGTTTGTCTGTCAGTGTTACTCCTATTGAGGGTGATGTAGAACAGGGATCTACGTTCAATGTCTTTGTTACAATTACTAACAATACAGGTAGAAACCTTTCTAACATTGCCATCACGCATATCCTTCCTTCAGGATTCGAAACACTTTCAACAGATAACTCTTCTAACATTAGTTATCAAGACATTCGTGATGATCGTGTTTTATCATACATCAACTACTTTGGTAAGGGTCAGACAGCAAGAATTGTAATGACCGTCTCCGCTACATACGCAGGTACATATTATGTTCCTTCTGTTGTTGCTGAAGATATGTATGACAATAAAGTTTACGGCTGCTCTCCAAGTTACCAGTGTGTCGTAAAATAACAGGTTAAATTCCATCATGGTGGTGTATCAAAATTCATTTTGGTACACCACTTTTTTTTGATTCTAACCTTATCATTCATTGATGGTGAGCGATAGAAAACCCTAACGTGTGCACGAGACATACATGATACCCCCTTTTTGGGGGGCTCTTAAATTTTCAACTATGCAAGGAAAATCAGATAATATTTCCATGTAAAAAAGAGCAAAAATCTATCATAAATATTCCACTTTTCAACTTTTTTTTCTACCTTTGAAAAGTCTCTTTCTTAGAATGACATTTCATAATTGACTCCCAGTCCTGTCAATCATGGAGAAAAAGAAATTATAGAACCCAATAAATGATTATTCATGAATCTCGGAAAGAAAAAATGTGAAGCACTTAAGGCCATCAGAAAACAGATTGCTGATCTGAACAATATTCAGTACGTGCCTTGTGAATGTACTCATACGGGTGAGTGTATGGGTACTTGTCCGACTTGTGAGCGGGAGCGCCAATACATAGAAGAACAGCTATCCATCAAGAAGAAAAAAGGAAATGTTTTGAAAGTAATGGGTGTTGCTGCTGGCTTGTCTGCCATTACCGCCTTTCAGGAGGCTGTCGCACAAGAGCAAACAACAAATGCAGATTCTACTTTGGTGAAGTTCGAGTGGAATTATTACATGCCTGAACTATTTGGTGCGTGTGTGACTCCTGATCATTTGGCTCAATGGGATGAAATGGCTGAATTCATCTCTAAATTTCCGAATGATACTTTTCTTGTGGTGGGACATACAGATAGTCGAGGAAGTGAGGAATACAATCTAAACGTTTCGACAAAATGGGTTAAGGAATACAATCTAAAAGTTTCGACAGCAAGAGCTAAATTTCTTCGTCAAATGCTTGTTGAACGTGGCATAGATCCAGAAAGAGTCAAATCCATTGGTTGTGGGGAAGCAGAACCTAAGATACCCAATGCTAAAACCGAATTAGAACACGAACAAAACAGACGGGTCACCTTGGAAATTTATTCTCCTCAAAGAGTCAAGGAGATAAAAAAGAAGACAAAAAAGAAATGAGAAGCTGATACATAATAACCCTCAATACAACATTCATGAATCTCGGAAAGAAAAAATGTGAAGCGCTTAAGGCCATCAGAAAACAGATTGCTGATCTGAACAATATTCAGTATGTGCCTTGTGAATGCACTCATACGGGTGAATGTATGGGTACGTGTCCGACGTGTGAGCGAGAGCGCCAATACATAGAAGAACAGCTGTCCATCAAGAAGAGGAAAGGAAATGTTTTGAAGGTTATGGGTGTTGCTGCGAGCTTGTCTGCCATCACCGCCTTTCAGGAGGCTGTTGCGCAAGAACAAGCAACAAATGCTGATTCTACCACTACGAAATTCGAGTGGAATTATTATGGGTTTGCTTTTAATGGAAATCTTGATCCTGCATATTGGACTCCATTTGATGAAATGGCTGAATTCATCTCTAAATTTCCGAATGATACGTTTCTTGTGGTAGGACATACAGATAGTCGAGGAAGTGAGGAATACAATCTCAGACTTTCGTCATCCAGAGCTAGATATACCCGTCAAATCCTAATCGAACGTGGTGTGGATCCTGAGAAAATCATATCAATTGGTTGTGGGGAAGCAGAACCTAAGATACCCAATGCTGAAACTGAACCCGAACACGAACAAAACAGACGAGTTACCTTGGAATTATATTCTCCGCAAAGAGTCGAAGAGATAGAAAAGAAGACAAAGACAAAGGCAAAAAGATAAGCAGAATTAAGAGATTGTGTTTAAAATAGTTATTAACTATTCTCGTTAATAATTTTTTCTATTGTATCAAGAAATAATTCGACTTTTGGAGCAAGTGTCAACACTTCAGTTTCTGTGACAATTTTCCAATCATCGTAATCTCCAGTTTGTCTTAGTTCAAAAAGTTGGCTGTAAAACTTACCAAGTTCAGAAGATACAATGTTAGTTTTTACAAAATTTAGTCCAAACAACCCAATTATACCTCCATGAGTGTGTGCTTCTATTCCATTTTTTAAGAGAAGTGCAGAAACCATATAATAGCAAGCATAATACATTCTATTGGCAGCTGCATACCAAAATTTACCTTCTATTATACCTTGTGCTTCATTCCACGTTTCATGTGAACGTCTGATTTTATTAGCAATCAAAACTTTTTTTTCTTCATTTGTTAGCATAATACAACTCCTTCTTTTTCGATATTTTTATAAAATGGAGTACCTTTTCGTTTAGACCATTCCGTACGTGTATATATCTTGGGACTGAAGTATGTTCCAAATTCCCAACCTAATTCAACAAACGGGTAGGCATATGTACTAAAAGTATCTTGGTTTGTTTGATTATCACTTATCAATATAAGTAAATCCCAATCAGACTCTTCATGTGCCTCGTTGCGCGCTTGAGAACCAAACAAAATAAGATTGGCATCACTTGGTAATACTCTCATCCCCAGTGATTGAATCGATTTTAATATGTGCTCTCTTTGTGTTTCCATAATTGGGAGTTTTCTTTTGTATTGTAGATATTTTATGGCAAATATAGTATTTTTCTCTATTCGTAAAAAATATTACTTTGAGTATACATAAAATATTCAAACAAGTAGAAATGGGAAGAGCCAAAAATCTATCAAAAAAATTCTACTTTTCAAACTGCTTTTGCTACCTTTGAAAGGTCTCTATTAAACCTCATAAATGATTATACATGAACTTCGGTAAGCAAAAATGTGAAGCGCTAAAAGCCATCAGAAAACAGATTGCTGATCTGAACAATATTCAGTACGTACCTTGTGAATGTACTCATACGGGTGAATGTATGGGTACGTGTCCGACCTGTGAGCGAGAGCGTCAGTACATAGAGGAACAACTATCCATCAAGAAGAAAAAGGGAAATATTTTGAAAATCGCAGGTGTGGCTGCAGGCTTGTCTGCCATCACTGCTTTTCAGGAGGCTGTTGCGCAAGAACAGACGATGAATGTAGATTCTACTGCTGCAAAGTTCGAGTGGGATTTTTATCCGTTCACTTTTGGACAGATTCCACGTGAAAGCTGGTCTCAATTTGACGAGATGGCTGAATTTGTCTCTAAATATCCCAATGATACGTTTCTTGTGGTGGGACACACGGATAGTCGGGGCAACGATGGCTATAACCTAAAATTATCAGAAAGTAGAGCCAATTATACCCGTACATTACTCATCGAACGTGGTGTGGATCCAGAAAAGATCATAGCAATTGGTTGCGGTGAAACAGAACCTAAGATACCCAATGCGGAGACCGAACCCGAACACGAACAAAATAGACGTGTCACCTTGGAATTCTATTCCCAGCAAAGAGTCAAAGAGATAGAAAAGAAGACAAAGAATTCGCGTCAAGAATTTGAAAAGATAAAAAAGAAGACAAAGAAGAAATGATAGGCGGATTTTAATAGAAATTCTACAAACGAATAGGCGTATGTACTAAAATAATATTTATGAATCTCAGAAAGAAAATTATACTTGGCTTATTAGTCATCATAGTCTTTCATGAGGCTATTGCGAAAGGAAAACAGATAGACGTGGATTCTACTTCGATTAAATTCGAGTGGAATTTTTATGAAACCATTTTTCCGACACATGTCATGGCCCCTGAAGTGACAAATCAAATTGACGAGATGGCCGAATTTATCTCTAAATTCCCTAATGATACATTTCTTGTAGTGGGACATACTGCTAGTTGTGATGGTTGTGATGGTTTAAATGAAACATTACTCAGAGTATCAAGGAAGAGGGCGAAATATATCCGTCAAGCACTTATCGATCGTGGTGTAGATCCTGAAAGGATTAAATTCATTGGCTGTGAAGGTAAAGACCCGAAAGTACCCAATAATAAGACATTGCTCGATTACGAACAAAACATCCGTGTCACCTTGGAGTTTTATTCTCCACAAAGAATCAAAGAGTTAGAAGAGAAGATATGGACTTCCCCACAAAAAATTAAAAAAAAGGGAAAGAAGACAAAGAAGAAATGATAGGCGGATTTTAATAGAAATTCTACAAACGAATAGGCGTATGTACTAAAATAATATTTATGAATCTCAGAAAGAAAATTATACTTGGCTTATTAGTCATCATAGTCTTTCAGGATGCTATTGCGAAAGGAAAACAGATAGACATGGATTCTACTTCGGTTAAATTCGAGTGGAATTTTTATTCGTCCCCTTTTACGAAAAGTGGCATGACTCCTGAAGAGAACAATCAAATTGATGAGATGGCTGAATTTATCTCTAAATTCCCTAATGATACATTTCTTGTAGTGGGACATACGGATAGTCGTGGAAGTGATGAATACAATTTTAAACTTTCAACTATAAAGGCTAATCTTATCCGTACATTACTCATTGAACGTGGTATAGATCCAAGAAGAATCATAGCGTTTGGTTGCGGGGAAAAAGAGCTTAAGATACCCAATGCGGAAACAGAACTCGAACACGAACAAAATAGACGTGTCACCTTGGAATTCTATATCCCGCAAGAAGTCAAAAAGATAAAAAAGAAGAGAAAGACGAGATGACAAGCGGATTCAAAGATGAAAGATTTTCCGTCTTGTCTTATTTTCCAAACTTCCAATAATTGCATTTTATTCCCTTCACACCAGGTTTCACAACAAACATTTTACCTGCTTCTGGATAATTTCCAGCTTCTCCTTCTGGCATATAAAGAGAGGCAGTAGTGATATACAACTGATCCAAATCTTCGCCTCCAAATGCAACGGCAGTCACATTCAACGCTGGCACATCAATTTTCTGTAATAATTCGCCTGTTTGCGGATTCCAACGGGTCACACATGCAGCTCCCCAATTTGCCACCCATAACATACCTTCTTCATCTATCGTGTTACCATCTGGCGTACCCATCTCTTTGGTAAGTGAAATAACCTCCTTGCGATTGGATGCCACACCCGTCTCCTCGTCAAAATCAAAAGAAGATACCTTAGCCGTTGGGGTGTCGTGATAATACATTTTTTTGCCATCGGGCGACCATATCACACCATTAGAAATCGTAACAGAATCCAAGATCGTACGTGTTGCACCCGTAGGTTCCACACAATAGAATCCGGCTTTGTACGGCGTACAATCATTGTCCATCGTTCCAATCCACAAGCGACCCTTCGCATCACACTTTCCATCATTGTATCGATTGCCTGGAATACGTCCCTCAGGATCTGCTATCGGCTTCATTGCACCCGACGAAAGCGACATCTCAAACACACCATCTTCCATACCCACCAATACAGTGTCCTCTTGGTAGGGAACCACCGTACCTATCATTCGATCCAACTTAATCACTCTATTTTTCCCATCTTGCGGTGTGTAGATACACAACGAACCTTTGGTGTCAATCCATAACAAACGATGATAACGATAATCCCAGATAGGACATTCTCCAACTTGCATGATGGTATCAACTGCCACCTTGCATTCTACTTTCTCTGAAACATTCATAGACTCCTCTTTTTTTTCTTGATTGGATGTTGTCTGACATGCAGTAAAGAAAATACCGCCCATAACCATCAGTAACAACCCTTTAAAATTTTTATTCATAACAAAAAACATTATACTTTCGACACAAAAATAGTGTATCTATTATTAATACACCAACTTTTTCATCATAAAATATCTCTCTTTTGCATTCATTTTTACCCTAACAATGGGGGGATAATCCACTAAATTTTGCCCCAACAGTGAATTTATAGAACTCTCCATTTTTCTATCTGACAGATAAGTGCTAACTTTGAAACGAAATTAAAAATAGTACAAATAGCTTTATGGCCGAAAATTCATTACTGGAACGATTAGACGGATTAGAACATAAGTTCGAGGAGATATCCACTCTCATTACAGATCCCGCTGTGATTGCGGATATGAAGAGATACGTGAAACTAAACAAAGAGTATCATGATTTGGAATTGATTATGAATGCGCGTAAAGAGTATAAAAACGCGCTTTCTAACATAGCTCAGGCAAAGGAGATTTTAGATTCTGAGTCGGACCCCGAAATGCGAGAGATGGCAAAGATGGAGTTGGACGAATATGAGCCAAAACTCCCTGAGATGGAAGAACGAATCAAAATCCTCTTAATCCCATCAGATCCAGAAGATGCCAAGAATGCCATTGTCGAAATACGTGGAGGAACAGGTGGTGATGAAGCTGCTCTTTTTGCTGGTGATTTGTTTAAGATGTATGCCAAATATTGTGAGACAAAAGGGTGGAGTATAGCCATCTCATCATTTAGCGAAGGTACAGTTGGAGGTTACAAAGAGATTATTTTCACCGTGACGGGTGAAAATGTATATGGTACACTGAAATACGAATCGGGTGTACACCGTGTGCAACGTGTACCTGCGACAGAGACTCAAGGACGTGTACACACCTCAGCAGCTACGGTTGCCGTACTACCTGAAGCCGATGAGTTTGATGTTCAAATCAACGAAGGTGAGATCAAATGGGATACCTTCCGTTCGGGTGGTGCTGGAGGTCAGAATGTCAACAAAGTGGAATCTGGTGTACGTCTGCGTTATATATGGAAAAACCCCGTAACAGGCGTCTCCGAAGAGATCCTGATTGAGTGTACGGAAACAAGAGATCAACCCAAAAACAAAGAACGTGCCTTGTCTCGTCTGCGTACAATGATTTACGACCGTGAACATCAAAAATATGTGGATGACATCGCAGCTCGCCGTAAAACAATGGTTTCAACAGGTGATAGATCGGCAAAGATTCGTACCTATAACTACCCACAGGGACGTGTGACCGACCACCGAATCAACCTAACCCTCTACAACCTACAAGCAGTAGTGGGTGGTGATATTCAAGAAATCATTGACAAACTAATCGTTGCCGAAAATGCAGAACGATTAAAAGAGAGTGAATTATAAGGTGAACTCTTCACCAATTTTTAATTAATATGAATTGTAGGTTTAATTTATAAAAACCATCATAAGTAATTATTAATCAGACAACTATGACGTGCAATAATATATTAGAGGCTATCGGAAACACCCCTTTGGTGAAGATCAACCGATTGTGCACCAACCCCAACGTGAACATATTTGCCAAAGTAGAAGGTTTCAACCCAACAGGAAGTATCAAAGACCGTATCGCCATTCAGATGGTGGAACAAGCAGAGAAAGAAGGAAAACTGACGCACGGAAAGGTAATCATCGAACCTACTTCTGGTAATACAGGTATTGGTCTGGCCATCGCAGGTATCGTAAAGGGTTACAAGGTGGAAATCGTCATGAGTTCTGCCGTCTCCATTGAACGTCGTAAAATCATTCGTTCATACGGTGGTAAGGTGATCTTAACCCCTGCAGAAGAGGGTACCGATGGTGCAATTCGCATGGCACATAAGTTAGTCAACGAGAACCCAGACAAATACTTCATGCCCGACCAATTCTCCAATGCCGCTAATTATCAAGCACATTACGAAGGAACGGCCACCGAGATATGGAACCAAATGGATGGTAAAATAGACTATTTGGTTTGCGCACTGGGTACATCGGGTACCATCATGGGTATCTCTAAATTTTTGAAACAACACAAACCCGACATCAAAGTGGTTTGCGCACATCCTATCAAAGGACATTATATTCAGGGATTAAAAAACATGGAAGAGGCCATCGTACCTGCTATCTATGACCCATCTCGCATTGACGTTCAAATCATGGTGGAAAGCGAAGAGGCCATTGCAATGGCTCGTAAAATCATTGCAGAAGAGGGTATCTTTGCAGGTATGAGTAGTGGAGCAGCCATGTTGGCAGCCATTAAGACAGCTGAAAAGATAGAGAAAGGAAACATCGTGGTGATCTTCCCTGATAGAGCAGAGAAGTACCTCAGTACTAAGATGTTCGATGAGTTCGCCGACTGATCCATACTCCTCTAAAGATGAATAATTTCACCATCATATCTGTATACAACAACAGACAACTGTTGCAAGAGTGCTTGCAGTCGAGTGTGGAATCCCAACAGGATATATCCGTCGAACTGAAACTCATCGACAACACCGACAACAAGTTCCCAAATGCCAAGCTCGCCTACGAAAGCGCTCTCGACAACTGCACTGGTAAATACATCATCTTCTCTCACCAAGACATTCGATTTCTAAACGAAAAAGAACTATATAATATATTTAACCGACTGGAGACGATGGATTTCGGAATCGTCGGAGTTGCAGGTGTAAACGGACGTGACATCATCAGCAACATCTACCACGGCGAGAAACCAATGAAGGTTACAGAATACAATATAACCCAAGAAACCCCTTGCGAAACAGTCGACGAATGCCTCTTCATCATCAAAAACGAAGATAAATACATCAATCTATTCAAAAAACTATGTTGCGATTCATGGCACATGTATGCTGTCGAATACTGCCTACTATGCCGACAACAGTCTGAGAAAGTCTATGTGATACCCGCCAATATATACCATGTATCACCAGGCAACTCATACGACGAATCGTACTACAAACAACTGAGAAAAATCGCAAAAAAATACAAAGGAAGCTTCGAAAGAATCAACTGCACAATGGGTTATTGGCACACAAATACCATCCGCTTATGGTTTCAGATACGGAAACGGAGGAAAAAAGATATAAAAAATGGAACCCTAAAGGTAAAATCTAAAAAAAATTGAAGCATAGAGAACCACCTTTCTAAATAATTGTATATCATCTTACTATCAGATATTAACAACACGAGCAATCCAATCCTTATTCAAAAAAAAGTAAAAACAAAAAGCAATTTATAACAAAAAACGATTAAAAACTTCACAAACAGAATGATTTTATCGGATTTTTTTATAATTTTGCACTGTTATTTAGGATGTATGGCAACACCAAATATGATATGATTTTATGCGACTTTTTAACTAATCAATATTTTATAAATATATTACATAATAAAAAATTTAATGTGTATGAAGAAATTATTTTTAATAATTGTCTCTGTACTATCTTTTAGTAGTGTGAGTGCATCGAACGTAGAAAAAATTCAGTTCGCAAATGCAGGTGATTTTTCTTTAGGATTGATGGTTGGTATTCCGCCAGTTGGAGCATCAGGGACTCCATTCTTTTCAGTTGATGGAATGGTTGGTTTAAAAGATGGTTTTATCCACACAAAGAAGTTTGGCGAAAATGGAGCTATTGACTTAGGTCTATTAACTGGTGTGCAAGTGTACAATCATAGTAATAATTTTGATATACCAATTGTAGCTCGCGGAGGTTTCCACTTTGAATTTATAAAGAATTTTGATGTTTATGCAGGATTCTTAGGCGGTGTGCAAATTGCACATTGGTGTTACGAACCAGAGTTTTTTGGTCCAGAAGATCGTGGAACAGAGCAGAAAGGAACAAAAGGTTATGGTGTCTTTGGAAACTATTTAGGAGCCAAATGGCATTTCACTAAATTCTTTGGAGTGAAAGTAGAGTTTGCAGAAGACTATATCGGACAGTTTCATTACGGTAAAAACTATGTCCACCGTCACGATAGAAGCGCAATGCCATTCTTCTCAGGTGGTGTAAGTTTTAATTTCTAAAAAAAACAGGGACGATGCGAAACATCGTCCCTGTTTTTTCTACAGTATCTGTTTTAATATACCATTATTCGTTTTCTATCGCTTCTCTCTCATCTGATTCATCAAAGTCATCAGAATCGTCATCGTCAGAGTCTAACATAAAGCCATAATACGTCACATCATCTTCGTCACGGCAATAAACAATGACATCATCAACTAATCTTCCTAATTCAGATAGAAGTTCACTGCTATGTATTTCTATATTGATTTCTTTTTTAATTTGAGCGAATGTCAATTCACCTTTTTCTATTAAAAGATTGAGAATCATATCACTTAATGATTCTTCTAAACCATCTCTTTTCTTTCTTTTCAATTCGAAGTCTCTACCCAAATACTTCTCACGTACGATTGGATTGGAAGCCAAATCTTCGGAAGTGCCTTCGAAGAGAATTCTACCTTCGAACAAGAGGTAAGCACGATCGGTGATGGATAATGTTTCATCCACATTATGGTCGGTGATAAGAATACCGATGTTTTTATCTTTCAGTTTCCTAACGATATCCTGAATATCCTGAACAGCAAGAGGGTCGACGCCCGCAAAAGGTTCGTCCAACATTATAAATTTGGGTTCGATGGCAAGGCAACGAGCGATCTCAGTACGACGACGCTCACCACCAGACAAGCGGTCTCCAAGATTATGACGCACATGATTCAGACTGAATTCAGAGATAAGACTTTCCAATTTCTCTTTCTGATACTCCTTACTGAAATTGGTCATTTCAAGGATGGATTTGATATTATCCTCCACCGTCATTTTACGGAATACAGAAGCTTCTTGTGCAAGGTATCCAATACCTTTTCTAGCACGGATATATACTGGATTTTTAGTGATATCTTCATCATTAAGGTATATCTTTCCTGCATTAGGTACAACCTGTCCCGTAGTCATATAGAAGGTAGTGGTTTTTCCTGCACCGTTAGGTCCTAATAATCCCACAATTTCACCTTGCTTGACATTAATCGAAACATTGTTAGCCACAATTCTATTACCATACTTCTTAACCAATCCTTCTGTTCTCAAAACCATTTGGGTGTCTGATAAGTACTTGGTAGAATCGTATCGATTTCCAGAATAATTACTCTCAAGATATCCGCTCATTTCTATACTCTTTATTTTGCGCAAATATACAAATTATTGGCTAATTTCTATTATCTTTGCACGAAATTATGCAGACGAGAAAATCTGCAGAAAATGAATATACGAAGAAACAAATGGCGAAGAAACTTTTTATTGAAACATACGGTTGCCAGATGAATGTAGCGGACAGTGAAGTGGTTGCTTCCATCATGCAAACAATCGATTATGATGTAACAACCAACATGGATGAAGCGGATGCTGTTTTCATCAACACTTGCTCTATTCGCGACAATGCGGAACAGAAAATCCACACTCGATTGCAGTTTTTCCAAAACCTAAAGAAAAAGAAGAAAAGCCTTATCATTGGCTTATTGGGCTGCATGGCAGAGCGAACGAAAGATGAACTGATTGCTACAAAAATGGTTGACTTGGTGGTAGGTCCCGATGCCTATCTGGATTTGCCCAACCTAGTCTCTTCTGCAGAAAAAGGTCTTGCCGCCATCAATGTGCAACTCTCCACAACAGAGACTTATAAATCAATCATTCCTGCTCGAATCGGAGGCAATATGATTTCTGGTTTCGTCTCCATCATGAGAGGTTGCAACAACTTCTGTTCCTACTGCATCGTACCTTACACCAGAGGTAGAGAAAGGAGTAGGGAAGTCTCCAGTATCCTAAATGAGATTGAAGACTTGAAAAACAGAAATTTCAAAGAAATCATTCTGATTGGTCAGAATGTGAATTCATACGCCTTCAAAAATGAGGATGGTTCGGTGGTTTCCTTCGCATCTTTACTAAAGATCGTTGCCGAGACCTATCCAGATCTACGCATACGTTTCACCACCTCACATCCAAAAGATATGAACGATGATATATTGGAGACGATTGCCTCTTACAAAAATATATGTCATCATATCCATTTACCAGTACAATCAGGCAGTAACAACGTACTAAAATCCATGAACCGCAAATATACGCGTGAATGGTATTTAGACCGTATTGCCGCTATTCGCCGTATCATTCCGGATTGTGGTATCTCCACAGACCTCTTCTGTGGCTTCCACGATGAAACAGAAGAAGATCATCAACAGACATTGTCATTGATGAGAGAGGTGGTCTTTGACTCTGCATTTATGTTTAAATATTCGGAAAGACCTGGCACTTACGCATCCAAGCATCTTCCTGACAATATTTCAGAAGAGGTGAAAATCGCACGTCTGAACGAGATGATTGCACTTCAAAATGAGATGTCAATGATCTCCAATGAAAGAGATGTGAACAAGGTGTTCGAAGTGTTGGTGGAAGGACCATCCAAACGTTCACGAGAGCAATTATGCGGACGTACACCACAAAACAAGATGGTTGTCTTTCCAAAAGGGGGACATAAAGTAGGTGATTTTGTGAAGGTGAAAATATTGTCTTCCACCTCAGCCACCCTTATTGGTGAATTAGCAGAATAATGGGGCGCAACTTTTTATTGGTGAGTTTATAAAATCATCGTACAAACAAAAATTAGTGCGAATAGCCCGATTTTTATAAAAAAAAGTTAAATTTGCCACTCATTCAGGTGACAGATATTGTATATTGAAAAAAAAGAAAAACATGAAAAAGATATTTATTTCATTGATAATCTCATTTTTGGCATTATCAGCCAATGCACAGTTGAGTCCATTTACACCCTTCACCGTGTTTGATGGAAATCACTATTGGGTAGAGGCCGGAGCATCATACAACAGAGTTATAACAAGTCATGTTGATTATAAGCTAGGCTATCGTGGAGGTATTGGAGCTGACATACCTATCCATTACTCAAGTGTCTCCTTTCTGCCATCCATTCTATGTGAAAACAGAGGATACATTCAAGAGATGATAGTGGATATGACAACACAGACAATCGATATGAACTCTTTGCATATTGTTGTTCCTATCGACTTCTCTTACAATCTACCAATTGGTAAAAAGAATGGTATTCAATTCGCTGGAGGACCATTTTTCTCTGTCGGAATAGCAGGAAGTTATACCGAATCATCTGACAATTATTTGCAATTATACGGAACACGTACATTGGAATTCAATCCATTCAAGAACGAAGACCCAGAGCACAATCTGTTGAATCGTTTTGATTTCGGTATGGATTTAGGCATTCGTGTCATCTTCCTTCGTCACGCCATGATTAAGTTGAACGCAGAAATAGGTTGCATCAACATTAGTGGCAGACCTGATGTTCCTGGATTCAGAAGTATATCATTCTCTGGATCGATAGCGTTTAGATATTGATTCATGCTAATATATTTTGTAGGGACAGTGTATTCACTGTCCCTATTTTTTATAACTCAACTTAACATTTTCATTTTCTGTTTTTTTCTACTTGATTTCTAACAAACTACTTGTAAAGCTCAAGAATTTTTATGAATTTTGTGATGCAGTTGTTCATATCTTTAATAATAACATACGAATAATTTTGCACAGTATTCAGATACTATTCTCGCTATGTTGATACGTTTGAACCGGAAGAGCAGATTGATTTGAAACAAGCCATTGCTGATTTCAAAGCAGCGATGCAAACAGAGACAACAGTGGAGAAGGATTTAGAGGAGTTGCTGAAAACAATTGACAATGAACAATGATGGAAATGGAGAAACATAGTGAAAAAAATGAGGAAATGCTCGTTTCAAGCCAAGGACTGTTTCAGGATGCCTGTGCCATAATTGAGCAGGCACAGTTGGTGGCCTACCGCGCAGTGAACGAAATACTCATCAAGCGCAACTGGTTGCTCGGGATGCGTATTCAGCACGAAGTGCTCAATGACAAACGGGCGGAGTATGGTGAGCAGGTGGTGAAAGCTTTGGCTGCATTTCTTACCAACCGCTATGGAGAAGGTTTTACCAAAACTAATCTTTACAATTATGTGAGCTTTTACCAATATTGGCCCGACTTTTTCCACGCAGTGAGTGGAATTTCTTTGGAAAATGATACCGAGAAGATTTTCCACGCAGTGAGTGGAAAATCTGACGAAGAACCAGTTTCCAACATTA
The DNA here is from genome assembly GCA_017551675.1 of Paludibacteraceae bacterium. GTDB lineage: Bacteria > Bacteroidota > Bacteroidia > Bacteroidales > Paludibacteraceae > UBA1181. The sequence continues at coordinate 88,645 of JAFZLC010000058.1, read as the reverse complement.
TGAACGCGCTGCGTTCACAATCAACTATTCGGTTGTCTTGGACTCACTACCGCATCATCCTGCAGGAATCCAACGCCGAGGCTCGCGCCTGGTACGAGAACGAGGCTGCCAACGAAATGTGGAGCACTCGCACCTTGCAGCGTAATATCTCGTCACAATACTATTATCGTCTCCTTCAGTCGCATGATAAGGCAGTAGTGCATGACGAAATGCAGAAGTTGACTAAGCCTTTGCAAGACAAACTGGAATACTTGAAGAATCCTGTCGTAGCTGAGTTTCTGGGTTTCAAGAACAATACGGATTATACGGAAAGCAGTTTGGAACAGAGCATTATAGATCATCTTATTCCATTCCTTATGGAATTGGGCAAAGGATTCGCATTTGTTGATCGTCAAAAGCACATACATACCGAGAAAGAGGATTACTATATCGATTTAGTGTTCTACAACTATCATCTGCGTTGCTTTGTTCTCATTGATTTGAAAACGAAGAAGTTGTGCTATCAAGATGTGGGACAAATGGATATGTATGTCAAGATGTATGATGAATTGGTGCGTCCCGAGGGTCATAACCCCACTATCGGCTTGTTGCTTTGTGCTGACACCGACGAGGATGTCGCTCATTATTCCGTCCTCAATGGGAACGACCAACTTTATGCCGCCAAATATCTCACTTATATGCCCACCCAAGAGGAACTAAGACGAGAAATAGAACAACAGAAGGAGTTTTATAGGTTACAAAATAAGGAATGATGGAGAAGCAAACTAAAATAGAAGCCGTTCCATTAGGTTGGAAAGTGAAGAAACTTAAAGATGTTTTTTTATTAATGAGTTGTCTTTGCCATCCAATACCCCCGCTGATTATCAGTTCAGATATATTACAATTGAACAAGTCAGTACCATACAACTCGCTTTCATACACTGCTTCGATCTCATTGTCCAGATTGCGATCAAGCACAAGCATGGTTAGATAGATATGGGAATTCTTTGTGAATGAATGGAATAAGATTGTCATCCGTTTAGAAAATCATCCAAATCTCACATAACCAAGAAAACAAAAACTTTTCTTCATTTTCAATCCCCCCTTTTTTTCGTATCTATTTTTTGTGTATCTTCGCAGAAAATTTTGAAACTGGATGAAAAATATACGAAACTTTTGCATTATAGCCCATATAGACCATGGTAAAAGTACGTTGGCTGATCGATTGTTAGAGTACACAAAAACGGTGACTGGCAAAGACTTACAAGCTCAAGTCTTGGACGATATGGATCTTGAACGAGAACGAGGTATCACCATTAAGAGTCACGCCATACAAATGGACTATCTCTACAAAGGGGAAAAATATACACTCAACTTAATTGACACTCCGGGACACGTGGATTTCTCTTATGAGGTATCACGTTCCATCGCCGCCTGCGAAGGCGCTTTATTGATTGTAGACGCTTCGCAAGGTATTCAAGCTCAAACTATCTCTAACTTATATATGGCATTGGAACATGACTTGGAAATCATTCCTGTCATGAATAAAATCGACCTACCAGGTGCTATGCCTGATGAGGTGGAAGATCAAATCGTGGATCTCTTAGGTTGTAAAAGGGAAGAGATCATCCGTGCCAGTGGAAAGACAGGCGAAGGTGTCTACGACATCCTCGATGCTATCGTCGAACGAATCAAACCGCCAGTAGGAGACCCTGATGCTCCTCTTCAATGCTTGATATTTGATTCTGTCTTTAACCCATTCCGTGGAATCATTGCCTATTTTAAAATTGTCAATGGTACCATCAACAGTGGCGATTTAGTAAAGTTCGTCGCTACAGAAAAAGAATATTTAGCAGACGAAATCGGTATCCTTCGTTTGGATATGTCCCCTCAAAAGAAACTCTCCGCAGGAAACGTAGGTTACATCATATCGGGTATCAAAACCTCCAAAGAGGTGAAGGTTGGTGATACCATCACGCATGTGAATAGACCATGCGATAAGGCTATCGAAGGTTTTGAGGAAGTAAAACCTATGGTATTTGCCGGTGTATATCCAATTGACACAGAGGATTTTGAAGACCTTCGTGCCTCAATAGAGAAACTACAACTCAACGATGCCTCACTGACCTTCCAAGCTGAGTCTTCCTTGGCTTTGGGATTTGGTTTCAGATGTGGATTCTTGGGTATGCTCCACATGGAGATCATACAAGAGCGCTTAGACCGCGAGTTCAACATGGATGTGATCACGACGGTGCCTAACGTTCGTTACAATGTCTATACAAGAAAAGGGGAGATGATCGAAGTGCACAACCCATCTGGTTTGCCCGATCCAACCCTGATTGAAAAGATAGAAGAACCTTATATTCGTGCCTCTGTCATCACATCAACCGATTACATTGGTGCGATTATGACCCTTTGTTTGGGTAAAAGAGGTGAACTGGTACGCCAAGATTACGTGTCGGGCAACCGCGTCGAACTTGTCTACGACATGCCTTTGGGCGAGATTGTCTTCGACTTCTATGATAAACTGAAAAGTATTTCCAAAGGATATGCCTCTTTCGACTACCATCCAAACGGAATGAGAGAGTCTAAATTGGTTAAACTGGACGTTCTGCTGAACGGAGAAGCGGTAGATGCACTCTCCACCTTGACACACTTCGATAATGCCTACACGTTAGGTAAACGCATGTGCGAGAAATTAAAAGACTTAATCCCTCGTCAGCAATTCGATGTGGCTATACAAGCAGCAATCGGAACAAAAGTTATCGCAAGAGAGACCGTAAAAGCAGTTCGTAAGGATGTAACCGCCAAATGTTACGGTGGTGATATCTCTCGTAAACGTAAATTGCTTGAGAAACAGAAGAAAGGAAAGAAGAGAATGAAACAAATCGGTACGGTCGAAGTACCACAAAAAGCATTCTTAGAGGTATTAAAACTTGATTAGAGCTTTTATGTTTGATACAGTAAAACAAATGTACGACAATGTACGTTCGAAAAAATCATCTCGCGACGTTGCATTGTGGCTTTTTAAAAAGCTAAATATAGAATATACGGAAGGGGAGGCTCGTGAAGAGGATACTACATACGGATTCTCTTTTCAAGATGCCTATTTCAGCATTGTTTGTTCATTGAAAGATGAAGACGCCTTCATCTGTTTCAACTATATCTATACCGATAAGTATAAATACAGATACGCCATCCAACATCTGTGTAATTCTCTCAATAAGGATTACCATCAGGCCATCTGTTTTTTTACGTATGATGAGACGAACGACACTGTAGCGGTTCACATGAAGTCAACCATCATTTTAGATGACGAAAACGAAATCAACAAGGAACGATTCACCAATATGCTAAACGGCTTCTTCTCATTCCGAAGAGCCTTTCATAATGAGATTGAATCCATCAAACAATCCTTCGATAAGAAAGAGGATGTTGATGTCATCGATGAATTATATCGTGAGAAAAGAGGTCGATATCTGTTATTGGAACAAGAAATTGCACAAAGACACTTCTCGGTGTTACGCACCCCGTTTCATCACATGGTTCTGACCCCCCATGATATATTCTCCTTATCGGACAGTCCGCTACTAAAAGAACGTATAAGGAAAATATCCTTCACGCATATCCATCATTCCATCCTGACGGTTTCTATCGATGAATATGACACGTTCAACATAGCTTCCGCCATACGCAAACTGAGGGAGACTATGGATGAAGAAGAGGCTAAGGCGGATGAATACCTGCTCTCCATCACCTGCATCGATGGAAGCCACTATTCCGCTTCGATGACATGGCAATCAGAATCAAAAATTTCAGACTATTTCTTACTTTCAATTCATAATCCAAGTCTCTTGGTTAACAAAGAGATTCAAACGGAAGCAGAGAAGGCACTAAACATGATTTATGTATTGGACAAATCCCAATCCAACAACGAAGCGGAAGTCAAATACATGATCAACGACGCTCTGGATAAGGCTCAGGCTGGTAATTTTGAAGAGCTATCAGATGAACAAAAAGTGTTGGTAAACTTCTCTTCCTGGTCATTAGCTGAGGATATCTACTGGGGTAATAAATATTTCTTTGATAAATGCTACTTTCAAGCAATCAAACATTATGAGCGCATACTATCTGCCGTTCATCCAATAGTCGATTCGCTAAAGAAAAAGCAGATAAACGATATCATGGATGTTTATTACAAATTGGGATTCTGTTATGGTGAGTTGGAAATATACTCCAAAGCTCTTTATTATTTGGATGTACCATACAATTTCGGTCATGTGAATGGTTGCATGGAATATATCAACTGCCTTGTTAAATCAAAGGATTTTCGTGCCATTGAAGTGATTGACCAACAGTTGTCTAACATCACAAACAGACTATCCGATTTTGATGAAGATGATGATATACCTAGTGTATTTATCGATTATAGAGGGTTCTTGATTCGCAGACGCACATTTGTGTTGATTGAATCAAAGAAATATGACGAGGCTGAAAAAATGCTAAAACAAATGTTAGAAAGTGACGAGGAAGGTATGCGCACCTATGCAAAGTCTGAATTGGAATACCTAAAAAGACTGAAGCAAAGCACTTCCTATGATAATGATAAAGAACAGGATAATCAGTAATGTAACATTCTATAGGAAGGTTTCAAGTTGGACGTTCTTTATATTTTTCGATTTTTCCATGCTTTTATCTTATAAAAACTTGCAAATATCGAGAAACTTCACGAAATTCGCAGAAAGCAGTGTGTAATGGGTATGATTACCTGCTTTGTAGTGATAAACTAATGTTGATTTGTAATCGTATTGGGTAAAAAGTATAAATGTTATTGTGTTATTATGAGAAAAGGATTAAGTAAATATATTTTCGCCCTCTTACTATTGTCTGGAGCAGAATGTGCTTCAGCTCAAAAGTTTGTGAGAGTAAACCAAATTGGATATGGTGCTTCGATGCCTAAGATAGCAACTATCGTGGGTATGAATGCCTCTAATTATGAGATTAAAGATAAAAAGACGAATACAGTAGTCTATAGTGGTGAAGTAAAAGAAGGAAAATACTGGGATCTCTCCAGAGAAACCATTCAGAATATAGATTTTTCTGAATTCAACAAAGAAGGTGATTATTACCTTCAAGTGGATGACGAGAAATCTTATCCTTTCAAAATCTCCTCTTCGAACACCTATCGCGAATTACTTCAAGGTGTAATCCGTGCATTTTATTATTGGCGTTCTTCTACTGCCATAGAGCCTCCGTACTCTGCGTTCAGAGGAAAGGACTATTCTCGTGCTATGGGTCATCCCGACACTTTCGTATACGTACATCAATCAGCCGCTACCGAGAAACGTCATGTGGAATCGGTCATCTCATCCCCTAAAGGATGGTACGATGCAGGAGATTACAACAAATACGTTGTTAATGCAGGCATCACTCTGCACCAGATGATGCTCTCGTATGAAATGTTCCCTGAATATTATAAAGACCTCCAACTCAATATTCCTGAAAGTGGAAATGGATTCCCTGATCTTTATAATGAAATCAAATGGGAAACTGACTGGCTCTTTACCATGCAAGACCCCGACGATGGTGGCGTCTACCACAAACTTACCACCTTACGTTTCTCCGGATTCGTTCAACCTGTGGAAGATAAAGCCGACCGTTATGTTGTGACCAAAACGACAGCTGCTGCATTAGACTATGCGGCAACAATGGCAATGGTATACCGCATCTTCAAATCTATCGACGCTCCGTATGCTCAAAAAGCGTTGGCTTCTGCTTTAAAAGCCTACAAATGGGCTGAAGCAAACCCTAACATCCTCTACAACAATCCAAAGGATGTGCGTACGGGTACTTATGGAGATAGCGACGTGACCGACGAACAGTTCTGGGCTGCTGCCGAACTATTCTTGGCAACTGGTGAGAAATCATATTATCAGAAACTCGATTTCTTCCAAAAATTCGATTCTCCAACATGGAATAAAGTAAATACGTTGGGATTAATTTCTCTGAGAATGCACAGCGACGAACTACCATCTTTCGTTGATAAGAAACAATTGGATAATAAGTTCAAATGCTTGGTGCAAACCATCCACAACCAATTCAAATTCTCCCCAGGACGATTGGCCCTGAAGAAATTTGTGTGGGGTAGTAATGGAGATATCGCTATCAACGGAAACATCATGGGCATAGCCTATCTATTGTACAAAGATAAGAAGTACCTCGACGCTATGGTGGGTAACTTTGATTACTTGTTAGGTTCCAATCCAACAGACTACTGTTTCATTACTTGTTTCGGTTCAAAATATCCTAAACATCTACACGACAGACGATGCGCCAGCGACGGAATTGTTGAGCCAATACCTGGTTACCTCTGCGGAGGAGCCAACCCAAATCAAGTATCAGACTGCGGTCAGCTAAACTACCCATCGTTATCACCTGCTCGTTGTTACTTAGACCAAGAGTGCAGCTATTCCACCAATGAAATAGCTATCAATTGGAATGCACCTCTTATTCTGTTGATATCGATGATGGAGAATATGAAATAGAATGAAATCTTACCAATAAATCTTATCCATAAAAATTACTTTTCAACGATCGTTTAATAGGTTCAGGCGATCGTTGAAAATTTAAATTTATAGAACCTAATATAGAGTTAAAATTAATTATGATTAAAAGAAATTTTTTTCTGTTCGCTTTTTGTTGTGGAGTTATGTGTGCCAATGCAACTGCACAATATATGACAGTGGAACAGAAGAATGGGGAAAGAATCAGTTTCCTTTTGAAGGAAAATCCAATTATCACGTATAGTGAAGGCGACCTCGTAGTGAACGGCAATGCCACAACAACCTATGCGATTTCGGGCGTGAAGAATTATCATTTCACGGAAGATGACGAAACAAAAGTAAAAGACGGATTATCCAATCAGACTCCTATTATCAGCCTTGATGATAAAACTATCAACATAATAAACGCCCCAGCAAATGCCAAACTTTCGTTGGTGAATATCAAAGGGGTAGTGGTAGCTACAACAAATACCGATTCAGAAGGTACAGGTACCATCACTTTTCCCGAAGGAAAAGGTATATATGTACTTTCAATAGGAAATCATTATTTTAAAATTATTCGTAAATAACAACTAAAATTAAATAAGAGTTTACATGAAAAAGATCTTATTGTCAGCAACGATTGTATCATTGTTGGCCGTTTCAGCATTTGCTGTAACGAATATGTGTGTAGAGCAAACGGATGCACCAACATTGCGCTATGATGTGGATAACGTAGAAAAAGTCTATTATGAGAAAAACAGCACTTCTTCAAACTTTGAGATGTGTGTGTGGCAGAAAAATGGATTTGTTCTACGTCATAATGTAGAAAATATAAAACAAGTTTTTTATGAAGAGATGGAAGATACTCAAGAAGAGCAAGGTATAACGGTCAGCGGCATGGTGGGTTCTCATTCCTACGTTGATCTAGGTCTGCCTGATGGTACGCTGTGGGCAACCTATAACGTGGGAGCTACTAAGGTTGCCGACTATGGAGACTATTTTGCTTGGGGAGAGACAGAGCCAAAGGAAGTGTACAATGAAGAGACATATAAATGGGAGAAGTACGATTCGAATAAATATAAATTGACCAAATACAATACTGATAGTTACGATGGTGAAAAAGATAACAAGACAATCCTTGATGCGGAGGATGATGCAGCTACTGTAAACTGGGGTTTTTATTGGAAAATACCGAGTCCTAAGGAGGTGCAAACTCTTATTGATGGATGTGATTGGGAGTATACGGAGGATTTCAACGGTACTGGGATAGCCGGAAATATAGGAACAAGTAAAAAGAATGGAAACAAAATCTTTTTACCTTATGCTGGCTATCGTTATGAATCTTCACTTATGTCTGAAGGCAAAAGATGCTATTGGACATCTTCACTTTATTACAATAGCAGGGGTGATTATTACAGAAATGGAAGTGCCAACGATTGGGAATCAAATGGCAGTTTTCGCATCTACGGCTATAGTGTTCGTGCTATCGTTTCAAAGGCAATAAAGAGAGAATATTCTGTTGAGTTTTTCATGCCTGATGGAACCTTGATAAGTAGCAAGCAGGTAGAGGAAGGCAAGACATTTAAAATCAATGCACCTTTGTTAGAAGGTTTCAAATTTATAAGATGGGATGACTCTTCGTTTGTCTCAGTGAAGAAAAACCTCAAGATTTATGCCATGTATGAAGAACTTGAAAATCCGATTACATCTAGTGGTGAGATAGAAGGCTATACTTATGTCGACCTTGGCTTGAGCGTTCAATGGGCAACCTATAATGTGGGTGCAACCCGACCTGCTGAATTTGGGTATTTTTGCGCATGGGGAGAATTGTCTTCTAGAGAAGAAAATGGAAATTATATCGAATATCAAGAGTCACCAGGTGTAACGGTTCAGACTTTTGAACCCCAATGGGACATATACAAGTGGTGCAAGGGAAATGATAAGAGTATGACCAAATATTGTAGAAAAGAGGAATATGGCACCGTTGATGAGAAAAGTGTGTTAGAAGCAAGCGATGACATTGCAACAGTTAATTGGGGGGATTTCTGGCGCATGCCGACCCAAGAAGAATGGGAAGAGTTAGGAAAGGGATGTAAATGGGAATGGACTGAGAATTTCTATGGAACAGGAGTCGCAGGTCTTTTAGGAACAAGCAAAGTAAATGGCAACAAAATCTTTTTACCTGCATGTCATAAGATAGGATCGAAGGTTTGGACAAATTTGTATCCACGTTGGGGAAATTATTGGTCCTCATCTCTTACAACTTTTGATGATCGTGAGGCATCCTACGTTCTCTTTCATCAAGGTAGTGTAATAGAGTGTTCTTCTATTTCGGGTCAAAATCGCTATAAAGTAGGTAGCATTCGTGCGGTAACTTCTGAAAAGTAAAGAAAAAGTACTGCTCAGATAATTACTCTGGTACGATCGACAATACAAAAGAGGAGCATGTCATTTGTACATGCTCCTCTAATTTTTTTAGTGGGTGTTATACTTTTCTAACCGCAATTAAACTGATTACCAGCGAACAAAACATACCCAACAACGGGAACCATTCGTAACCTATGTCTAAATAGGAATAGAGACCGCCCAACACACTACCCACCAATACGGCAGTAAACCACAACGGCTCGTTCACCCTTCGTTTCTTATAAAACAGTAACGAGACTGTCAATGGGAATACGATTCCCGGTGAATAGATGGAATAGGCACTTAATAACAAATTGATAATGTCTGTCTTATGCAGGGCTATCAATAAGGCTAATATTCCAATAACCACCACAAAGATTCGGATTCTCCTCACATCCTTTTGTCCAAACAGGTCATGCTCAACAATCGTGGCAGCATTGATCAAACAGGTATCTGCCGATGATATAAGCGTGGATACCAACGCTAAAAACAACAAAATGGAAATAGGCAAGGGGAGCACCGACTTCATTAAATAAACCAACGGATTTAAGCCTTCGGGGACCGACTCATTGTAATAGGTCCACATGGATATCAATGTGATAACCACACTAAACACAAGTAAACACACAGAGGCAATCCAAACCGCCTTTTTCGCCGTACGACCATCTTTCGAAATTAAATTACGAGAAATAATATCGGGTCCCAAGAAGAATGTTCCACCCGTCACAAACAGCAATAATACCCAATGAAACATGGTAAAATCGGACGAGAGTAACTCTACGTGCTGAAAAACCGTCTGACAATCACCATCTCTCACTACATACAGGTAAAAAAAGGTAATCACAATACCTACAGCAATAAAGACTGATTGTACCACATCCGTCTTCACTACAGAGATTTGTCCGCCTAAAAAAGTATATAATATAACCATCCCCGCAATAACGGTCACAATCACCTCATACCGACCATCCAACAAAAACATTAGAATCTTAGCGATAGAGACAAACTGTGCCGCCACAATCCCTATCCACGAAAGAACAATGATCAAAGCCAGCATAAGCGAAGCCTTTCGTCCAACCGTCTTATGTGCAATATCGGGTAGGGTGTTGGCATTCAATTCTCGTATTCTTTCTGATAAGAAACAACCTTGAAGAAACAAGCCAATAGCACCAACTCCCAGCCACCAAAAAGCACTAAAACCAATTTGAAAGACCCGATCTGCCACTCCTATAGTGGCTGAGGCTCCAACAATAGTGCCCAACAACGATAAGAGAACCGTAGCTAAACCCTGGCGCTTCCCTGCAACTGCAAAATCTTCAAAGGATCTCTTCATAGATCAAAACATTCATCTTTATCTGATCTCGTCTTGAGATATCAGATTATTCAACAGGGCATATATGGTAAGTCCTGATATGGATTTAATATTTGTTTTGCTAGTAATATTCTTACGATGCGCAATCGCAGTGTGGATGGAGATATTCAGTTGATCCGCAATCTCCTTGTTGGTGAATCCTTTGGCCACCAATACCAACACCTCTTTTTCACGTTGTGATAAATCACAGCTCTCAGCCGAACTATTACTCTTTATCTCACTATAATTTCTTAGCTTAGAAAGAATGCTGGATGGATCTTCCTCCAACTCAATCACACCATCAAAAAGAGCTGTACTCTTTGCAGACAAATAACTGGATACAATGGCAAAGATATGAAGAGACTCATTTTCATTCTTCCAATCTTGTACCTGTTTGGCAAGATTAAACTCGCCAAATAAACGAGGGTTGACAATCAGAATCTGAACAGATGGCAAAGCGATACCATGAGTGAACGAATAAGATCTGAAAACCTTCGTCACCTTAAATTCCGGACTGTTTTCTATAATCTTTTGCAACCCCTCAACAATAATGGAGGAGGATTCTAATATGGCAATATTCGTTTTACTCATTTCTTGCCTCCTTCCAACCAGTTTACATAGGGTATCAATATTTTTTCCTCTACAACAGCATGTTTGATAAGATCCTTTGATAACTGTATAATATCAAACCATACACCAATACGCTCATTCGGCATGATTTCAGGTGGCAGATACTTGATGATGATATTCGTCAGATCACTTAATTGATCTTCAATGTTATCATGCATCTCCAAGATATCTTGCAGTTTATACTTAGACGATTCGCCCTCTTCCAACTTCAAAAGATGAGGAAACAAAGAACTCTCCTCTGTCATAAAGTGTTTAGCCACCTCGTCTTCATATTTCTTAAAGAAACTCATCAACACATTTCCCACCTTTTCTGCACTATTAGCAATCTTTTCTACATGCTTCTCGATATGTTTCAATCGATGATTCAAATAAAAATCATGCGATGCAATCAGATACTTCACAAGCCATTTACCATTGATAGATTTTATATCTTCCTCACTTGGCTCATAGTCATCGTATGTGTAGACATTGCACAGAAGTAAAAACAAGGAGATGGGCACATTGCTGAGTCTACACACCTCATCCACTCTTTTCTCACCAAAACCTAATTTCATATCGAAGCGTGGTAGCATCAAAATCAATTGAGGATTAATCGCTAACAACTCCTCTAATTTTTGTTTTTCTGTAAATCTCATATCTATTAGTATCGATGAATTATCACTTATTGCAAATATCTGATTTTTTTTTTGTACATTGTGCCTTTAACTGGCATCCACTGCAATTTTTTTCTATTCCACAGGAACATTCCCCATCAACACATCCACAGTCACAACCACCCTTAGTATCAAAAAATATCCGTTTGATACTCCAAGCAATAGCGGCCAACAAAATGATCGCCACTAATATCGTCTGTACTGTCGAATTAATCATATCATATCAATTATTTTTGGGGAGGTAGAGACAAATCCTACCTTAAAAAAGGGATCCAATCTGATAAATGAGGAATGATACAATCCAAGCAACCGTTGACGTGTACAAAATATTAAATCCTGCCCACTTCCAACCTGCCTCCTTCGCTATCGCAGTAATGGCTGCCACACATGGGAAATAGAGCAAAACAAAGACCATAAATCCAAATGCAACCAACGGTGTGATAGGCAATTCTGTATCATTTCGATGCATTTGCAAAGCATACTTCAAATCTTCCGATTCCTCATCTGCATTCAAATCCGCATGATATAGCACACCTAAAGATGATACAACAATCTCTTTCGCTGCAGCTCCCGTCAATATACTGATTCCCATCTTCCAATTGAATCCTAACGGACGCACTACTGGTTCAATAAACTTACCTAACTTACCAATGTAAGAGTTCTCACTATGCGCCACAGCACGATCCAAATTCAATTGCGCGATCTTCTCCTCCTTCTGTTCTGCCGACAACGTAACATCCTCTTCCGTTTGCGCTATTTGTGCATCTATCTGATCCGTCTCGGTATTGTGCGTTGGGAAATAACACAATGCCCAAATGATGATGGATGCCACTAATATCACCGAACCCATCTTCTTTAAGTATTGAACAGACTTCTCCCACATGTGAATCAACGTATTTCTTGCTGACGGAATACGATAGGGTGGCAACTCCATCACAAACTGTTCTGAATCATCCTTAAACTTCGTTTTTTTCAGTAATAATGATGTTAAAACAGCAACTCCAACTCCTATCAAATAGATTCCTAATAAGATGAATGCCTGATGCTTTTCAAAGAATGCCGCCACAAATAACAAATAGACGGGCAGACGAGCTGAACAGGACATAAATGGAATCGCCATCATCGTCACGATTCGATCCTTGGGATTCTCCAACGTTCGAGTGGCCATAATAGCTGGAACACCACATCCGAAACCTGTCAGCAACGGAATAAACGACTTTCCATGCAAGCCCATCTTGTGCATAATCTTATCCATGATGAACGCTGCTCGTGCCATATATCCTGTATCCTCCAATAGTGAAATGAAGAAAAACAAGATCAGAATGTTCGGCAAAAAGACGATGACACCACCAACTCCCGCGATAATTCCATCGACAATCAAATCCGACAGAATTCCATCTCCCAAAAGAGAACGCATCATCTCACCCAACCAAATAACTCCAGCCTCAATCCATTTTTGTGGATATTCTCCTAATTTAAAGGTGGCTTCAAACATAATCAACAAGAAAAGTATCAGAATAGGGAAACCTAACCACTTGTTGGTTAGAACCTTATCCATTGAATAGGCTCGTTCCTCCTTTTCCGTCTCATCCGATTTCACCAGCGTCTCCATCAAAGCACCACGAATGAATCCATATTTGGCGTTCATGATAACACTCACAGTATCCTCTCCATATTCCTTCTCAATCTTTGCGCGATAGAAATCAACCTTATTACGGATGTCATCCATATTGTCCATGTATTTCTCCAAATGCTTGATTGTCACAGAGTCATTCTCCAATAATTTGATGACAACATACCGGAATGGGAAATCCACAGCCACCTCAGAATGTTCCGATATCAATGGTTTAATAGCACTGATGGCCTCTTCCAGATTAGCTCCGTAATTTATATGAATATGCTTGGTGATTTCATCATTCTCTTCATACACACTGATGATATGGTCTAGGATATGGTCAATGCCTTCTCCCGACTTGGAATTAGTAGGCGCACAAGGGAACCCTAACATCTTCTCCAACTGATCCACATCCAGTTTAATTCCTTTCTTATCCAACTCATCATACATGTTCAACGCCATCACCATACGCTCGTTCATATCAATCAACTGCGTCGTAAGGAATAAATTACGTTCCAAATTTGATGAGTCCACAATGTTCAATATCACATCCGGATGTTGCTCCGTGATGTATTCACGTACATACAACTCCTCTGGCGAATATTCTGTGATAGAGTAGGTGCCTGGCAAATCTACCAAGTTGATGGTATAACCATTCCGATAGAATGTACCAACCTTAGAAGAAACCGTCACACCACTATAGTTACCCACATGCTCACGAAGTCCCGTGGCATGATTGAAAAAGGAGGTCTTACCACAGTTCGGATTACCTACCAATGCCACTGTGATGGTCTTAATCTTTTCCGTAATCTTACGTTCCTCTTCCTCTGAAAAGGTACCATTGAAATGAGGAGAATTCACCATAGAAGAGTCCTCTATGCCAACCACCTCAATATGACTTGCCTCACTGCGACGAAGTGAGACGTGACTTTGCATAATCTTATACTCAATCGGATCTTGTAATGGAGCATTCTTTATCACTGTCACGCGTTCTCCTTTCACAAAACCCATCTCCATGACACGATGACGAAAGCCACCATGACCATTCACCTTCACAATCACACACTCTTGTCCTTCTTGGATTTCTGCAAGCGTCTTCTTTTGTTCTTCTGTATTCATAATACCGAATTATAAATCTTTACAAGTTCTTTTTTTCAACATGTAAATTCACCATTATACACTATCTATCGGAAGGTAAAATTATAGCAACTTTCTTTACTATGGAATAGTTACTTATTGGTATATCATAAAGATTTACTCATCATAAATGATGATTCGTCCTAATTACCATAACTGTGCATACCTCCAAAAAGATAATTCACACCGAAATAGGTGATCAGTATAAATAAAAATGCTATCACCATGTATATATGAAAGAACTTTGGTCTTCGTAAGAAAGATATAGATTCCGTGTGGAATGAGAAACTATACACTAAGAGCGAAATAAGCGCCCAGGTTTCTTTAGGATCCCACGACCAGTAACTGCCCCATGATACATTTGCCCATACAGCTCCTGTAAAGATGCCTGCCGTCAAACAGAAAATAGCAGGGTAGAGCAGAACGATATTCAACGTCTGATGTCTCTCCATAACCTTCTCCTCCTTTTTTATCCAATAAGTTATCAATGCCGAAAGGCTGGAAAAAGTAACGAAAAATAAGAGTGTATAGGATATCATCATCAAAGAGACATGTATACTCAATAGCGGTGAGTTTAAAACTGGCATCAAAGGCGTGATGTGCGGATCTTTATCACTCAATGTGGCTGTCAGCATAGCAAAACCGGATATCAGTATTCCAAACGGCAATATCACCTTCAATTTGTTGGAGAAGGCCAGTGCCACCAACTGCGCCATCCATGCAATGGTGAGCAATGTCTCATATCCATTCGAGAAAGGTAATCGTCCGGCGATAATCCAACGCAAAACGAATAGATATGTCAAATTAAAAAAAACAACAGATAAAAAGAGAAATAATAGTTTGTTCAACCTCTTATTGCCTCCGCGCACGCATAGGAATATAAATGCTAATAATCCCACTGTCAACGTGATATAACTAACGATAGGCAACCAATTGGCATGCAAATAGAGCTTCTCAGCCCTTCGCTCATTTTGCGTTGGTGCACTCTCACCCAACTGCTGCTCCTGATATTTTATGAACTGATTAATCCATTGCGAACAATCCTCCTGACGACTGTATGAATCATACAATAACGGCAGAAAATTATTAATCAGCAGTGAATCACACTCCACTGCCTCTCCCTTCTTGAAATCATCCGGTGAATATAGTCGAACAACCCCATCTTTCCTTACAGGGAAAATCTTTATCAAACTGCCCGACTGCAACATCAGTATCAACTCCACCTTCTCATCCAACGTCAGGACTGACTTACGGAGGTCTTTCTGCGCTCCATTCATCACATCGGTGTATATGGTCCGCAACTTGTATCTCTTATCTGCAGTGAAGAAATCAACAAAACGTACATGACTCGTGTCGACCCCCAATAGCTGCTTTTGCTCCTTGCCCTTTAACTTAATCATTGGCTCGTATTGCCATTCCTCTCGCGACATCAGCCATCCCACCAAGACTTGCGTGGCAGAATAGTTTCCATAATGATCCTTACCCGTCAGTTTCTTCGTAAAATCAATCGCCACATGCTCCATGCTCGTGATACGTCCTTGATATTCCACCAAGATATTACCAAAGGCTTCCGCATCCACCTCCGTGAAAGTGCGACTCTCCGCAAACGATTTCTCTATCGTAAAAGGAGATATCAGAGCTACGATAACCATTGTTTTCCATAATGGAGACTTAATCGCTTGCCTAAACTTACTTTGTGGATCCAATAAGATAAGTATCATACTGATCATCAGCAAGATATAGGATAGGTAGGTGAGGCGAACTCCCCACTTGTCATAACTAACTCGAAATACAGTTCCTTTTAAATCTGGATCATACGATTGTTGAAAGATACGATAGCCATCATACTTGACTATCTGATTCATCGCCACCGTCTCACACCGACTGGTTCCTTCACAGTATAACGTAATCCGACTTTGATAATCAGCTGGTGTATTGGTTCCAGGATAGGTAATCACCGAAAAAGAGTCTAAACGAACCCCAAAAGGCAATGTGTTGCCCATCACCACACCCTCTTCTGTTAACAAATGATTCTCATACGCACCCTCTCGGATATGCATGAATCCATCAAATCCCTTAACATGTGTAAGGAAAGCTCCCAAAAGCATAAACAGGAATGCTAAATGGAGTAGAAAAATAGAGACTCTCTTGTATAACTTACGCTGTATGATATAGACAACCGCACTGATAGCCAACACACCCCATAACAAAAGAGCCAAAGGGGAGGTGTAAACATTGTTCTCAAACGGAAACAATCTGTCTACAATGGATATGACTATCAAAAACAAGACAATCACTCCTAATGAAAGGAAAGGAACAAAAGCTTTATTTTTATAGGGTCTACTAATCATATCGGTTTTATGTAATTCTAATTCATTTCGTGAAATCTTGTGATTAATTCATGCAGCGGCTAATCTCTTTTGAGATTGATTGCTCACTATTCACGGAAATAGACTCTCTTCACACGTTTGGATACAGTTGACAATATCTCATACGAAATGGTTCCTAACAAATCGGCCATATTCTGTATTGGATTTCCTTTTCCAAAAATAGTCACCTCATCGCCCTCTTTCACATTAGGAACATCGGTCAAATCAATCATACAAACATCCATGCAGATGTTTCCGACAATCGGTGCATAAACACCATTGACCAACACCTTCCATGCACGATTTCCTAACTTTCGATTCAATCCATCTGCATAACCAATCGGAATAGCACCAATCAACGAGTCTCTGGTCAGTGTTCCCTTGCGACTATAGCCTATTGTATCATTTTTTGATACCATTCGCAACTGTAAAATCTTTGTTTTTAATGTGCAAACTTCCTCTAACACATTAGGTTGCACTGCACTCATGCCATAATGACCGATTCCTAAGCGTACCATGTCAAATTGATACTCACTGAATCGTTCAATACCAGCAGAATTGAGTATATGAACAATAATTTTATGCGAAAATGCAGCTGTAATCTTATCTTTTGCCTCTGTGAAAATGGCAATTTGCTGACGAGTGAAATCATCAAACTTAGCATCATCCGAACCAACCAAATGAGAGAAAACAGAACGAACTTTCACATAATTTTGTCCCTTCAAAATCTCAATCAAGCGATCCAAATCTTTCAATTCAAATCCCAATCGATGCATACCCGTATCAATCTTCACATGGATAGGATAGTCGGAGACACCCATCTTCTCAGCCTCCTTCATAATCTTCTCCAACAATGAGAAGCTATATATCTCAGGTTCCAGATGATACTCAAAAATCTTAGGGAAACTATTAGGTTCTGGATTCATCACTTCGATAGGCAAATGAATACCTTCACGACGTAGGATAGCCCCTTCATCCGCTACAGCCACTGCGAGATAGTCACATCCCGCATTCTGCAAGGTCTTAGCCACCTCTACATCACCACTTCCATAAGCATTGGCTTTCACCATGCTCATCAGTTTAGTGGTTGGTTTCAAGAAGGAACGGAAATAGTTGAAGTTATTGACCAAAGCAGCCAAATCCACCTCCAACGTGGTTTCATGCACCACCTTTGCCAACTTATCGGAAATCTCCTCAAAATGGAAACTTCTCGCACCTTTCAATAAGATTCCCTCTTTATTAAACAAGATTGTATCAAAGGCTTGTAAGAAGAGCTCAGTCGATAGGAAGAAATGCTTCTCGGGTACCTGAAACAGATCAGCATACTCCGAAATCTCTGTTCCAATACCAATAAAACGATCCACGCCTTTCTCTTTCACTAACTTTGCCACCATCTCATAGAGTGCATGCGACTCCATACCTGTTTGCAAGATATCAGACAAAAACAATGTCTTCTTAATCTGCTTATTTGAAGCTTGTTGCGATAAGAAATCTAAAGCAATAGATAAGGAATTATAATCGGAATTATAACTATCATTGACTACCAAACAATCATTCTCACCATCCTTCACCTCCAGACGCATTGCCACCGATTCCAATTTCATCATGCGCTCTGCAATGGTTTCACGAGAGACTTTCAAATAGAGCAATACGGCTAAGCAATGAAGTGCATTCTCTATTGATGCTGAATCAACAAATGGAATGGAGAAGGAAGACTGCTTCGATGCATAGTTATACGTGATGATGGTCTTAAACCCTTCTGTTTTTTTCTCAACAATGTGAATATCTGCATCTTGCATCTCTCCAAAAGAGAGGAATTTGGATTGTTTGCATGTCTGCTGAACACAAATGTCCAACAACTTATGGTCTTTATTATAGATGATTAAATCTGTATTCTGAAATAACTTAGCCTTCTCTGTACCCTTCACCTTTGCCGAGGAGAAGTTCTCCTGATGAGCCTCACCCAAATTAGTGAATATACCGATGGTTGGTTGAATGATATCATGCAAATGATCCATCTCGTTCACCTTCGAAATACCAGCTTCAAAGATGCCCAAGGTACTGGTCTTATCCAACTGAAGTACGGACAAAGGGACACCAATCTGCGAATTATAACTTCTCGGAGAACGAGTAATCTTATAATCTTCGTTTAATAATTGATACAACCACTCTTTAACGATGGTCTTACCATTACTTCCCGTGATACCAATGATCGGCATTTGGAAACTCTCACGGTGATGTTTCGCCCATTTCTGCAAGGCATTCAAGGTATTTTCCACCACAATGAAAGTAGCATCCTTCAGATGTTTAAACTCATCCAATGGACGACTTACCAAAAAGCACTTTACATTGTTTTTATATAGATCCTCAATATATCGATGACCGTCATTCTTCTCTGTCACCAAGGCTATGAACAAAGACTCCTCTGGAAATGAGATGAGTCGGCTATCAGTCAGTACATGGCTGATTTTTAAATCTTTACAACCTGATAATTGTCCTCCAACAATCTGGGCAATGTCTGAACTTGAATATAGCATATCCTTTTCTTTTATTCGTTGGTCACATAACGTGAACCAATCTATGTATCTTAATTTTTTTCTTTCTCTTCCATCTTATCGCGCAACTGAGGAGCCAGCATCTCTTCCATCGTCAGTCCTGTGATCTTCTTTGCCTGATGAATCAGATACCACAATGCCAACATCATCACCAATGTGGATGGCAATGCAATGACAGGGTAACTCAGTGCTGTCATTTTAGCCAACTCTTGATTGAACGCTTCTGTACCAGAAGGACTATGAATCAACAGTTTAGCCAAAGTGAAATTCAATATGGTTGAAACCAAAAACGAACCAGCTAACATATAAGTGGAATTGACCAAAATCTTATCAAACTGCTCCTTGCTATTCTTCTCATCCAAGATAGCATCCACCTTATCAACATCGATGAGTTCTTTGTTGTAGAGCAATTTGCGAACCAATGGATAAGGCGTTTTGAGCGAAATAAGAATGGCCAATCCGATAATCAAAGGAACGGAAGCCTCCTTATAGGCAATCCATTCACTTGGAAATTCAAAAACGCCAATCACACCCGTCAATAAGATACTGACAAAACCGATGATTGAGATAAAATTCGCTTTGTGACGAGTGATATAATCGTAAATGAAATATATTGTCGGAAATGCAAGAGCTATCAACAAAATAGAAACAGGGGAGAGATTCACATCAGGAAAATGATTGGCAACAATCTTAGATAATTTGTTCAGTATCAAAACAGGTATAACGATGTTGAAAATGATACTAAGAATAGGATTCTCTTTTTTTTCTTGTACTTCCGTGTTCATTTGTCTATAAAATTAAATTACAATACGGGCAAATCGCCCATCATCTATCTTTGCAAAATTAATGAAATATTGGAAAAGGAACACTATTTATCGCCTATTAAATATGCATAATTTTCATAGAGAAGAGACGACATACCATTCTGTTTTCATAACTTTGCAAAAAATTTCAGTTATGTTAGAAAATTACAACATTATATTAGCTTCCAATTCTCCACGTCGTCGAGAACTTTTAGCAGGATTAGCACTTCCGTTTCAGGTGAAGACGATTCCCGGATTAGAAGAATCCTATCCATCCGATTTAAAAGAGGGGGATATACCATTATTTTTAGCGAAACAGAAAGCTCATGCCTATGATTCGTTGATGGAGGAGAATACGATGGTCATCACAGCCGACA
This sequence comes from Paludibacteraceae bacterium, assembly GCA_017551675.1. GTDB lineage: Bacteria > Bacteroidota > Bacteroidia > Bacteroidales > Paludibacteraceae > UBA1181. Next base: position 68,225 of record JAFZLC010000058.1, on the reverse strand, counting down.
CGATTGTATGGCACAACGGGGAGGTGTTAGGCAAGCCAAAGGATAGGGCAGACGCCATTCAAATGTTACAGGCCTTGTCGGGTGAAACTCACCAGGTATATACAGGTGTTTGTGTCCGTACCAAGGAAAAAGAGATCGCGTTTGTATCCCGTTCAGATGTGAAATTTGCACCACTGACAGACGAAGAGATCACCTTTTATGTGGATCATTACCATCCTTTCGACAAAGCAGGTTCGTACGGCGTACAAGAATGGATTGGATACATCGCTGTCGAACATATCAACGGTAGTTTCTATAATATCATGGGATTGCCCATTCAACGACTCTATACAGAGTTAAAAAATGCTTTTTAAATCCTATATCTTCCTTATACTGACAGTGTAGTATTCTGCTTAGATATTTCTAATCCATCCTACACATCCATAATATTCAATAATTTCTTTTAATTTTTCCTCATCCAACTCAAACTGATCACACTTATAATTCATTATAGTGTCATAAGAGAAACGATTCATTTCACCTTCTCTCACAATTATTTGCCCCCCAATATTTTTTATCTGGTATTTTATTTTTCTATTTTTTTTACAATTAAGGTATTCACTTTCAGAATAAAAAGAATAAAACCTATTATTTCGTACTTTTCTTTCCCCATATTTACAATGTTCACAACATAATTTTAATTTCCCACTCAACGCCAACATACATCTCTCTGCATATAATCTATCTATATCTTTTATCAAATGAGGAAGCGAGGGACCTTTCGTAAGGACAAGTAACGCTTGAACATTTGAAGGAAGTTCTTTTTTCCCCGTAAATAAATCATGGCAAACTACCTTAACTTTCTCTATTTCATATTTGTTTTCTTTAACAAAATAACCATTAACATCTATTTGATGATTCAAGGATGTCGTTCCAGAATATAAATTTTCATATGGTTTTTCATCTTCAAAATTATTGAGATTATAGAAGATAACTCTATCCTCAAACATCCTTCTCTCTTCAAAAATCGAATTATATTCCTTAATGACAGTTTCTCTTAATAATTGATTTAAGTCTTCTTCATTTTTTATTTTAAATTCAATAATAGGAATATCAGATTGAATTTTTTTCTCATCACATGGATGAGAAACATTCACTTCCAAAAAAGTAGGAACTTTAAACATACCTGTTGAATCATAAAGCATTACATCCGCAATGAATCCATTATATTCTTTTTCAACAGCACACGAATCATAAAATTCCTTTAAATTCAAAACCTTTTTTTGACTTTTTCTACATGCAATTATTCCATTCTTTCGCAAAAGGCAAACATCAAATTGATCACATGCGTTTATAGAATTCACTTCTATCAAAAATTCGTCACGCTCATCAAAAGCTTCCTTAAACCGTTTCTTTGACAAATTATGTAAATAACTTTCATAAGAACAATGATCTTTTCCATCATGCCTAAAGTGATGCTGTCTTTTCATCCCAAGAACGGGAATCATGAGGCAATTACAATTTGGACAATAAAAGTTATTTTGTCGGCGATTATCTTCACTAATATTTTCAATAAAGATTACTTTTCCATCTTCATTTAATGCCCACTGATATTTAATTGATGTTGTTGCCATAAAAACATTCAGAAGGCTAAAAAATTATACCGGAATATAAGGCGTAGAAATCTTCCGTTGAGTCATATAGACATCCCAATCAAATTGGTCCAAAGCAGCAATAGCAGACTCATAACCGATAGTAAACAGTTCATCAGCTTTTTCAGCCTCAAACATACCATACTTTTGAGCCTCCTCAGTCTCTATCACTATATCACAATACTTCTTTTGCTCAATAGTATTTCCATTGATTGCCAAGTGGAAGACACGCTCTGCCACACTCCAGAAGCCATCAAACTCATCCTGTTGATTGATTGGATTGACATGAACACCAATCACCAAATCACAACCATTGTAACGCAATATAGAGGCTGGCATATTGCAGAAGAACCCACCATCCACATACATCTTTCCATCAATTATAGTAGGTTTGAAAAAGAGTGGAACAGAGGCAGAAGCGATCAACTTCTCCAACAAATCACCAGAATGGAAATATACGTTAGTACCTGAATTCAAATCCGTAGCATTAACATAAAAAGGTATTTTCAACTCCTCAAAGGTTTTCGCCCTCAACTTCTTACCAATAAATTTTTTAAAATCAGACATGGTCGTCAACCCTCCTTTGGTCGGCATCGTCAACGAAACCATCTTAAACAAGTTGCTCTTCTGTATAAACTTGCAGATATCCTCCGGTGTATGCCCATCAGCATACAAAGCACCTATCAAACCGCCCGCACTCACACCTGATATCATATCTATATGTATATCTCTATCCTCTAATGCTTTCAATACACCCAAGTGTGCAATACCCTTCGCACCACCTCCACTTAAAGCAAGACCTATCTTACAATTTTTTACCTTACTAAACATGAATATAAAATTATAATGGGTTTTATTTACGACCCACAATTCATACTAACTTTTGTCGAAATGATGAATTTATAGAACTCATCAGAATGTACAAAAATAGTAAATTTATTGAAAAGTTTAAATATCATAGCGACCTTTTCATTGCTATCCCACAGTTCTTATATTCATTAAAAATATTCTTTATATATGATATGAGTCGCTTCGCGAAAAATCATACAAATCTTTTCAAATCAAACAAATCTCTATTATAACAAACTTATACCTGATTTTTCACTTTTCAACTTTTAACGAACAGCAATAATAAAAATAAGTTTCATTTAACACATTACATTTACTATTTTATCATTTGCGTTTTACTATTCAGGAGACTCGAAACGGCTATCTTCCTATGTATGCTTTGCCCCATAGGGGCTTTCTCTTAATAGCAAAGAGCATGGTTTGTATGAGCAAATACCCCTCTAGGGGTTTTCTATCGATATCACCATTCCTTCTTGCGGTCTCTTGTCCGTCACTTGCATGCGTTTCTATTAATGAGGAAATCCCTACGGGGCAATGCGCTGGGATGGTTACCTGAACCATCTATTTGCTATTTACTATTCTGAAAATGAAGAACAGCTAATCATCCTCTGACTCGTTTAAATGAAAGAGCCGTGTTAACAATCATACAAACCCATACCTATAAAAACAAAGAAGGATGTCATCTCGACATCCAATCTCTCTAACCTTAAATCTAATACCATGAAAAACACGATGCAAAGATATGTTCTATTATTATGTTATACAACATATTTTCGAAATATTTTTTCATGATTAACTTTATTTAACAAAACAAACTTGATAATGTGAAAAAAGTATTAGGAATGTAAAAAAGTATTCATCGGAAAATTGTGGGAAATAATCGACAAAAAGAGTAGATTTGACCATTTAGTTTTTACATATTTTAAGACCATTGTATATTTGTACCATCAAAATAAAATAAATGTTAAACTAAAAAAATTAAAGAACATGAAACGCAGTTTATTTTTAATGTCAACATTAGTTGTGTTGCTTTTGAATTTAGCTCTAACAGGATGTAAAAAAGAAGAGGATCTATATGGTACATGGAAACTCGACGCCGTTTATCAAAAAGACAGTAGCATAGAAGGCAGTTACATCCATTTCGCTGAAGATGGTTACTATTACACCTTCGATCAATACAAGGATGGAACATGGTACATTGTAAGATATGGCTATACTTACAAAGCAGGTTATCTAAAGGTAAAGACAATCTTCAATCTTGGTACTGTTGATTACGGTTGCCAAATCGATGACGATGTTGTAACTATTGAATGGACAGAAGGAACTCAGAGTTACAAGAGATGTGAAAAACCTAGAAACCTTGACCAAGCAATCAAGGAAGTTAATGAAAAATACAAATGAAACGAGCTATATAAAACAACAAATTTAGGTAGTAGAAAAAATCCTCGGATGTTAATTCATTCGGGGGTTTTTCTTTTTTATGTAGGTTCTATAAATTCATAAAACCTTAAAAAACAAAAAGGGGATGCGTCATTTTGACTCATCCCCTTGCGCTCCTTCTTGGACTTGAACCAAGGACCCCCTGATTAACAGTCAGATGCTCTAACCGACTGAGCTAAAGAAGCATAAAACTTGCTTTTCAAAAGCGTTGCAAATTTACAAGATATTTTTTTAAATGCAAAATCCAAACAGCGTTTTTTTGTCGATTTGTAAAATTTAATTTTAGTAACTTCGCAATCCGTAAAATTAGAATAATAATGGTGTGTTCTTTTGGAACTCATCCAAACAAAAAAAAGGTATTATAAATTCGAAATGGCTGAATTTGTACATTTACACGTCCACTCTCATTATTCCATTCAAGATGGTATGTCGAAAGTACCTGATCTTGTGGACAAATGCATGAAAAATGGCATGCATTCTATGGCCCTCACAGATCATGGTAATATGTTTGGTATCAAAGACTTTCTCGACTATGTAGGAAAGGTGAACGGTGCCCCAAAGAAAAAGGTGAAAGAGTGTGAAGAAGAACTTGAAAAAGAACCTGACGAAGCGAAAAAAGAGGAACTACGAAAGAAATTAGAAGACCTAAAAGAGAAAGCAGCTTCCTTCATTCCTTTTAAACCTATCGTGGGAACTGAAGCTTACTGCGCTCGTCGTACCCTCTACGATAAAGATAAAACATTAAAAGAGATATCAAAAGAAACAGGGAAGGAACGTATCGTGGATAGAAGCGGTTGGCACCTTATTCTGTTAGCTAAGAATGAAGTCGGTTACCATAGTCTCTGCAAACTAGCCTCCATCGCCTATACGGATGGTTTCTACGATCGTCCTCGTATCGACCATAACGTACTTGAAAAATGGCACGAAGGTATCATCTGCTGCTCCGCTTGCTTGGGTGGTGAGGTACCTCAATACATCCTCGCAGATGAACCGGACAAGGCTGAACAATCCATCCTATGGTTCAAAAACCTTTTCGGAGATGATTACTATCTCGAATTACAACGCCATAAGACTGACAAACCGAATGCGCCAAGAGATACATTCGAAAAGCAACAAAAAGTAAATGCAGTCTTACTCGAATTTGCTAAAAAACATAATATCAAAGTAATCGCCACCAACGATGTCCACTTTGTGGAAGAGGAACATGGCGACGCCCACGAACGTCTCGTGTGCTTGAGTACGGGTAAACTGATGAGCGACCCCAACCGCGGTATGGCCTACACTAAACAGGAATGGCTGAAAACACCCGAAGAAATGGAAGCTATCTTCAGCGACATACCTGAAGCCTTGTCCAACACCCTAGAAGTGGCAAGCAAGGTGGAAACCTACAGCATCAACTCAGACCCTATCATGCCTAAATTTCCTATTCCTGAATCGTTTGGAACGGAAGAGGAATACCGAAAGAAATTCACCGAAGAGGATCTGTTCAACGAGTTTACTCGCGACGAAAAGGGTAACGTGGTACTCAGTCAGGAAGATGCCGAGAAAAAGATAAAGAAACTGGGTGGTTACAACAAACTATACCGTATCAAATTGGAGGCTGACTACCTCAACAAATTGACATGGGAAGGCGCAAAAAAACGTTATGGAGAAAACCTAACCGATGAACAAAGGGAGCGTATCATATTCGAACTCCACATTATGAAGACCATGGGATTCCCTGGCTACTTCCTCATCGTGCAAGATTACATCCGTGGCGCTCGCGAGGAACTGGACGTTTCCGTAGGTCCTGGACGTGGTTCTGCCGCTGGTTCCGTTGTGGCTTATTGCTTAAGAATCACGGATCTTGACCCACTAAAATATGATTTGCTGTTCGAGCGTTTCCTTAATCCAGACCGTATCTCATTACCCGATATTGATGTGGACTTCGATGATGATGGTCGTGGTAAAGTGCTCGATTGGGTAACCCAAAAATATGGAGCCGAAAAAGTGGCTCATATCATCACCTATGGTACCATGGCCACCAAATCGAGTATCGCCGACGTGGGACGCGTTCAAAATGTTCCATTGTCAGAAGTGAACAGAATCAAAAGCTTCATACCCGACCGTGGTTTCGAAGAAGACCAAGTAAAAGCAGTGGACGGAGAATTACCTAAGAAAATGCCTAAGGTAAACTTGAAAAACTGCTACAAATACATCCCTGAACTGAAAAAATTATTGGAAGGATCCGACGAAAACATCTCCTCCATGCTCCGTTACGCTCAACAGCTGGAAGATACCAACCGACAAATCGGTATCCATGCTTGTGGTGTTATCATCGGTGCCGACGACCTTACAAACTTTGCGCCCATCTGTACCATCATGGATAAAGAAACGGGGCAAAACGTGGCAGTAACCCAATACGACGGACACGTGGTAGAGTCTGTAGGTCTTATCAAAATGGACTTTCTTGGATTGAAGACATTATCTCTCATCAAAGAGGCTCTGAAAAATATTAAAATCACCACAGGAGAAGATATTGATATCGATCATATTCCTATTGACGACGAACTCACCTATAAGCTATACAGTGATGGTGCCACCATTGGTACGTTCCAGTTTGAGTCGCCCGGCATGCAGAAATTCCTTCGAGAACTGCAACCTTCGCAGATATCAGACTTGATTGCCATGAACGCCTTGTATCGTCCGGGACCAATGGATTATATTCCAACCTTCATCGCCAGAAAACAAGGTAAGGAGGAGATTAAATATGATATTCCAGTGATGGAGAAATACCTTAAAGACACGTATGGTGTGACAGTCTATCAAGAGCAGGTGATGCTGCTCAGCCGATTGCTGGCCAACTTCACCAAAGGTGAGGCTGATACCTTACGTAAGGCCATGGGTAAGAAGATATTCGCCATGCTGGAAATCCTGAAACCTAAATTTTTGGAGGGTGGTAAAAAGAATGGTCATGACCCTAAAATACTGGAGAAGATTTGGGCCGACTGGGAAAAATTCGCCTCCTACGCATTCAACAAATCCCATGCCGCATGTTATGCTTGGGTGGCTTATCAAACTGGATACTTAAAAGCACACTATCCAGCAGAATATATGGCTGCCAACCTGACACGTAACAAGGATAGCATTACCGATATCACCAAATTCATGGATGAATGTAAGAGAATGGGTATAGAAGTGCTCATCCCTGATGTGAACGAGAGTGATATGAACTTTACCGCCAACAAGGAAGGTAACATCCGATTCGGACTGGCAGGTATCAAAGGAGTGGGAGAAGGTGCGGTTGAATCCATTCTGAACGAGCGAAAAAGGAATGGTAAGTTTACAGATATCTATAATTTCATGGAACGCGTTAACCTCACATCCTGCGGAAAGAAAACCATCGAAACACTTGCTATGGCAGGTGCATTCGACTGCTTCTCTGATGTGAAAAGAGAACATTTCTTGATTCCAGGCTTCATCGACAGCCTTCATACCTATGGTGTGAAAGTTCAATCAGAAAGTGGTAAGTCACAACTGCAACTTAGTCTGTTCGGTGAAGATGAAGAGGCTGCCAACATAGCTAAACCAAAGATTCCTAAGGTGGAATCACTTCCTCGCATAGATTTGCTGAACAGAGAGAGAGAACTTGTCGGAATCTTCTTATCCGCCCATCCATTGGATGATTACTACGTCGTTCTGAAACATGTATGCAACGTGCAAATGGCAGACCTTTCCACAGATTGGAGCGGACCTCAATTCATCGACCCTGAAAAAGAAAAGAAGATGGAGGACTCCGATGTCTATTTCGGAGGTATGGTAATGAATGTCAAGAACTTAAAAACTAAGAATGGAGCCGATTTTAAAATCGTAGCACTCCAAGATTATTCGGGAGTACATGAATTCTCCTTCTTCAACGACGACATAGCTAATTTTGGTAATTATCTGCAACCTGGCTACACGCTGTTCATCTCAGGCAAGTATGGAAAACGAAAATCGTATGACAAAGACCGTCGTATTATCTTCAATAAAATACAATGGATGACCGATGCTGTAAAAGATGCTGTAAAAAATTTGGTCATATATGCTAATGAAGAAAATTTTACTACTACCTTTGTAAACGATATCAGCACCACAATTGCTGATAACATAGTAACAGACAACCAGCCGAGCGCAACGCTCTATTTCTCTGTAAGAGAAGAGATGACAGGCATCAACCTCTTACTGAAATCCCGCTCCGCACGACTGAACGTCACAAGAGAATTGCTCACTTCCTTAGATGGTATGGAGGTGAAATATGAGTTAAATAAAATTTCAAGCTAAATTATTAAAATAATAAAAATTATGGCAGTTAAAATTACAGATGCAAACTACGAAGAGATTGCTGCAACAGACAAACTGATTCTAATCGACTTCTGGGCTCAATGGTGCGGTCCTTGTCGTATGTTATCACCTACAATTGATGACTTGGCTAACGAATATGAAGGCAAGGCTGTTATTGGTAAGGTAGACGTAGACGATAATCCAGACATTGCAGAGAAATTCTCTATCCGTAACATTCCAACCATCCTTTTCGTTAAAAACGGAGAAGTGGTGGACAAAACAGTGGGAGCAGTTCCTAAAAATGAAATTATCGATAAAATAGAAGCTAATCTATAAACAACTTATCTGAAAAAGATAGGTGTATAAAATGAATGAGCCCCGAAAGCTGAAAAACTTTCGGGGTTCAATATTTAATAAATTCATCATTTCTAAATAACTGAATATATGACGTTCATAACAAAAGATCGATTGGGAAGTTTGTTATTTTTACTGGCATCAATACCTATGATAGGGGCATCCATTAATGCTGCGCTCTTAATAACACACATATTAAAAAACGATTTTTCCATTCTCCTTTTTTTTATACAACCATTCCGTCACTCTTTCTTGGGAAGTGATGGAGGATTGGCTGTAATATATGATTTTATTATCGTCGTTTTTTTTTAAATACTTCTAATAATCGGAGGAGTAACCATTCTTTTATTAATGCACTTCAAAAAAGAAGAGCAAAGCAAGACCTTAAAATTGATTATAAAGATATTTGTAGTGTCCCTTGTCTTTTGTATACTCTCTATTTTTTACTTTTCGATGTAAAAAAAATCAGTCCGTGTGGACTGATTTCTTAAATATAGGTCGATAATAAACTATTTCTTCAAATTATTCAGACGTTGCAACAACGTTGGATGTGAATAGTGGAAGAACACATAGGCTGGGTGAGGGTTAAGGTTGGAAAGTGAAGAAACAGAAAGCTTCTTCAACGCCTCTCCCAAAGCATCCCCTAAACCATTCTCCTTTGCAAAAGTATCTGCCTGATACTCATTTTTACGAGAGATAACATTAATACCGATGTTCAATAAGAAGGAGATAGGTGTATATAAGACACCAAAAACAATCACACCAAAATGGAAGGATGGAATATTGCTACCCAACGCCTGTGCGATATAGATATTTCCCTCTTCTGGAGAACCTAATGCCAACGATAATAAATAAAGCATCAAACCAATATTCAACAACGAAAGGATAAGCATAACACGCGTATGCTTGTGCTTATAATGCCCAATCTCATGCGCCAATACTGCCACAATCTCTTCCGTGGTCAGTGTGTCCATCAACGTGTCATACAACACGATGCGTTTCTTAGCACCCAAACCCGTAAAATAGGCATTTGCCTTCGTAGTGCGCTTCGAACCATCTATCACATAAAGATTATCCAACTGATATCCCACTTTCAGACAAAACTTCTCTATTTCAGTACGCAATTCACCATCTTCCAATGGAGTCTGCTTGTTGAACAGCGGAACAATCAAATTAGAATAGAACATCAATACGAATACATTGACAAGAGCCATCAATCCCCACGCAATCAACCAAAAATTCGTTCCTACTTTCTCATAGAACAACATGATCAATGAAATAATAATACCACCTAAAACGATGGACATCAACCATCCTTTCACAGTGTCCATTGCAAATAATCCTGGTGTCATTTTATTGAAACCAAATTGTTCCTCTATTTTAAAGGTTTTATAGAGACCAAATGGTATAGATATCAACTCATTGGCAAAATATAAAATAGCAAAGAACAATAATGATATGACCAACGAATGAGTCACCATTCCTCTAACAAGATTGTCAACAAAGGCAAATCCAAAGAGGAAAAACATCAGCATCATCACAACGAACGAAAAGATGTCAACGACAGTGCCAAACTTCTGATTGGCTTTGAAATATGCCTGTTGCTTCTTATATTTCTCCGCATCATATATATCACTCACCTCATCAGGCAATTTGTCACTTACTTGCTTGCCATTCAAATAATCCAACACTGTCTCCAGTACGAAATCACAAACAAGTATAGCTATGATAATCCAAAATAACGCAGTATACATAACTCTCAAATTTTTGGTTGGGTTCTATACAACCCATAATTCATACTAACAATTGTTTAAATGGTGAATTAAAAAACACACCTTTTTATTCTACATATAAAACTAAACCTTTCAAATATTCACCCTCTGGATGATAGATGTTAATAGGGTGGTCGGCAGGCTGTGTCAGCTGATGTAGGATGCGTACATTACGTCCGCTCATCGCTGCAGCACTGAAAACTGCCAATCGGAACTGCTCTTTGTTCACTGCTTGCGAACAAGAGAAGGTAAAGAGGATACCACCATGTTTGATTTTCTCGAAAGCTTTGACATTCAACTTCTTATATCCTTGCAAAGCATTACGAAGCACGTCTCTATGCTTTGCGAATGCCGGAGGATCAAGAATTATTAAATCATATTCGTCGTTTTTTACGTCATCCAAGAACTTAAAAGCATCCGTTGCGAAGGCTTGATGACGAGGGTCGTTAGGGAAGTTCAATTCCACATTTTGATTGGTCAGTTCGATAGCCTTGGCTGAGCTGTCAACCGAGTGAACCAGTTTTGCACCTCCACGCATAGCATAGAATGAAAAACCACCCGTATAACAAAACATATTCAGAACAGAACGACCTTTCGCATAACGTTCCAATAAAGAACGATTCTCACGTTGATCCACAAAGAATCCTGTTTTCTGTCCTCTCAGCCAATCAACATGAAAGAGGAGTCCGTTCTCCTTAGCAATGCATTGATTATCGCACTCGCCAATCAGATAGCCATCCTGCGCATTAACATTGGCTTTAAAGGGAAGGGTAGACTCCGATTTGTAAAATACATTTTTCACCACGCCATCCATCACCTCAACCACTGCCTTGGCCAACTCTTCACGCAAATAGTGCATACCAACAGAATGAGCCTGTAACACAGCCGTCTCTCCATAAATATCGATAATCAAACCAGGAAGAGAGTCTCCCTCACCATGAACTAAACGATATGTATTATTACGCTCATTTCCCGCCAATCCTAAGGCGAGACGAACCTGATAGGCCTCTGCTATGCGATCACGCCAAAACTCGTAGGTAGGAGTGATCTGCTCAAAAGAGAAGACACGCACGGCAATGGAACCAATCTGATAATGTCCCATGGCACAAAACTCATTCTTGCATGTATAGACCTCCACGCAATCACCTTCCTGTGGAGTACCCAAAATCTTTTGAATAGCACCAGAAAACACCCATGGATGAAAACGTAACAACGATTCCTCCTTCTGAGGTTTTAATATAATCTTCGTAAAACTCATATTTTATCTTTTCCTTTCCGTATATTTAAGAACTGGAATTAAAAAAGTGGCGGTCACGTTCATCAATTGATTATTTGAACGTTGGAAGACATCCGCCTTTGAATGATTGTATAAATCAGCAAATCCATACGTATAACGTCCGCCAATAATCGTATGAAAAGGTCCTGTCTTGATATCCAGTCCCAAACCTCCCGTCAATCCAAAATCCACTTTGTTATATTGATCTTTCAAACGAGGATCATCATTGGGAAAAGCAGCCCATCTTTCATCATTTTCAGAAAGATTCGTTTTCAGTTCCCCATATCGAACCAACATGCTAATCTCAGGTCCTAATTCCACATAAAAACGAACGTTTCGACTTCCAAAATAGATATGTGAGAGCATTGGTATCTCTATGTAATGATTACGACGCGATAGGGTGACATCCTGCATGTTATATCCATTCACCATCGCCACGCCCACATCTTCATGAAAGATTTCTGACCATCCAGAACGAACGTAATTGGCCTCTATTTGCACTCCAAAATGATTCTGGGAGATAAAGCGAACAACACCGCCGAAACGATAGCCCATACAAAAACCTTGATTTCCCAACTCATTTGCACGATAGACATTATTGTGCAGGAAACTAACCCGAGACAGGCCTAAACCACCCGTTGCACCCACGGATAATTCACGTTCATGATCTCGCCTTAACTTTTGTGAGTATATCGGTTGCACCAATATACATACCAGCAAAAGCGTAAATATTTTTCGGAAAGACATCACTTCTTCTTCTTTTGTTGAGCTTCGTACTTCTTAATGTTCTCATTGCAGATAGGACACACCTTCATGGTCAAACCATCCACAGCCGTCTGTCCAATCTTATCATCATGATTGATGAGATATAAACCAGTGGAGTAGAAGCCACTCTTTTCACCCATACGAGTGAAAGAGAACTTAGATTGTATTGTATTGGCTTGTACAGGTCCTGCAGTAAACTCAAAGTCATGTCCTTTCGTAGAAATGGCTGTTGAGAAATAGGTTGCCACATCATAACCAATCATACCATATTGAGGATTGGAATTAAATGGCTCTGCATTGTAGAAATGACGGAACTTAGCCAAATAACGGCGCACCTCAGGATTTGAGAAATCCACATGGAATGGTGAGACGAAGTAGGTTGGCAAAACATACAAATCCTTGCTGATACTCTGATAGTTTTGCCATTCTGTAAATCCAAACAAGATAACTTTGCGCTTGTCTGTTTGTAACATATTCACCATTGGTAATGCCTGACTTAAAGCAACCTGACTTGTTGTCATCGGAACCACTACATTTTCCTTATCATTCACCAAAGCTGCACGTATCGTTGCAATGTTGTCAAACACTACAGTCTTAAATGCAATGCCCTTAGCTGTCAATAAAGCTGATAATGTGTCAGCAAACAACTGCTTGTCATCATCCGACGCATTCTTAAAGCGCCAAATCACAATGTTTTTATCCTTAAACTGCTTTATAAACAACTCTGCCATCTGATAATTCACCTTGTCTACAGGTGGATTGATTTGGAATATGTTAGGATTAACCAACGTCTCATCCGACTTAGATGAGAACGGAATAATCAGTTTCACATTGTTTGCCAAAGCATAATCAGCCATCGGCTTAATTTGAGAGGTATAGGCAGGACCTATCAACAAATCCATCGTCTTCAACTCCTCTTTTTCCAACACCTTCTTGATTTCTGCTTCATTCTTTCCTGAATCATACGTGTATATGTTGTAGGAAAGTCCCGTTTTACGCAAACTATCCACAGCTATAAGGAATCCCTGGTAAAACTCCAAGAACTTCTTCGTATTACCATCAATCTTCGTTTTTTCAGCAGCTTTCGCTAACTGGAATGGCAACGCTATAGCAACATTTATCTCTTTTTTAGGTGTCTTGGAACGAACAAACAATTTCTCAACATCAACAATGGAATCCAATGCTGTCAACGCTTTGGTAGTATCCACACAAACGGTATCAGCTTCCACTGGTTTGTTGAATGATGGCGGAATAATCAAAATCATTCCCGCCTTCAATCCTTCATTCAAAATAGGATTCAATCGCACAATCTCATCATGCGTCACGCCATATTGCTTGGAAATAGAGTAGAGAGTCTCCTTTTTTTCTACCTTATGCGTCACAAATTTCAAGTTTCTACCCTCTGTTGAATTAGGGTTTATGGCTGTATTTGAATGAACTGGCGGAATGATCAGCTTCTTTCCAATCTTCACACCATCCTTCACATCCGGATTCAATCGAATAATCTCATCAACCGAAATACCATACAAGCGACTTATACTATACAATGTCTCACCCTTCTCTACATTATGAACAGAGAAACTTGGCTGATTCTCCTTCTTTAATTTAGGGACGGAATCATTCACCGTCAATGTCTGTACGGAATTCTTCTTCTTCTCTGGTATCTTCAATTCCATTCCAGCTTTCAAACCTTTCTCCTTCACTTCAGGATTGGCCTCGTAAATATCCTCTATCGAAATCTGATACTGCTTTGAAATGGAATATAAAGTCTCTTTTCTATTTACCTTGTGCACATAATATGCAGCCTCCTTGTATGGTATCAAGAGAACCATATCATAAGCTAATCCCTTCTCGGTCCCAGGATTAACCTTCTTTATCTCATCCTCTGTTACACCAAACTTTTTGCAGATGGAATAAAAACCTTCACTTTTCTGTACTGTGTACTCATAATAAGTCTTTCCATTTACCTCTTTTTTAGGGTAATTCAAATCATTGTTTGACCATGCTTGAATTAGTATGGCGGAAAATAAAACAATACTACACCAAAATTTCTTCATTATTTATGCCGAGATTTTTTAGTTATCTTCATTTATCACATTCTTACGCCCACTTTAGGGCGAATATTATTGCAAAGATATAAAATTAGTTTTTATTTTTTGTCCCACAAAATAGAATTGTTTTTATCACGTTTTCTTTATATCTTTGCAGATATTGGTTTTCTGTTTTTTTTCATGAAAATCCAATGCTAATTCGGATAAACCATGGGGGAGAGATACCCCCCGAAATTGTACAAAACAAATGTTTAAACACTTACTGTTATTCAGTTCTTTTATCGCTTTGTCCATCTCGACTATGGCTCAAAGTTTTTCCTTTTCAAAAAATGAAAATGGGTTCGCGTACAACTCAAAAGGTGAGTGCCTCTTACTAACAGATTCGAAAGATGCCGCCATCGTTTTTTCTTCTAAAACACCGTCCATTTTCAACTGCAAATGCTACGAAATTAGCTTCTCCGAAACAGAAGATGACATAAAAATCGACTCAACTGCCATTTCTAATAGCAACATATCAGAATCTTCTGATAGTCTGACTGTTACAATAAAAAAAATAAAAGCGAATACAGGTTATTTAATTGTTTACGGTGATACTTCGTGCGATATTGACCAACCTTGCCATGCTTTTACATGGGTTACGGAATACCTTCCGATTGAATCGGTATCGTGGGACAAGGATACGGTCATTTGTTCGGACTTACAACTCAATATTTCGCCTGTGATGACCTACAGAAATGAGTATGGAAAAGAACAAAAAGTGAGACGAAATATACAAGTTAAATATAACACATTTTTGTCTGACGACAACGGTGGAACTATGGTCGATGAGGTCGCCAATGAATTCACAGGTTCCTCTTCCATCTACCTAAATTCAATTCCTTACGTTAATACTCCTTTTGAGGTGGAAGACATAACATCTAATACACTCTCTCAAAAGATTACCACCGATACGTTCTACACACAAGCTGTAGTGGCATATCCAAATATAAGAACTGTTGCTGAAAAAGAACATGAAGGTGATGAAGGTACTGATACTCTATTGATCTTCACACAAGAGCTAAAAGACGCTATCAGTCAGTCGAAAAACTTCCGCTCCTCTGGTCCTCTTACCTTCAACTTCACCAGCAACTCAAACGATATGAGTAACCACTACGAATGGGCTATCGTCAGCGGTACCGAAGCTAATCAAGGTAACTTTAAGAATGCCTTTGTGCTCTTCGAAAAAGATGTTAACGCTTACGTCGTTAGCGATCCCGATCTCTATTGCATACAATTAACTGTTAGTAACATACGTAACGATAGTGTATGCGAACATAACTCATACGGATGCTTCAGAATCGCAAAATCTATGCTCTATATACCAAACACCTTCACTCCTAATGGAGATGGTACAAACGACGAATTTAGAGTGGCTTACAGATCAATAGAGAGCTTCTATATCTGCATCTATGATCAATGGGGACGCCGAGTATACGAATCTGAGGATATCACCCAAGGATGGGACGGTACAGTCGGTGGCAAATTAGGTACGGTAGGTACCTATTTCTACGTTATTAAAGCCAAAGGTACTGATGACGAAGAATACAAGAAAAAAGGTACTATCAACCTAATAAGAAGCAAATAATACGGTAAATAACCCACTTGTAGAGACGATATGTACATCGTCTCTTTTTTTTTGCGAATCAACCTCTGTACGCTGCCCCATAGGGGCTTTCTCTTAATAGCAAGGAGCATATTTTGCATGAATAAATACCCCGTCAGGGGTTTTCTATCGCCATCATCATTCCATCATGCGGAATATATTATTAATGTCGTATTCGGCGTAAACAAAAGCAAGAAACATATCCATTTCCAAATGAAGATTTGTTCGTCACGTGCACACACTTCTATTAAGAGGAAGCCCCTATGGGGCATAATGCACTCGAATGGTTTGCGCATACATCTATTATCTACCATTTGCAATTTTCAATTCTGAGAATAAGGAACGGCAACTCATCTTCTGATTCGTTTAAAAGAAAAAGAAATAAGTCTCCTATCAATAATCTCCCAACGATAAAATTTAAATGAGTACAATAATTAAAATTCTCCTTTCATAATTAACTCAAAATGCGTCGCATATTTGACACAAAATCGTGCAGATATACGTGAATAGAAGCCTCATAGAGGGTTTAAAACACTCGAATAAGCACTTAATATATTAATATACAAATAATTAAATAGATATTCGGGAGAATAGCAAAATGGAAAAACTAATGTAAAATAGAAAAAAATAGGAAAGTGAACTCCAACAGACGTCCTGGTGAACATCAAAAGTGCATTAAATTCCTATACAAATGTAATAATACATAAATATACATTATTAAAGTGTAAAAATACAATACAAATGTACTTTTATACAAAAGTAAAAATACAACTAAATAAATTTAACAAATGTATTATACAAATTAAAATGGTTTAAGAGTATACAGATGTAAAATTTAAATCCAATAATAGGGGAGATATACAAAATTAAATAAGATATACATCTGTAATCAATCATTTGAAAGTCTATTCTATTTAAAGAATTTTAAACCATTTAATATACTAATTCCCAAACTTTTATTACATATAATCTAAAGAAAAACTAAAGATAAATTTTTACATTCGTAAATATTCCTCTTTTTTCGATTAAAAACTGCATATTTTATATTATAACTCTATAAAAGCCAATATTTTAACTAAAATCATTAAAGTAAAGATTTAGATATTCGATTTTTAACTGTGATACTGGTCTTTATTTGCCTCTTTCCGTCTCTTTTATTATGGTTTTATAATTTGATTATTAGGTGTTTAATCATTTAATTATACCAATACCCTCTTTCGTCTTTTACTACCTTTATTTGCCTCTTATGATCTCTCGTATTAACATTTGTATATCTAATATGTATTTACATTTATACATTAACACTTTCCATTTGTAATAATGTAATTTTGTAAATTTATATTTATATTTTTACTTTGGTAAAATTTTTGTTGTTTTGTAAAAAAAATTGTATTACATTTGTAATGTTAAATTTTACAGTATGAAAGACCGTATTTTAAGGATTATAGAAGACTCTGGATTAACAACAACAGACTTTGCTGTTCGTGTTAATGTGCAACCATCTCAGATTTCGCATATAAAAACAGGCAGAAATCAAGTAACTTTAGATATTGCGACAAAAATCCTAAAAGCATACCCTAAGATCTCTCCAGATTGGCTACTTTTCGGAAATGGAGAGATGTACCGAAATCAGTCTGAAATTACTGAAATTCAAGAAGATAAACCTCAAAAAAAGCCTTATCAACTCGAAATGGGTGACTTATTTGCAAATTATTCGGACAATTCTACGGATAATTCAACGGAAAATGAGTTAACTTCTTCTCCTGAAAATTTGTCTACTCAATCATCTGAAAACAATGTGGAGGAAATTTCATCTCCTAAAGAGTCTCCATCTACAAAAATCGATTCGACCCCTAAAACGAATTCTGTAGAACCAACCATGACCATTTCTGATGATGAAAAAAAATCTGAAGAGACAAACAAACCAACAGAGACACCTCAACCCTCTGTCCAGATTCAAGTGGAGAAAAAAAATGAGGAATCTCCTCTTAAGGAAATCCCTCATACCTATGTAAAAAAGATTGTCGTATTCTATTCGGATAAAACTTACGAAGAGTTTATCCCTTCCAATTAACCGAACATCTTTTTAAAACGCTCGCAGAAGCTCTTTTT
The DNA here is from genome assembly GCA_017551675.1 of Paludibacteraceae bacterium. Taxonomy (GTDB): domain Bacteria; phylum Bacteroidota; class Bacteroidia; order Bacteroidales; family Paludibacteraceae; genus UBA1181. The sequence continues at coordinate 50,031 of JAFZLC010000058.1, read as the reverse complement.
AGCCCCTTCTGTAGGCTTCATATTAGCGGATTTAGCCAAATCTTCAAAGACTTTGCTTTCCTCTTTAGTCACCTTCTCAGGGATATATACGCCTATGTTTACAAGCAAGTCGCCTGAACCATAGCTGTTTACGCTTGGCAAGCCTTTTCCTTTCAAACGCAATACCTTTCCTGGTTGCGTTCCTGGATCAATCTTCACCTTCACCATAGAATCCACTGTAGGAATCTCTATCGTACCACCATTGACAGCCATCGGAACTGACAATAACAAGTTGTAAATCAAGTCATTTTCATCCCTAATCAACTCTGGATGTGGCTCTTCCTCTATCGCAATGTAAAGGTCTCCATTCACACCGCCATGGCGTGCTGCATTTCCTTTTCCTCTTAATGGAATCTGCATACCTTCCATCACACCTGCAGGGATCTTTACTGTGATTACCTCCTCATCTACCACAACACCATTTCCGCCACAATGTGGACATTTCTTCGTGATAATCTTTCCTTCACCATTACAATCAGGACAAACAGATTGCGTCTGCATAGCGCCAAACATCGTGTTCTGAATACGTGTGATACGTCCCGTACCGTTACATTTCGTACATGTGGAATAGCTATTTCCCTCAGCACCCGTACCGTTACAATCGTTACATTTCACATATTTCTTTACCTTCAATTTCTTCTCCACACCCGTGGAAATCTCTTTCAGGTTCAACTTCACACGCACACGAAGGTCGGAACCTCTTCTCGTTGCAGATGAGGCACTTCCGCCACCAAATCCACCACCAAAGAACGATCCGAAATGCCCACCGAACAGATCACCGAAATTGGAGAATATGTCTTCCATTGACATACCACCACCACTAAATCCACCGCCAGCAGCTCCACCTACACCTGCATGACCAAACCTATCATAACGCGAACGTTTCTCCGGATTGCTCAATACCTCATAAGCTTCTGCCGCCTCTTTGAACTTCTCTTCAGCCTCCTTATCACCAGGATTCTTATCTGGGTGATATTGAATAGCTTTCTTACGGTAAGCCTTCTTTATTTCATCGTCGGTTGCCGTCTTTGAGACACCCAACACTTCATAATAATCTCTTTTCTCCATTGCAATAATAATTATTCACCAACAACTACTTTTGCGTAGCGTATCACCTTTTCATTCAGCATATAACCTTTTTGCGTACAATCAATTATCTTACCTTTCATATCATCTGATGGCGCAGGTATCTTAGCTATTGCCTCATGAAAATCCGTATCAAACTCCTTTGCTTCTGTCTCTATAGGTTTCACTCCATTTTGAGACAAAAAGTTAAGGAATTTTCCATAGATCAAATCAACACCTTCTTTGACAGAAGATACTTCCGTCGCATTCTCCATTGCTTTCAATGCACGCTCAAAATCATCAATCAACGGAAGCATATTGTTGAAAATATTCTCTCCTGCAGACTTTATCAAATCTGCTTTGTCTTTTAATGCTCTCTTCTTGTAATTATCGAAATCTGCATACAATCGCAAATAATCATTGTGAAGAGTCTCACACTTCTCCTTCAACGACTCCAATTCTGCCGTTATGTCAGTCTCTAGCGACTCCTCATTATCTGACTTCGACTCGTTTTGAAATGACTCTCCCAAATTAGAATCATTATTAATCTCTTCATTAACAGAAGTTTGCGCTTCGTTTTCGTTTTCTATCTCTGCCATATCCTACCTGTATTTTTATTATTTATTTATTTTCTATTCTTTACCTATGTATATAACAATTATTTTGCCATGTCAGTATTTTGTACATTTTGACAGACTTTTTCTACACAATATCTGAAATTTTGGCAGATTATTTAAGGTGGGGGCGTCGATCACCCGTAGAGACACACGGCCTATAGAGACGCACGTCCGTTCGTCTCTACAAAAATGATTTGTGTGATCTGATCAGATTTGTACGATTTCTCGCGAAGCGACTCTTAAACATATATTGAGTGTCCTGCGGACAGAAATCTTACAAATCTTTACAAATCTTTCAAATATGTGTCGCTTTAAAAGAGATTTGTGCGATTTGAACAGATTTATAAAATTTTTGAAATTTATGGTGAACGGCTTGCAAAACTCATTAATTATACTGACCTTTGTTGTCGATTTACTTTAATTTTTTAATTTTATTATGAACAATAATAAGATATACGGGAAGTTCTCCTTAAAACATATTTGCAAAGGAGGTCTTTTGCTAATTTTGGGGCTTACGTCTTGTCAGGATGAAATGATAAATGATCATGTTGGGGATTCTTTGTCATTAGAGAATGAGAAATTTGGCAGTACAATTGTCTTAGGTAAAAAACTCAACAATCCATACTCATTGAAAAACATGCAGGCGGCATATGACTCATTGAACACAGAGTCTGGCAGTGTCTTGAAGTCTGGAAATCAATTACAACCAACACATTACTACGTTCGTTTTCTACCGAAGGATTCCGTTGATTTCAATTTGTTGGAAAGGGACAGTCTAGATTTGTTCTGTTATCCGCTGGATTATGAGATAGAGCAATGGGGAGATTTCTATCATGATCCTTCTGTACCAAATGATCAAATGACGTGGCAATACACAAAAGTACCTGTTGACTACAAATTTCCAAATGTTCGATACGAAATACTTGAGGAATGTTATATACCAGAGGAGGAGGAGTCCCAGTTAAAATCCAGCAAATTACTAAATGCAAGTCGCATGGAACACCTTGCTTACGAGATTTCCGGCAATGGTTCTATGCTGAAAAATAGCGAATTAAGGTCAAAAGCATCACCTTCGGGAAGATTTACGGTATACAATGAATTGACCGGTCAGTATGAGGGAGTGTCTGGCGTAGCAGTCAGAATGGGAAAGTTTGTAAAATGGTTTCATGTATACACAGATGCGAATGGTTATTATAGTACAAATAGTACATTTAGAACGGATCCTCACTATTGGATTTACTTCCACAATAAGAAGGATTTTAAAATTGGGACATTTAGCGGATTAGCAGATGCAAGACTGCATGCCATGGGCAAGCACTCTAATAAAGGGTACAGTCATGCGTTTGACAAGGGAACTGACATGTGGGCTCATTGTGTTGTAAACAATGCAGCATACTATATGCATAGCACATTTGAAAACTACATACCGCAAAAATTGTCGTATTGGGTAATAGATACTAAATTTAGTTCCACTCCCATGTTAGACCATGGGACTGCCAAGAACTTAGAGAATTTGGCAATATTAGCATCCACATTACCATCAACGGTTCCCGTGTCTGAAGTTGCAGCTTTATCTCCTGTAGCAACAGCAAGTACAGTCGCATTTTCCTATATTGCGCCTGATATTTTCATTGGAAGAATCGGTAAAGACTACGGATTATTGTATTCCCATGTCATACATGAAACATTTCATACAATGCATTTCAAAAAAGTTGGCACCACCTATTGGAACAATTATGTCAAGGGAATTATTCTTTGTAGACTAAAGTTCGGATCAGATTATATATATGGATACAATGAAAAAAGCACAAATTACTCAGGTTATATCGGTGTGGGAGAAACGTTCGCAGATGCTGCAGAAAAATATATTTTTGAAAAAAAATTCCCTACAAGATCATTAAACATTACTGATAAAGAATGGTATAAACCAGAAACAACTTGGGAATTATTTCAAAACAATATTATTTCCCAACTTGATTTTCTCTCATGCATGGATGCAAAAACAACATCTTTGAATGCTTTAGCTAAAAATTTGAATCACAAAAATCCAATAATTTCTTTAAATCTTTACGTACAATGAAACATTCTTTTCTTTTTGCTATAATCACTCTTCTTCTTTCAAGTTGCATAGGAGAGACCCTTGAATGTAGTGAGTCTCACTATAACGTGAAAAATCAATTGAAGGATTCAATCTTTGTCATATATTCGACGGCAAAATATGAGTTAGACAAAAACAATGGATATATTATTACATCAGGAGATACGAAAATGATGTTTAATTATTCTTATAAATGTACTGACTTTGGCGGAAAAATCAAAGAAGGTACTGCAGAAGGAGGTTTTGTTAACCTTAAAAATTGCATTAATGACTATCGTTTAGTAATCTTTTCCATGTCAGGAGACACATTAGCCAATTTTTCTCCCACATCATCTATTTACGACAGAGAAAACTGGGAACTGAGTATGGATGAAAAATATAATGTTGACTGCACTTTGATCCTTACTGAGGAATTGATAAAGACTGCAAGACCATAACTCAAAGGAAACTTTGCTTTAAAAAAGATTTATATGATTTGAACAGATTTGTAAGATTTCTCGCGAAGCGACTTTTAAAATATATAATATCCAATTTTATTAATAACTCAAAGTATCAAAGTAAAAATAGTTTAATTGTCAGTTGAATTTGGAATTTACAATGAAACATTTTTTTCTTTTTTCTTTAATTAACATTCTCCTTGCAAGTTGTATAGGAGAGAGACTTGAATGTAGCGGGGCATTCTATAATGTAAAAAATCAAATGCAGGATTCTATCCTTGTCACCTTTTCATCGCCAGAAAAAGAAATTAGCAGGGATACTTTTATAATAGAATCCGGGGAGAAGAAAATGGTTGCTGATTATGGGTATCAATGTCTGGACAATGGTGGTAAAATAGAGAATGGAACAGCAGAAGGAGGTTTTTTGCACTTAAAAAACGGCATTGACAATTGGCATCTTGTCATATACAATGTTGATGGCGACACCTTAGCAGATTTCTCTCCCTCATCCTCGATTTATGACAGAGAAAACTGGGAACTGAATATGGATGAAAACTATGATGTTGATTGTACTCTAATCCTTACGGAAGAGTTGTTAAAAACAGCTAGAAGATAGACAAGTCAGGTTCTGTATACTAATCACATAGAAGGTGGCTAATACCCATGTATCAGTCGGCATGAAAAGCAGTGACAGACATAACCCAATGGCAACGTCTTGGGTGAATCCATAGAAAAAAAGTATACAGAACCCACCTTAATTCTTAATTAAATTCCTTACTTTTGCATTGTATTAGTTTTTTGAACAAAAGGAGAGTTCTTTGAATTCACCATTTAAACAAAATTTAGTATGAATTGTGGGTTAAAACTTATAGAACCCACCAAAAAATAAGATATAAATGCAGAAAGAATTATTATTAGCTGATGAAGCTATTGCTCAAGGAGCGATAGATGGCGGATTGTCTGGTGTATATGCATATCCGGGAACTCCATCTACCGAGATCACGGAGTACATCCAAAACTCCCAACAAGCTAAAGAGAGAAACATCCATAGCCATTGGTCTTCTAACGAGAAGACTGCAATGGAGAGTGCTTTAGGTATGTCGTATGCCGGTAAGCGTTCTCTTGTGTGCATGAAACACGTTGGTATGAACGTTGCCGCCGATTGTTTTGTCAATACAGCTATCACAGGTGTAAACGGTGGTATGATGGTATTGGCTGCTGATGATCCATCCATGCACTCCTCTCAAAATGAGCAAGACTCCCGTTTCTATGGCAATTTCGCCATGATCCCTATGTTTGAGCCATCCAACCAACAGGAGGCTTACGACATGGCTTATAACGGATTCGAATTGTCTGAAAAATTAGGATACCCCGTTCTTATGCGTATCGTTACTCGTCTGGCTCACTCAAGATCAGGCGTTGAACGCAGAAAGACGAAAAACGAAAATACTAATAGCGTACCTGCCGACCCACGTCAGTTCGTACTTTTGCCTGCCATCGCTCGTCGAAGATACCAAGTCTTGTTGGACGCTCAGGCAACCATGTTGCAAGAGTCTGAAAACTCCATCTACAACCAATATATCGATGGAAAAAACAAAAAATTAGGTATCGTCGCTTGTGGTATCGGTTTTAACTATCTGAATGAAGTATTCCCTAATGGCTGTGATTACCCAGTCGTAAAGGTTTCTCAATATCCATTGCCAAAGAAACTAATCGACAAACTAGCTAAAGAGTGCGACGCCATCATGGTGTTGGAAGATGGTTATCCATTCGTGGAAAATCAACTAAAGGGATTCTTTGAAAGCAAACCAATCAAAGGCCGTCTCGATGGCACTCTTCCTCGTACGGGTGAGTTGGATCCAGACTCAGTTGGAAAAGCTTTTGGTAAAGTGAATACTATCGCTTACCAACAACCATCGGTTGTCAAAATGCGTCCTCCTCAAATGTGTCAGGGTTGTAGCCACCGCGATATGTACGAAGCCCTCAATGAAGTGCTCCGTTCTTATCCAAACAGCAAAGTCTTTGGCGATATAGGTTGCTACACATTGGGTGCTTTGCCTCCTTACCAAGCTATCAACTCTTGCGTGGATATGGGTGCTTCCATCACAATGGCTAAAGGTGCTTCCGACGCAGGTCTATACCCAGCTGTTGCGGTTATCGGCGACTCTACATTCACTCACTCTGGTATGACAGGTCTCCTTGATGCCGTGAACGAAAATTCTAACATCACTATTGTCATCTCTGATAATGAAACGACTGCCATGACAGGTGGTCAGGATTCTCAGGGTACCGGCAAAATCGAATCCATCTGCTTGGGATTGGGCGTGAAACCAGAACATCTTCGTGTATTCGTTCCATTGAAAAAGAACTACGAAGAGATGCTTCAAATCATCAAAGAAGAGGTTGAGTACAAGGGTCTCTCCGTCATCATTCCAAGAAGAGAGTGCATCCAAACACTTACTCGCAAACACAAGGCAGCCGCTAAGAAATAAGACCGCCTTTCACCTATACAACAGCTGAGACAAAAAGAGTCTCAGCTGTTTTTTCTACCATTTTTTTGTATTTCTACCCACTAATTTTATTATGCAAATAGAAAAAATCTTATTTCTGGATGTTGAAACAGTTTCTCAAACAGAATTTTATAGTGAACTACGCGAGGACGTCGCTTCACTATGGCAAGAAAAACACCATCAAATCAAACGTAGAGCCCCTGAAAAATATTCAGATGAGAGTACCGCAGAAGAATGTCTGCCAGATATGGGTTTATTTGCCGAATTTGGGCGTATCGCATGCATCACCATGGGATTTGTCTACCAAGAGGAAAACGAGCGAAAAATGCGCTTAAAATCGCTTTTTGGAGACAATGAAAGAAAGATACTGGAAGAATTTGCGCAAATATTGCACAAGCTGAATGGTTATAGGCTCTGCGGACATAACATCCGTGAGTTTGACGTGCCCTATATTGCCCGCAGAATGATCATCAACGAGATACCTTTGCCTAAAATACTCCTCAACGCTCGTCGAAAGCAGTGGGAGAGTCCCATCATTGACACGATGGAACTATGGAAATTCGGTGATTACAAGCATTACACCTCACTGAAACTACTATGCAACGCGCTCAATATTCAATCACCCAAGGAGGATATGGAGGGGAAGGACGTCTACCGCGTATACTACCAGGAGAAGGACTTTCTGCGCATATCACACTACTGCGAAAACGATGTGATAGCCACCACACAAGTCTTTCTAAAACTAAGCGGGGAGAAGACTATCGACCAAGAGAAGATTGAAATATTGCCCTCCAAAGTCATCTCTTTTTTTAATAACGATGATTGATTTCAGCATAAAAAAAGGGTGCATCGTAATGACGCACCCTCGTTCCTTATATGTGTTTATAAAATTATTTCTTGCTTGCAGCCTTCTGCAAAGAATACTCGATTTCAGAATTTCTGTAAGCGTTTCTATCAGCATCGCTTACCAATGAACGAACCTCCTTGATTTGTGCAGGAATATTGAGTTGACGGTCAGCCGTCATATTCAATGGACTACCGTTCTCACCTGTAACAAAGAAGAAGTTATCGTTTCTATTTCTATCGCCAATTTCATTAGTAGGATCAGCAATCAAAAGCATGTAATATTTACCACCATCTGCATCAGCTGGAATATCATATTCGTAAGACAATTCAACCTTTGCATTTGGAGCAATTACCACATCAGCAGCCTTATCCATCACAACATATCTCATAGCTAAGTGTTTTGCCTTGAACATGATGTATGAGATAGGGTAGTCTGCCGTAGAAATAGCAGAAACGCCTTTATTTTCAATCGTATAACGAACTTCACGTTTGCCATTAGCAAGTTTCTTATCAGAAACAACAGCAACCTTTACATCATTGCTACTTGAAGGTAAAGATGCAGCAGACAATGAACCAGCAGTGTTAGAAGCTGTCCAAACACCGAAGCAGAATTGTTTGATAAAGAAGTCATAGCCAACCCAGATGGAACCCTTGTCACCCCAGTCTTCCGTACCCCAAGAGTTACGTACGCGGAATGCTTTCTTATCATCATCATAACCTACAAGAGTGATTGCGTGATAAGCATGCTGTCCATTATAAGTATCATCATCATAATCAAGCACTGCGCTACTGTTCCACTTCATAAAGCGGTTACCCAACTGAGCACCGATAACAAGCGGACCTTTCTTCAAATAATATTTAATGTTGTTGAGAGTCATACCATAAGCTTTTCCTCCATAAGCAGCAGAATAAGCAACAATACGATATTCAGCCAACTTGTTGTCTGAGTTACCCACACCAGAAGCACTACAATTCATCTTCATTGACTTACCATTGTATTTGAATGGAACACTACTCATTGTAGCAACACCCTTGTTGATCATCACATCAAAAGCAGGTTCAAAGGTTGAACCATCACAATTGGTTGCCTTAGCATTTGTACCTGTTGATGGAAGCAAATGCCACAAGTCGATAGGGCTACATTGTTGAGAAGCTTGTGATGGATCGTTCCATTTTCCATCGATTACGTTCAATGTTGTCTTAAAGCAATAAGCAGATGCCCAAGCCACACAAGTTCCATATTCTCCTTGATTACCTACAGGAGGGCATTTAGCCTCCCAATTTACATAACGTTCTGTAATAACCGCATCGGTTTCATCCTCAGCCTTTTCTTGATCTTCGATATCCTCATCTTCCATATCATATCCCATGAACAGATTTAAAATCTCATCAACAATGGCCAACACATCATTTGCTGTCTCCTCGTCACATGAACTAAATGTGAGACAAGGAATCAAAAGACACAGCAGAATCTTACTTCTAAACTTACTCATATTCATTTAAATTTAAATTTATACTCTAATTTCTAATTTTATATTGTCTTATTAATTGGGTTTGATATACTCTGATTGTTTCAGTTCTACAACGATTGGTTCTGCATCCTCTGGTCGCTTCACATCTTCCATCTCAGGTTTCTCGTAAAACACAGACTCTTTCAACTCCAGTTTCTTAGCGAAGGATGTATGATTCATCTTCACCATTCCAAAGAAACGAGAGCGTTCGAAGGTTACATTCCCATCAAACGTGGTTTCCAACATACTGAATCGTCCCATATAAGTGGAGAATGCAAACGAGACATCATCTGCACAACGTCCGTAATTAAACATAAAAATGCCTGAGAGCAACATCTCAGACAAGTTCATACTGCCATCTATCTGCACATTATTCAAAATCAAATCCTTAGCCACCAATGAAGAGGCTGAAAAAGAATCTGAAAAACGAGCATCCATAAAGTTCACATCACCCCTAATCGTGGAATAAATAAACTGAAAAGAGGATTTAGCTTGTATATTAGCAAAAACGCATTGTGTTCCACTCATCAATATGTGATTGAAAGAGGCTGCATCCGTGAATATCGTATTCGAGAAATTCATGTTACCATCCACAATCGCCTCATTAAACACCACCTCCTTACGAAAATCACAATCATAAAAACAGACATCACTTCGGAAATGGGTGAATTTCTTCATCATAAATTTCTTCGTCGTCTTGCTTCCTTTGGAACCATAGGTTCCACTGGCAGCTACTTTCCCCATGAAAACACAATTGTGAAAGTAAATGGGCTGAGAAATCTCCACAGCAATTTGAGTAGGAGAGACCACTGCACCATCATCAACCGCCGTAAAATCCAAATCATCATAGATAATGGCATTCACAATCGTAACAGATTTTCCCTTCTCAATCATTCGAATAATATCGGATGATTTAAACTCCTTTAAATCAGAATGCTGACTTTTTGATTGAACTTTCGAACACGAAAAGAGGAATAAAACCGAAATAACTATGAATACTACGCACCTAAAATATTTCATTTTTCTAACATATTTCTCACGCAAATATAGCGCAAAAATTGGATAAAATTTATACCTTAGCGAAAAAATTGAAAAAGAGATAAATATGAAAGGTAAATTTACACTCATTTTATTGGGTATCATAGTGTTAGCATTTGCTGTCACTAACCCTTCTGAGAAGGCACACAAACAAGTTGTCAAGGAGAAATTGCAGGAATCCATGCAAGCTACAATTAGCGAAAAAACTGCAGATAAAGAAAAGTTCGACAAGACTTTGGGGAAAATATTGGGCAATATAGTCGGCAATCCAGTATTGGATGTCACTGTAGACCAAATCGTATCAAGAAAGAATTACTTCGTTTTCTCTTTGACTCAATGTACTTGGGAAGGGGAAACTCATACGGTTGGCTTCGGTTTATTAAGTCATGTCTTTGTTTCCGACAGAATCAAGACGGCTTTTCAAGACCAACTGAAATAGAAATTTCTTTTTAATAATTAGCTAGGAACTTTCATTTCACCAGTTACGCTTCATCGATTTATATCTATCATATTGATATACAGATAGTTTTAGAAGCCTATTCACGGTCATCGAGAGTTCCTCAATATATTTTTTATTATGAATACCTTTAATGATTTAGCGCAAAGAAGAAGAAGCATCCGCAAGTTTCAGGATCGTCCTATCGAAGAGGAGAAGTTGAATAACATATTAAAAGCTGCATTGATGGCGCCATCCTCTAAAAGATGTCAACCATGGCATTTTGTAGTAGTAGATGAGCAAGAGAAATTGCTGCAAATGTCTGTATGCCGTGAGATGGGATGTAAATTCCTCGACGGAGCTCCTCTTGCCATCATCGTTATGGCAGACGAATCTTTGAGCGACGTATGGGTGGAAGATGCTTCTATCGCAGCTGCCTATCTGCAATTGGCTGCCGAGGATCTTGGTCTTGGTTCCTGTTGGATTCAGGTTCGCAACCGCATGAAATCAGAGAATCAAAGCACGGAAGAGTATCTGAAAGAGATCATCAATGCTCCTGAACATCTTCGCATTGAATGTATCATCGCTGTCGGATACAAAGCAGAAGAGAAGAACCCATTCGACGAAACCCGTCTAAAATGGGAGAAAATAACAAAGAATAATTTTTAAGTAAGTGTTATGGACTTAACTTTTTTAGATAAATTCGAACATAAGGACAGAAAGATACTGTTTGGTATCACCTTAGTCCTTTTTGGTGTTCTTTTTCTATTGAAGGAACTCAATGTCATCTCTAGTGATAACATTTTGTTAGATTTCAAAATGTTTCCTATTTACTTGACTGTCATCTTTTTATATGGAAAAGACACAAAAGTGGCATCCATCTTTGGTATCATCGCTCTTATCCTTTGGATTCCTGAATTGGCTGAATTCATTGGCGACTTCGCTCATCTATTATGGCCATTGTTACTCATCGGATTGGGTGTGTTACTGATTGTCTCCGTCAAGAAGAAAAAAGAGGCTGAAACTGAAGAAAAAGAGACAACATCAGTTTCTAAATCCTCTTCAATAACTGACAATGCAACAATTGTAGATGTTGAGGAAATCGATGATATAAAAGAATGACGAAAAAGCCTAACATAGTCTTTATCGGAAGCGGTAATTTAGCCACTCAGCTCTCTCTTGCACTCAAAGCTGCTGATTTTCACATCCTGCAAGTTTATAGCAGGACGGAAACCTCCGCCAAAGCTTTAGCCGACAAGTTGCAGTGCAACTATACCACCCATCCCGGCCAGCTCGCATCTGGTGCAGATCTATACATCTGCGCACTGAAAGATGCTGTCATAACAGAAGTGCTTGATCAAGCTTTTCCCATCATTCAAGGAAAGAATCTTGTGCATACCGCAGGTAGTATTTCCATGGAAATTTTAGAAAAATACACCCCAAATCGAGGTGTTTTATACCCCATGCAGACCTTTACAAAGGCAAAAATGGTGGATTTTTCAAAAGTTCCCTTCCTTTTAGAAGGAGCAAACAAACAAATCACTGATTTACTTAAGTTTACAACTGATTTTTTATCTAAAAAAGTCTTTTTTACCACCTCCGAAGATAGAAAGAAGATTCATTTAGCAGCCGTATTCGCATGTAATTTTGCCAATCATGCCTATGCTTTGGGTGGGGAACTAGCCAAAGCGGCGGGAGTACCCTTTGAAGTCTTGTTGCCTCTCATCGAAGAGACTGCCGAGAAGGTACATTCCATAGACCCCATCTCAGCTCAATCGGGTCCGGCTGTACGTGATGACAAAAATGTTCTCTCCATGCATGAGGAGATGTTGAAAGAGAATCCGACTATGTTGGCTGTATACAAAGTCATGTCTGAATCCATTCATGAATTAGCGATAAAATCACACAATGTTTAAAGAAGAATTACAAAAAATAAAGGCTTTAGTTTTTGATGTCGATGGTGTTCTCTCATCCGATTGTGTACCTTTACATCCATCGGGAGAACCTATGCGAATGGTGAACATAAAGGATGGTTATGCCATCCAGTTGGCTGTAAAAAGAGGTTATCGTTTGGCTATCATCACAGGGGGAAACACGGCATCGGTACGAAAGAGATTCGAGGCGTTGGGCATACAAGACGTCTACATGAGTGCCGCCTACAAAATGGACACCTACAAAGAGTTCCTCAAAAAGTATGATCTGAAATGGGATGAAGTGCTCTATATGGGCGACGACATACCTGATTATCAGGTGATGAAACATTGTGGTTTCCCATGTTGTCCTGCTGATGCGGCTCCCGAAATAAAGGCGATTGCCCGCTACATATCACCTAAAGAAGGGGGACGTGGATGCGGAAGAGACGTCATCGAACAGGTATTGAAAGCCAATGGTGATTGGATGGACAATTCCGAAGCGTTTGGTTGGTAAATCAAAACGCTCATTATTGATAAAAAAATAAAAATAACGAAGGTAATGGAAACATTTAAAACATACGCACGATTCTTACATCTACCCACATTATTATTGATTGCAGGTATTGAACTGATGATGTTTTATTTCATCATTCTTCCTTCATCCAAGTCATTGGGCATTGAACCATCCATGCATCTAATGGATCTGATAAATATTATTGGAGCCTCTGTATTCTTGGCTGCCGGTGGTTTTGTCATCAATGACTATTTTGATATGAAAATTGACCAAATCAATCGTCCGCTCACCCGAATAGTCGGAAAAGAGATAGAAAAGCAAACAGCCATGACGCTTTACACGATTCTTACCGCCATAGGCATCTGCTTCACACTGTTTTTGTGTTGGAATGCGCGTTCCATCACCTATGCATTGCTCATCCTACTCTTATCGGGTGTTCTCTGGTTCTATTCTTCCTCCTACAAAAGAATGATTGTCATTGGTAACTTGATTGTTGCCATTCTGATGGGCTTGACACCTCTCATAGTGGCTATTTTCGAGAATCAGTTCTTATCCATCGAATACAAGCCAAGTCCAGACTTAACCTTCGTACAAAACCAGAACATCACCTACACGGTAGGATTCTCTCTTTTGGCATTCGGATGGACCTTCATGATTGAAGTCATCAAGGATATGGCTACACTAAAAGGAGACAGGGAATTGGAATGTCACACGTTCCCAGTGGTGTTGGGCGAGGAAAAGACCAAATGGATTCTCTACGGATGGAACCTCCTCATCATCTTAGTGTTTGGTTATATCATATACCAATCACCTCTGTTGCAGAACGGTCTTTCTTACCGTTTTTACGTATGCGGAACCGTCATTCCTGCCATCAGCCTTTTCTACTTCATTGCCAAGGCTCAGAATGCAGGCGACTATCGTGTAATCACCAAATACACCTTTGTCATTTTCGCCATCAATATGTGCTACAGTTTTGTCCTTTATTCTGTTTTAGATGTTTAGACTAGATTACAGAGTAACCACCAGCTGTTGCGACGAAGATGGCAAACTGAAGCTTTACAGTGCCTTGCAGATGATGCAGGACTGCTCTGAAATGTGGATTGACACAGAGCCTACCGTCGCCAACTATTTCAAGCGAGAGAACATGGCACAACTATTGGCTTCGCGTCAGGTGGAAATTATCCGCGTTCCCTCTTACAAGGAAGAACTTCACGTCGAGACAAGTGTTTGGGAGATGAAATCCATGTTCGGATTTCGCAACACATTCATCTACGACGCAAACAATCAGCCTTGCTATCGTACATGGAGTCAGGGCGCATTCGTTGACAAAGCGACGGGGAGACTAGCAAAAGTGGCAGATGAGGTCATTGCATCCATGAACTTGGAAGCACGCAGGGAGATGAACTATATGGAGAGACGCATCGTACTGCCCCAAGAGGCTGTCATAACGGAACACGAGCCCATTCCCGTACTCAGAAATGACATTGACTACAATCATCACATGAACAATGCCAACTATGTACGCATAGCCATGGAACTGCTTCCTAAGGATTTCCCCGTAAAGAACCTTCGTGTGGAATTCAAGATTGCCGCAAAGATGGGCGAGGAGTTAACACCCCAAACCATTGAGACAAAGGAGGCCTTCTACGTTCTATTGTTGATAAACGGGCATATCAGCACCGTCATTGAATTTACCAAATAATAACTATCAACTAATATTAAGGCAAGTTCTATAAATTCGCCGTTTTTTAATAAATAGTATCAATTTATGAAACTCACCATAAAAAAGAAGACATTGAAAACATTATTGCTTATCATATTCATCTTATTCTCCATTTTCGCCATTGCAGTGATTATCTTCTTGCAACAGCCAAAGTTTGGACGAAGAGCACAAGGAGAACGAAAAATCCGCATGGAAAACTCACCTTTCTACAAAGATGGGCAAATGGAGAACGAAATTCATACGGAAAAGATGACGGGCGAAAGTGGTTTTATCGGTACCATGCTCAAATTTGCCACAGGTGCAGGGAAAAGCGACCGAGTAATTCCACAAGAAGGGGAAGTTCCTCTGATTAAGACTGATTTAAAGCAACTGCCCGACAGTAGCGACCTATACGTATGGTTTGGACACAGTGCGTTTTTACTTCGACTCAATGGAAAGAATGTATTGGTCGATCCAGCTTTAATAGCTGCCTCTCCCGTAGATTTCTATATCAAAGCCTTTCCAGGAACGGATTATTACAAACCAGAGATGATGCCCGACAGAATCGACTATCTAGTGATTTCGCACGACCATTGGGACCATCTGGATTACGAGACGGTAACAGCGTTGAGAGACCGAATCGGCCATGTGCTCTGTCCGCTAGGTATCGGTGAAGATTTTGAATATTGGGGATTTAGCAAAGAGCAGATCATCGAATTAGACTGCAATGAGAATTACACGTCCAGTACAGATAGTTTCACGTTCCATTGTCTACCCACACGCCATTTCTCTGGTCGTGGCTTAACAGACGCCATGAAGACCCAACGAGCCTCATGGCTCATTGAGACACCCAAGCGAAGTGTCTTCTACACAGGAGATGGAGGCTACTCAGATCGATTTGAGCGTTACGGACAACAATTTCCTAACATCGACCTTGCCATCATGGAGAATGGGCAGTATAGTGTCAATTGGAACCAAATACACACCCTGCCAGAGCAACTTGGATTAGAGGTGAAAGGGCTCCATCCGAATCGCTTCATAACGGTTCATCACTCTAAATACCCCCTTGCCAACCACGCATGGGATGAGCCACGCATCAATGAGCAACGTGCCTCAATAGAGAGTGGAATTCCAGTCATCGTAGCACAAATAGGAGAGGTGATAAAATTGGATACACCCAAGGACTCAACAAACGTACAAGAATAAAGTAAGTTCTATAAAAATCCCCCTAAAAAATTTCCGCATATCATTTTCATAATTCAATTCATTATTATAAATTTGCTAAAACACGATTTTATCAAAGGCAAAACGATAGAAACGACAATTAACAAATAAATAATAATAACTTAAATTCTAATTATGACTGGACCATTTTTATTGGGAGTGTTGATTTTCATAGGCATTATACTTCTTGCCTTGTTTTTCCACTTCTTTCCAGTGTTACTTTGGCTATCAGCTAAAGTGTCTGGAGTTAACGTATCGTTAGTACAATTGTTTGTGTCACGCATTCGTCACGTGCCACCTGAACTAATCGTACAGTGTTTAATTGAGGCTCACAAAGCAGGTTTGAAATCCATCACTCGTGACGAGTTGGAGGCACACTATCTTGCTGGAGGTCATGTAGACCGTGTAGTACACGCATTAGTATCTGCATCAAAGGCCAACATCGATTTGGACTTCAAGATGGTAACAGGTATCGATTTGGCAGGTCGTGATGTATTGCAAGCCGTACAAATGTCAGTAAACCCTAAAGTGATTGACACGCCACCTGTTACAGCCGTAGCAAAGGATGGTATTCAGTTGATCGCCAAAGCTCGTGTAACCGTACGCGCCAATCTACAACAATTGGTCGGTGGAGCAGGAGAGGAGACTATCTTAGCCCGTGTAGGTGAAGGTATCGTATCATCCATCGGTTCCAGCGAGACACACAAATCTGTGTTGGAGAATCCTGATTCTATTTCCAAATTGGTGTTGAAGAAAGGTTTGGATGCTGGTACAGCGTTCGAGATTCTTTCCATCGATATCGCAGACATCGACGTAGGAAAGAACATCGGTGCACAATTGCAAATCGACCAAGCACAAGCTGATAAGAACATCGCACAAGCTAAGGCTGAGGAACGTCGTGCTATGGCTATCGCAGCTGAGCAAGAGATGAAGGCTAAGGCTCAAGAGGCTCGCGCTAAGGTGATCGAGGCTGAGGCTGAAATTCCTAAGGCAATGTCTGAAGCTCTCAAATCTGGTAATCTGGGAATCATGGATTACTATCGCATGAAGAACATTGAAGCAGATACCAACATGCGTGAAGCAATTGGCAAACCTGCTGCTAAAAACAACGAAAAATAATCGTTAAGATAGAAAAGGAGAATGACGGTATCGAAGCCTCATTCTCCTTCTTTTTTAAATTCCAACTTCAAAATGAAACACCCTAAAGGTCTTTACCTACTATTCGCCACTGAAATGTGGGAACGTTTCAGTTACTATGGCATGAGAGCCCTATTGGTTCTTTATCTAACTAAATCCTTAATCGATGGAGGATTTGGATTTTCCAACAAAGACGCTTCTTTACTCTATGGAATCTTCACTGGATTAGTCTATTTCACCCCTTTGTTCGGAGGTTGGATTGCCGATAATATTATCGGACAACGTCGCGCCATCACCATAGGTGCCATCACCATGATGTGCGGTCAATTTTGCCTCTTCTACGAAACAAGTCTCTTCTTCCTATACTTGGGACTGACCTTACTCGTTATCGGAAACGGATTCTTTAAACCAAACATCTCCGTAATCGTAGGTAACCTCTACGAACCCAATGACACCCGTAAAGACGCCGCTTACACCATCTTCTACATGGGTATCAACATTGGTGCCTTCTTCGCTCCATTGCTTGCTGGCTACTTTGCTTACAAATATGGGTATCGTTACGGATTTCTCGTGGCAGGAATCGGCATGTTACTGGGATTAATCATCTACCAAACATTAGGCAACAAATACTTAGGAGATCTATGCAAGACTCCTCAAATCAAAAAAAATCAAGACTCGAATAATAACACTCCTCTTACCAAAGAGGAAAAAGATAGAATCACTGTCATACTCGTCTTCGTCATCTTCAGCATCTTCTTCTTCGCTGGATTTGAACAAGCAGGCAGTTCCATGACACTCTACACCGAAAAATACATAGATCGCAATGTGAATGGCTATATCATTCCTACCGAATGGTTTCAATCCATCAACCCCATTTTCATTGTTATCTTGGCCCCAATATTATCCATGGTTTGGCGAACTCTAGCCGAAAAAGGCAAAGAACCAGACATTCCAACCAAAATGGCGATGGGTATGGTCTTACTAGGTCTCGGATTCCTTATCCTTGTCTTTGCTGTAATGCAACGGGGTGGCGACAACACCGACGAAACCATCAAAGCAAGCATCCTCTTCATGATCTTCACCTATCTGTTCCACACATTGGGCGAACTCTGTTTGTCACCCATCGGACTCTCCATGGTTTCTAAGCTATCGCCCATCAAATTAGCCTCCTTGATGATGGGGTGCTGGTTACTCAGCAGCTTCTTCGCCAACACAATAGGAGGAGTACTTGCTTCTTACACGGATAATCTAGGTGCAAGCGTTATCTTCAAATTTCTATGCTACTTCTCCATAACAATGGGATTACTACTTTTCAGTCTCCGAAGATGGTTACTGAAAAAATCTCATGGGTTATTAGACACGTCAGTACGTAAACCAGAAGAAGATAATACAAATTCTTAGTTTTTAAATAAGAACCCACCATAAGAACATCAAATTCAAAAATTTTATATATTTGTTCTTCACAAAACCATTTTTAAACGTAAACAGAAAGAACGATGAGAAACGAAGAGAAGATATATAACCACATAAAAGAGATTGCCGATGAGCAATTTAATTTAAAAGAGAAAATATCCCGTGCTGATCTAGCTTTTATACTTAAGGATAAATACAAAGTGGACTGTACAGATGGCGCGGCATTAAGCGGAGTTATTTACAGAGCCTATAAAACACTCGGACAACCTGAATCCATTCAAAAAGCGATTGTCAGCAACAACGAGAGCATAAGCGTTGTCGACCAATACGAACTGAATGCTCAACTGGATGAAGGCAATACAGATAAAGCTTTGGCAATTGTCAACGACGACCTTCTAACTGCACAAGACCTACTCAATGAGGCCAAACAGAATGTTAATGACGCATTGAAAATCGAGATTGCTAAAGAGATTACCGACCTCAACAAATGGTTGGAAGGAACAAGCGACCTTCAAGCCATACAAGTGAAAGGTGCTACATTGATGCAAAACTATGGCAAGATGGTAGAAAGCTATCACTCTGCCGAAGTGGGTGTTAAGTCCGACGTACACAACTTTGTTGAACTACGTAGCAACATCAACTCTATCTTCTTACAATACGCAAACGCTTTGGTTGACGTGTTTGGCGACTCCATAAAAGTCGTAGCTCCTCAGTTGTTCGATTTCGACGCTATTCAATGGTTGGATGTCAGTGCCATGCAAAAACAAGCAGAATTGGAATTCAGCAAGTTGGACGAGCGCTGCACATTGTTGGTGGGTGAGATTGCTAGTCATTACAAGCAGACAATCAATCAACTTCCTGCATGGATGAAAATGAGTAAGTCGATAGGAACCAAAGGTGGTATTTATGGTACTTTGGTGGCTGGTGCCATCTCTTACCTCAACCACTGGATGGATGCGAAAGAGAAGACCACTATGATGCAAAAAGAGTTTGTTCAGTTCGAAAACAGCATCAAGAAAGACCGTCAGCAGATCAGTAGCGATATCCTACGTCTGGCAACCATTCACAAGACACTGAACGACCTCTATATTCCTCGTGCCGACGCTTTCGCACGATTGAGCGACCGCGTTTTGTCCAGCGACCTTCAACAACTGTTGGACGCTGTTTACACAGATGAAGTGAAAGAGTTGAAAGAGAAAAGAGACCAACTCTTAAAACGTCATAAAGAATTGGAAAGAAGCATCAACGACCATCAAGAGAACATTGTTCTTTATAATTCCCAGATCTCAGAGAATCAGGGTATGCTTGATGCACAGAAATCCAATTACGAAGAGGCGAAGGATCGTAAACCGGCAGCGCCTAACTTATTATCCCGTTTCTTGACCTTTGGCGTCGCACAACGCAATTATGGCAAGAAACTATTGGAATGGGATCAACATGACGGAGAACTGGTCTCTGCCTATGAAGAGACCCTTATGGAGGTATACGAAAGCAAAGAAGACCTTGAGAAGCATACCGACAGTCTCAACAAAGACAAACAAGAATACGAGGCTTGCAAAGAGCAGTTAAAAGATTTGAACCGTCAGATAGCAGAGAAGATGCAGTGTTCACCTCAACAAAAGGCTGAGGTACTCAAACACCTGAAAAACATCATCTCATTACTACATACCGGAAAGGTTATCATCGAGAGCAAACTGGACGACTCACTGATGAACGTAACAACCATCGAGAAAGGAGAGGACATCACAACCATACCAAACGACATGGCCAATAAACTTCAACAGTTTGCCGGAGATGTATGTTCCGAACTGAAACAAAAAGGTGCGGAGGTATCCAACATAATCTTGGAAGAGTTCGGCTTATCTCAAGCAGATCTCACAGACGAAACAAGCCAAAGCATGATGAATGCAGTGGACAAGATGACCGATCTACTCCAAAACTGGTCTTACTTGCAAACAGAACAGATGAAATCCCAACTAACGGATGCCATCTACCATCAAGAAATGGAGCGTTTAAAGCAAGAATTCCAGTCTGCCATGTCAAACATCGACCAGAAGAACAAAATCCTCTTAGACGTGCTAAAAAGAGCCAATACGGCCATCAGCACAGACGAGTTGCGTAACGCTCTGATTGATTTGGCAGGCATACCAGAACAAGAATTAAATCAAAGCGATTTGGAAGCCATCTTAAAAGGCGAGAAAAAACTAGAGATATAATGTCAAACGCGAGGAGAGAGAGAACGCGAGAAAAACTGGGCTTCGACACCGAAAAAACAAAGAAGAAGGAGGAGAAGCTCAGATTAAAAGCTCAGGAAGAACGTGAGAAGAGAGAATTATGGCGCAAGTCGGTCGAAGAGAAACCTCTCTACAAAATTCTAATTAAAGGTGCCATTGGGTTTGACATCGCAGATGCCTTACTGGGAATTTTAGAGTTAGGAGGAGATATATTTTCCGCTCTGATAGGGTTGCTCTATGTGATTTTGTCCATCACCTCTGTAAAATCCTTGCGTCTGACCATTGCCGTCTTATCCGTGATGTTGGTCGACCTTGTCATTGGTCTCATACCTGCAGCGGGCACTATCGTGGATATGGTATTCTGCAGCAACTACATCAACAGAAGTATGATTAGAGGATTTGTCGAGGATGATCCTGTCATCAAACGACGCGTCAACATCATATCCGCCATCGGCATATTCGTTATTGTGGGTACCTCTTTTGCTCTTACAAAACTGATTTTAAGATAGATGGATAGTTTTGATCATCAAACACTAGGAGTCGGAAGAGCATCATGTCTAATCTAAATTTCATATTTAACAGTGGAAAGAATCCCAAATGGAAATTCTTTGCCAAAGGATTTTTTCAATATATCACACCTCAATGGTTATGTCGAAAGAGATTACAACCATTATTGAAATCCATTGATAATCGAAAGGATAAGGATTATATATACAGTCGCGTCAACTATTACAACCAATTAATGGAAAAGAGAGCCCTAGACGATTCCGCTACGCTTTTAAAAGATCATAAATGGGGGAAAAAGGTCACCTCTTATCTCATTGACAGTTATGAATATTCACGCTATTTTAATCCGTCGAATAAATGGTGTACCTGCTTTGGCGATGTAACGTGGGTACCTAAATGTCCGTCGATTGTCAAAAGCAGGCCCATACAAGGGGAGAACACCAATTCCATTTTGTTAAACTTAGACAAAGTGAGACATTTCATCTTCATACAAGATAAAAAGCAATTTGAAGAGAAAAAAGATGCGGCGCTGTTTCGAGGAAAAGTCAATGGGAAACCCAACCGAATCGAGTGCATGAAGAAGTTTTTCGGACAGGAGAGGGTCTCCGTGGGAGCCATAGATAAAAATCCTCCTGTAGCAGAATGGCATACAGAGAAGCTCACGCTATGGCAACAACTGGAATACCGTTATATCTTAGCGTTAGAAGGGAATGATGTGGCCAGCAACCTAAAATGGGTGATGTCGTCCAATTCAATCGCCATGATGCCACAACCGAAGTATGAGACATGGTTTATGGAGGCGAAACTGATCCCCAACTATCACTACATAGAAATACAACCTGATTTCTCAGATGTAGAAGAGAAAATGGATTACTATAGCAAGCATTTAGATGAAGCGCTACTGATTATTCAGCATGCACACGAATATGTGCAACAATTCCAGGACAAAGAGCGAGAGAAGCTTATTTCCCTCGCTGTGCTGAACAAATACTTTGAGAAGACATTCTAACAAAAAAAATCCCATGCAACGTTGGTTGCACGGGATTATATTTATTTAAAAGCATATCCTAGATATACTCTTTACCAATTTTCACTTGCGTATCGTTCACAAACTGGCGAATACGTTGTTCTTCCGTCTTTTTGCAGATCAACAACACATTGTCAGCCTCTGCCACGATGTAATCTTCCAAGCCTTGCACAACTGCCAATTTACCTTCTGGTAAAGCAATCACATTATCTTTGCATTCGTATAACAAAGATTTGCACTTCAATGCAACATTAGCAGAGGAATCTTTCTTTGAGTGTTCGTAAATAGAGCCCCAAGTTCCCAAATCAGACCATCCAAAATCAGCAGCCAAAACATCCACATTGGAAGCCTTCTCAAGGATAGCATAGTCGATAGAGATGTTGGTGCAATTCTTATAGATACGATCAATAAAGGCTTGCTCTTCTGGTGTATTGTAGAAGCATCTACCTGTTCTAAACTTGTTGCTCATTTCGCCCATAAAGTTGTCGAATGCGGAGAGAATGGTCTGTACGTTCCAAATGAACATACCAGAATTCCAAAAGAACTCACCACTTTCAACGAAGATCTTTGCCAAATCAGCATTAGGTTTCTCCGTGAATGTTTTCACTTTATAGAGATTATTTTCAGGATCTATCTTATCCGCAATTTGGATGTAACCATAACCAGTCTCCGGACGACTTGGTTTGATACCCATTGTCAAAATCTCATTATGGTCTTTCGTGTAATTCAACGCAATCTTAACCATTCGGACGAATTCATCCTCCTTCAAAATAAGATGGTCGGAAGGGGAGACCACAACATTGGCATTTTGATTGAGAGCCTCTATCTTGTTCATTGCGTACGCAATGCATGGAGCAGTGTTACGACGTGCTGGCTCCAACAAAATCTGATTCTCTGAAATCTCGGGGAGTTGTTCCAAAATCAGATTCTTATAGTGGCTGTTAGAGGCTATGAAAATATTCTCTTTGGGTACAATTTTTGAAAAACGATCAAACGTCATCTGTAACAGCGAACGCCCAGTTCCAAAAAAATCCAAGAACTGCTTAGGTCTTTTCTCTGTACTGAATGGCCAAAAGCGACTACCTACGCCACCCGCCATAATTACGCAATAATTATTCTTCATTTTTTCTTACATATTTTGGGCAAAGATAATTCTTTTTATTTTACATCTATCAAATTTTTTAAAAAGATATTCAACAAAACGTTCAGAGTATTCTTGCCACACGACTCTAACACTTATTATTCGGTGGGTTTCTGTAAATTCACCTTTAGAATGAAAAAAGAAGTCCGCAAAACCAAGTGTTACGTTTTGCGGACTTTTATGTATAGATCAACTTTAGACTCTCAGATTTCTAAAAGTTTTCATGAGTTAAAGTGCCCTCTGTCGATTTACTTAAATCCAATTCATATTTAGTTGGCATATCGCCATTAACCATAACTGTAATGGTATACTTCTTTGCTTCTGCACCCCAAATTGAACTTACAATCTGATATTTACAAGTACAATCGCCAGCATTTTCCTTTAATTTTTCAATATTGTTGATGATGATTTCATTACCTTTCACAGTGACTGTTGAATAGATGGAATCTGGATCACAACTCAAATAGTAATAGCAACTAATCGTTCCTGTACCAGTGGAAAGATCGAAATTGTAATCAATTACACTTGGAGCAGGTTCAATTTCAGGTTCAACGACAGTTACAGATGTTCTCAATTCAGCGTCAGTTGACTGAGAATCGCCACTTTGATCTCCAAAAAAATCTTCATACTCCTCAGGTGTCAGCTCAACTATACAATGCGGAGCACCGTATTCGTATAAGCAATTTGATCTTGTTAAAAAAGCTCCACCTAGTTGTGTCTTTTCTTCCTCTTTCTCTTTTTTCTCACATGATGTGGCTAAAAACAATGTGCATAAAAATGCCATTCCACATAAATAATAAAATCTACGCATAATAAAAAAATTAAATTAAAGGAGGTTCTAAATATCCCTATTCTCCAGCAATTGCAAGAACCCTATTATACTCAATCACTGAAGATTTACGTCACAAACGTTTTTCAAAATTATTTATTTTATTCAAAATTTCAAAGTTTTATATAAAATTTTTCACAAATACTCTTTTCAAGATACAAAAAGGTGAACTCAATTTATTTTTTTCTACCTTTGCACCGTTTTTTTAGCAACAGGAAAAATGAAAATTTGGTTGACTATTCTGCTTTTAATTATTTCAAATGTCTTCATGACATTTGCATGGTATGGTAATTTGAAACTTCAAGAGATGAAAATCTCCACGGATTGGCCTCTATACCTAATCATCCTATTCAGTTGGGGTATCGCCTTGGTAGAATATTGTTTCATGATTCCTGCCAACCGGATTGGCTCGCAAATCACGGGCGGTCCTTTTTCATTGGTTCAACTAAAAGTGATTCAGGAAGTCATCTCCATCACCGTCTTTTCCATCATCATCACCTTTATGTTTAAGGGAGAGACCATTCACTGGAATCATATTGCTGCCTTCGTCTGCTTAATCATGGCAGTCTTCTTTGTCTTTTATAAATAATAGCCCTATTTTCCGTCCTTTGAGACGTCAAAATGCTCATTATAGAGAGGTGAAATCCATCATCTCTACCTTTTTTCTGTCAAAAATGCCCGTATTTTCATAGTGTAGAACACACGTATTGCAACAAAATTTCCATCATTTGAAATAATATTACACCCAAAGTTTTTTCTTTTCCCTTTTCTTTGTATCGTCAAAAAAAAATAAACAAACGATTTATGTTGTAAATATCAAACTTAAATATTGAAAATAACGAACTATTAATAAAGAAAACCATGAGAAACAAATTCATTACAATTACAAGTCTATTTATGATGATAGCGGGAACCAGTTTTGCTGACGATGCAGAATTGGCAAGACAGTTTGATGGTATTCAATTAGCCAAAGGTCCTAAATCACTATCAAACCACAATCCCGCATATATAACACGCTATGGTGCAGACCCATTCGCCATGATTTATAACGATGAGGTATACATCTATATGACCAACGACCAACAAGAGTATGATTCGCATCCTAACAGTACGAACTCATATGCTGCTATTAAAACCATTAACTGTATGTCTTCTAAAGACATGGTGAACTGGACCGACCATGGTGTCATGGATGTTGCAGGTCGTAATGGTTCCGGTCCTGCTAAATGGGCAAGCAACTCTTGGGCGCCTTCTGCTTGTCACAAGATAATCGACGGAAAGGAGAGATTCTTCCTTTATTTTGCTGACAACGGTGGTGGTATCGGAGTTCTTACCAGCGACAATCCTTGGGGACCTTGGACTGACCCTAGAGGAAACGCTCTTGCCAATAGAAGCACTCAAAACTGTGGAAACGTTGAATGGATATTTGACCCTGCTGTCTTGATTGATGATGATGGTACTGGTTACATCTATTTCGGTGGTGGTGTTCCTTCTGGAAAAGATGCGGACCCTGGTACGGCTCGTGTGGCTAAACTCAAAGCTGACATGGTCAATTTGGACGGAGCCCCTGCTGCCATCAATCCTCCTTATTTGTTCGAGGATTCTGGTATAAACAAAATCGGTGGAAAATACATCTATAGCTATTGTTCTAACTGGAAATGTACGGGTAACCCAATGAGCAATGCTCAGATATGCTATATGACCAGTGACAAACCAATGGGACCTTTCACTTATACAGGCGTAGCTTACCTCAACCAAGATGAGTTCCTTAGTGGTAATCATGGAGGTAACAACCACCATGCTATGTTCGAATTCAAAGGTACATGGTACATGACCTATCATGCCAGAATGCTTCAAAATGCACAAGGTGCTAGCGGTGACTATCGTTCCACTAACATCGACTATGTAAACGTAAACACAAGCAATGGTACCATCACTAAATCTAAAGGTTCTGAGGCTGGTGTTAAACAAATCCAATATCACGATCCTTTTGAGAAAACAGAGGCTGAGACCTTCTGCTGGATGGGTGGAATCGAAACAAAGAAGGGTTCTTCTGACGTTTCTAACATGATTGTCTCTTCAATCGACAAGGGTGACTGGATCGGTCTTGCTGGTGTTGACTTCGGTACGGGTGCTAGCGTATTCTCCGCTAAAGTATCATCTACCAAATCTGCAGCCATCAAGATTTGTAAAAACAAAGCTGATGGTGAGGTTATCGGTTACCTTGAAGTACCTAATACTGGTGGACAGTTGAAAGAGGTTTCTGCTCGTCTCTCTTCACCAATCGCTGGTACTTGCGACCTCTTCTTCGTATTCTCTGGTTCATTTGATTTCGATTATTGGATGTTTAAGAAAGCTGATGTTTCTATCGAGGTTTCAGAGACTTCTGTAGAGGCTCCTGCTACCATCACACTGACTGCCACCACTTCTGAATCAGCTATCAACAAAGCTAACTTCTATCTTGGCGACGAACTGATCGGTACAAGCGACAATGCTCCTTATACAACCGAATATACAATTCCTGAACCTGGTACATACTCCTTCAGAGCTATCTTGTTCGACAACTCAGGTAAGGAATATGAAACGGCTGAGGTTTCCGTTAAGGCTCGTATCGCTCAAGGTCCTTACGAGGGTGTGGCACAAACACTTCCTGGTACCATTGAAATGGAACGCTACGATGTGGGTGGTGCTGGTTATGCTTACAACGATGCAGATGATGCTAATCAAGGTGAGGAATACCGTCTTGATGAGGGTGTCGACCTAGATGTAAACGGTAACGGTGGTTATGTGTTGGGTTGGACTCAAAAAGGAGAGTGGTTCGAATATACTGTGGAGGTGAAATATGACGACACCTACACGTGGGAAGCATTGGTTGCTTCTGGTGTGGAGAGCTCCGCTTTCACCCTCTATTTAGACGACAAAGTGATTTCCGACGGCTCTATCAGCGTACCTAAAACGGGTAGTGACTGGAGTACCTATGAAGCAATCAGCGGCAAAACCACTAAATTGTCGAAAGGTAAACATATCCTCAAAGTGGGCATCGATGCCGATTTTGTCAATATCGACTATATCAAATTCGAAGCTTCTAACCCTAGTGGTATTCAAAACATTGCTAATAATGAACTAATAGAATATGATATTTTCTCAACTGGCGGTACTTGGTTAGGTTCCATCAAATCTCATGGTGACCTCTCTAATGACCTGAAAAACACAAATTATCCGACCGGAGCCTACCTTGTAAAAAACAAAAAAGACGAAAACGCACGACTAATCATAGTCAAATAATAATTCAACTGAAGTTAAAAGAAACTTCACACGAGACTCTACACCTGCACCATGGGTGCAGAGTCTCTTTTTTTACTACTATGAACAACTGAATAAACTGTACTATATGAACATGAATAAACTGACACTAAACACGAAACTAGCAGCATTACATCTATCTCTTTTTTTAACAGGGAGCCTATATGCTGCTGGTACATTTAACGACATCCCACTTTCCATCCCCGGTTGTATCGAGGTGGAAAACTTCAATGAAGGAGGACAAAATGTGGGATATTATGACGAAGACGATGAGAACCAAGGTGGGGCTTATCGTCCAAATGAGGGAGTAGACCTCGACACCTGCGCCAACAATGGTTATGTGCTGGGTTGGACAAAAAAAGGGGAGTGGTTGGACTACACCATTCAGGTTGATACTACGGATCAATACGTCTTCTCTGCCTACGTGGCTTCCGGATTGGATGGTTCAGCCTTCTCTCTTTCCATCGATGGAAAGGATGTTACAGGTACGATTAGTGTACCTAATACAGGTAGTTGGTCCGTGTATAAAATCATAACAGGAACCACAAAAGAGATCACTACTGGCTCTCACACATTGCGTTTGGAGATCCTTTCTGACTATTGCAACATCGACAAAATCGTTTTTCGTCCTAAGAGTCAAAAGGTGGTGTACAAATTCACCTCTCCAACTGCCGATTCCAAAGTGGTTGCTGCCGCTCCTTTCACCGTCGGTTGGACTACCAACGACGAGAACAACAACCTCTACAACCTCAGCTGGGTCTCCTCTAACGGAGAGAACACACTGTTAAAAGAACATGTCTCCTGCAAAGGTTCCTTCGAATCGGTTATTCCAGAGGAATATGAGGGACAAACTGGTCACTATGTATTATCTCAGGTGAAGACAGGATGCGGACTGATTGCTACTGATTTTGACGGACAAAAACATACCGTCAGCAACCCAATCATTTGGGCTGACATACCCGACGTCTCCGTCACTCGTGTAGAAGACACCTACTACATGGCCAGCACCACCATGCACATGAACCCTGGCGTTCCAATCATGGCTTCCAAAGACCTCGTGCGCTGGCATACCATCAACTATGCACATCAAGCCCTTGGTAACAATGACAACCTCAATATGACCAACGGAAAGAATGCATACGGAAAAGGTTCTTGGGCAAGTAGCATCAAATACAAAGATGGTACATGGTACGTGCTGACACCTTCTTATTCCACCAACAAAACACATATCTTCAAAACAAAAGATATCACCAGCGGACAGTGGGAAACAGCCACTCTGCCATTCTATCACGACCCTTCATTATTGCTCGATGACGACGGCAAAGTCTACGTCATCTATGGCTCTGGCAACATCAACATCGTAGAACTATCTGCCGATGCCATGTCATCAAAAAACAACTCTCGCACACTAATCAACAAACCTGCACAAATAGCAGGTTCTAATTTCTACGTGGAATGTGAGGGTTCTCAGGTGATGAAACGCAATGGCTACTACTACGTATTCCTCATTTCATGGCCAGCAGGCTCTTGTCGTTCCGTACTCTGTTATCGTTCAAAATCCCTCACAGGATCTTTCGAAGGAAAGGTGTTGTTGCAAGACAATGGTGTGGCTCAGGGAGGTATTTTCGACACACCTGAAGGTGATTGGTATGGTATGTTCTTCCAAGATCATGGATCTGTCGGACGTATTCCTTACTTGCTGCCTGTCAGCTGGAGTAATGATTGGCCCGTGTTAGGCAACAATGGTAAGGTGCCATCCACACTCTCCATGGCAGCCGCACAAGAGGATGGATATGGCATCGTCACCTCCGATGATTTCGATGAGGAGACACTACCTTTGGAATGGCAATGGAACCACAATCCAGACAATAGATACTGGTCGCTCTCCAACGGTGTTCTCCGTCTGACTAACGGCAGGACAGACTCCGATGTAGAAGCTACACAAAACACGCTCACACAGCGCACATTTGGACCAAATTGTTCTGGATGGACACAACTCAACACCAAAGGCATGAAAGACGGAGATTGCGCCGGATTGGTAGCCCTGCAAGATATCTATGGCTGGGTGGGAGTGAAGGTCTCTGGCAATAGCAAATCGATTGTGATGATGAATGATGGCAAAGAGATCGCCAGTCAACCGCTTTCGCAAGATGAGGTGTGGTTGCGCATCGATATGAACTACCAAAATCAGGCAGATAAAGCTAATTTCTATTATAGTCTAGACGGATCCTCATGGCAGACTATCGGCAACACCCTTGGTATGAAGTATGAATTAACACACTTCACAGGCTATCGATACGGACTCTTCAATTATGGAACCAAAAGCACGGGAGGGTACGCCGATTTCAACTGCTTCAAGATTGGCAAGAATGTAAATTCTCCAATCTATATGGAACGTTCCTGCGAAGAGAATATCATCGCTGAGAGTGTTGAAGTCACTATATTACCAAAAGGAACAGCAACAAACACAGAAATATCGCAAGAAGAGAACCTACTCGTTTCTCCTAATCCAGCCATCCACCATCTACAGGTATCAGGTGTGGACAATATTTCAAGAATGGAACTGATTGACCAAACGGGAAGGGTAGCACTCACATCTGCCACAACCGAGATGGAACTACCAAACGAACTGAATGGCATTTTCATTCTACGAATTTATACCACCAATAATTGTTTCAGTAAAAAAATTATTGTGAAATAAAAAAACGTTTTTTCATCGAAGAATTTTTATTCTTTATCGGGGCGTCTCAATTTTTTTTGTTTGAGACGCCTTTTTTTCCCATTTTGAAAAAAAAATCCAAGTTTTTGCAACAAAAGTACAAATTCTAAGTTTTGTTTCAATCTATTTTAGCATCGCTTTTTAATTATCAGATAGACAAGATTTTAAAAAGAACCATTATTAAACATTATTAACTTTAATCTTTATATTTTTTACATCATGAAAAAGATTTTACTATTCGTATTAAGTCTATTAAGTCTTAATGCTTTTTCCCAAGGTTGGGGTTGGAATCCTGGGCTAAACGGTGATGGTGCCGGCAACCAAGGTGGTATCAACAGTTATAAATCCGAAAAGGATATCGACTATGTTGGTGACAATGCAACAGGACATAAAATGGATATCTATTTTCCAAAGGATGACGGTAACGACAAGCATCCTGTACTTATCCATATATATGGTAGTGCTTGGATGATGAACAATATGAAGGGTAGTGCCGACCAAGGTACCGTAGGTGTTGCTGTATTGGAAGCAGGATATATCTTGGTGAATCCAAATCACAGAAGTATATCAGATGCTAAATGGCCAGCACAAATCAATGACATCAAAGCATTGGTACGTTTCCTACGTGGAAATGCAGAAAAATATGGCATTGATACTTCCTTCATTGCTGTTTCAGGATTCTCATCAGGAGGTCACCTTGCTTCTGTAATGGCTACTTCTAGAAACGTGAAGGGCGTTTACACAAAAGGATCTGCCTCTGCAGATATTGAAGGTGATCTTGGTAGATATACCAACGAAAGTAGCTGGGTGGATGCAGCATGCGATTGGTCTGGCCCTGTAGATTGTCGTAACAAACATTGTGCTGGTACCGATGCTGGTATGGCTCCAGAGGATGATATCGTAGGTGGCTGTAACGCACAAAGTTGTCCTGACAGACACGCTCTACTTTCTGCAACAGAATACATCGATGCAACAGATGCTCCTGTTTTCGTAGCACACGGTTCTTCTGATGGTACTGTTCCTCAATGTGAAGGTAAGATGTTCTTCGATGACCTTCAAAGAGCTGGCGTTGAAGATTGTGAATACCATCCTCATGGTGGAGGCCACGGAGTAGAAGGAAGTTTAACTGGTGATATGGTAAAATTCCTTAATAAAATACGTGCTAAAAAAGCTGCTGCTTCTGTAGGAGTTTCAATTTCTATGAGCGGCGACCAATATATTTGCTATGATGGTGAGGTTTTGAAAATCTGTAACAATGAAGAAAATCAATATGATTATTTCATATCTGATGTTTCTGGTAAAGTAATTATGACAGGTGTTATGACTCCAGAGGGTATTAATATCTCTTCTCTGAGCAAAGGTGTCTATTTCCTACGCACCAACGGCGTTTCTTTCAAGTTTATCAAATAAACAGACACAACATTTCATAATTTTACATAACACAAAATCTACTTGCAAAAAGGGTGTATCTTGAAGATACGCCCTTTTTTTGCTTAAATCCTTATTTCACCACTAAACGGTCTTCATTCATACGCGACATATATTGTTGTATAATCGCTTTTAATTCGCTTTCCATCGACTTTTGTTGCTCTGTGTCACCCAACTGATTATTCATCAAAAGAGAGTCGGAGAGTGCATAAAAACCAACTGGTTTCTCTCCGTCAAACTGCAACAAACGTCCTTGCTTTACATATTGATAGATGCCATTGCTATAATTGACTGCAAATAATGAATCGACCGGTGTATGCAACAAATCACATCCAAATGAGACATACGGCTGATCATAGTGTAATAATCCCAACAAAGTAGGCATGATGTCTATCTGCTGCGCAATCGCATCTTGTATGCCCGTTGTCGTCTCACCTGAAGGGTCGAAGAAGAGGATTGGAACACTAAACCTTCCTAAATCAGTCTGATAATAAGCATGGTCTGTCAGATTGGAGTGGTCGGCCGTCAACACAAAGAGCGTGTTCTGATACCAAGGCTGCTTCGAAGCAAACTCAAAGAATTTACGTAGGGAATGATCGGTGTATCGAATGCATTTATGGATAATCAACGGTCCCTCTGGGAATGTATCCTTATATTGCTCAGGAACGACAAACGGATGGTGAGATGACGCGGTGAAAACGGCCGTCATGAAGGGTTGATGGAAGTCTGACATCTTCTGTGCATAAAACTGCAAGAAGGGCTCGTCCCAAATGGCCCATGTTCCGTCAAAATCCTCATCACCATGGAAGCGGGTATCCTCGTTATACTCCGTACGTCCGTAATAGTCCTGAAAACCCGATGAACGCGCAAAAGCTTGAAATCCCATCGATCCGTTCTGTGCGCCATGGAAGAAGGCGGTGTAATAACCTTTCTTGGAAAGTTCGCCAGCCAACCCACTCACCGTGTTCAACGAGGCAGGTGTCAAGAAGAACGGCTCCACAAACATGGGGATACCAGATAAAATAGAGGGCATTCCATCGATACTTTTTCGTCCGTTACTATACGAATAACGGAAGGTGAGACTTCGGCTAACCAACGAATCCGCAAATGGGGTATAACCTTCATAACCACCCGGTTCCAACGAGGAATTTAGGCTTCCAATATACTCCTTACCAAAACTCTCCACAATCAAGACCACCACGTTCTTCGATTGAAACGCAAGAGTGTCTGTCGGATAGTGTACGGGAGAGTAAAGTTGCTCCAACGTCTCCTGTGGAAAATAAGAAGGTGTGACAAAGGGTTTCTTACCAAAGGTTCGAATCACCGAGAATGGCGTATTCAGCACCAATGCCGCCTGCGATGGTTGCGAGATATATTGATTGGCATTACTGATGGTAATCGGACGAACAGCCGTTCCAAAACCACCTCTCATACCATTAATCGTCAGAAAAATAATCAGGACAAACAAAAGGGTTCGGATAGGATAATAATACTTTAATTCAACCTCCTTGTATTCAGGCGTCTTATACAGCTTATATAGGGCATATATCAGAGCGATAGCAGCCAAGACCAAATACCAATGGCGGAAAATCTCCGTCATAAAGATAGAGGCGAGATTGTCCTCTCCCGCAAACTCCTGAAAAACAGATGCAGTGGTGCGTCGACCCGTAAAGTTAAAATAGACCGCATCCATCAGGTTCATCACAATACCTAAACCATTGAATATGAGAAAGAGTATTTTACCGATGAATGGCGACATTTTTGATTTCCAATGACATGGAATGGCCAACAAAACAATCAATAGTATATTCGTATACAATACAGCCGAAAGATCGAATTTCACACCTCCCATAAGGATCTCTCTCCACTGACTGAAAGAGATGCCCGAAAATGTGTTATAATTTTCAGCCCAGTATATAAAACGACACACCATATAAGCCAACATGGCCAATAGGAGATTCCACAATAACGAGGGAACTTCACCCTTTAAATATCCTTTCAATTGATTCATTTTAAATGCTAAAAAACGGATGTAAAATTACAAATAATCCATCAAACAACAAAAGAGAAGGAAAAGGCGAGGAGAGTGACCATATATCAAAATTATGGAAAAAAAAACGATCCCATATAAAAAATTTTTTTGTTCTAAAAAATTCCGCTTTGATGGGGATTTTATGGTTCACGCCCACTTAAACGTATTATAAATTAGTCAATTAGGTTGTTTTGTATTAAAAAAATTTTTATATTTGCGTGCAAAGAAAAACAAATCAAGCATATTAGTTTGATGAAACATTAAAAGCTTAGGCTCCAGACGTCCGAGAGGATAACTGGAGTCTTTTTTTATCCCAATAAGGAAATTTGGAAGTTTAAAAGTATATAACTACTTTTGCAGACGTTTTTTGAAACGAAATAATAACAATTTAATATAAGTAGAAACATGAAGAAAAAATTATTATTATCAATGTGTGTTATGCTATTTGCTGCTGCAAATATTTCTGCACAAGATAGTGTATTAGAGGATCAATGGGCGATCTTGGAAAAAAGAGGTTTTGTTCCAGGAAAGATAATTACTCTAACAGGAGACACCATCGAAGGATACATTCACAAAATGAATTTACCTACGGAAGATGAAGTTATAAGACCAGGTCTAAGCGGGTCTGTAGGTGCGTATGCTCCTGAATTCCAATTTGGAAAGAACATTCTTTTTTACGAAGAAAAAGATTTCTGGAACAATTATGGCGAAAGAAAAGCCAGACAGAAATATAAAGCTAAAGAACTTGCTGGATACATATACGATTACACTGGAGACAAACGTGTTTTCAAGAGTTTGCTTGTAAAATCAGTAGAATTTTTGGTTAGCGGCAGATACTTTGTTGAATGGGTAAAAGACTGCAAAAATGGAGATGTGATATATAAATTTATGTTACCAGTGGATGTTGTCAACATGCATCATACAATTGATGAAGTTAGACGTTGTTTTGTTGAGTATGACGCAATGCTTCCTGCAGGAGAGAAGACCGTTATTTTGATACGAGATCAAATCATTAAGAAGTTCTATGCTCAAAGATGTCCACAGGTCGTTGAAAAATTCAACAATGGCGAATATACTGACGTATCAAGTAAAAAAGAAAGCAAACTCAATAAATTAGCTAAATTGAGTGCCTATGTAGGTACTTCTGAAGAGAGAGAAGCAATTGCCCTCAAAGCATTTATTGATTACTTGCAACTTTGTGGCGAGTAAAAAGGTAGAGACGATGTGTACATCGTCTCTTCAAAAGGAAAACGAAACAAAATACTCAATTTTCACAGCTTTCATGCGGAAATTGAGTATTTTTTTATGCATAGTGTGCCCTCTCTCCACCAATCAATTTCGGACGAGAGTAGGCAGCGACCACATGAGCCTCACCAATCTTCTGTTGTGAGAAGTGAACGGGAACCGCCACATCTTTGAGGTGCATACCAATAAGTGTATCGCCAATATCAATACCTGCGGATGCTTTGATATGTTCGACGACAACAGGCTGAGAGAAGTGATGGTAAGCAGCAGTAGCGAAAGAACCGCCACCATGAAGCCATGGAACGACGCAAACAGGTTCGTAGCCATACTTTTCAGCACAAGCATTTTCAATGACCAAAGCACGATTTAGGTGTTCACAACACTGACATGCTAAAAAAACGCCCATTTCATCCGTAATTTTTTTTGCTGTTTGGAAAATAACCTGACCTATTTCCTCGCTGGAATTCTTACCAATACGTCCACCAGTCACTTCGCTAGAGGAGCAACCTATAACGAGAATAGAATCCCTTTTCATCGGATGTTCGGTTAATAATGAACGGATTATCTCTTCCGTTTGTTTCGCTATAAGATCTAAATCCATTGTAATGTTATTTTAGGTGACTTCCATAAATTCACCAATCATATATAGGAATAAATACTAAACTCCACGAAATGAATTTATAGAACCCATATTTAAACTATTGCAAAGGTACAATTTTTATTAATCATATATCTAAAATAAAAAGGGAAGAGCCGCAAATGTGACCCTTCCCATTTTCTTATACAATCATTACTCTATCGTCTAATCAACGTGAAGTGTCCGGTATACTGTTTTTCTATCTCTGCGATATCAATCATATACCAATAATCGGTGGATGGCAAACTAATACCATTGTAGGTTCCATCCCAACCATCATTATCATCTCCTAAGAACTGAGCCACCAACTTTCCAAACCTATCATAGATGTTCACTATGGCATTCGGATAAACCTCCGCCAATTTGCCAACTATCCATGTATCATGAATTCCATCTCCATTTGGAGAGAAGAACTCTGGAATGATAATTTCTGGCGGATCCAATGAGAATTGGAAGGAAGATGTACATCCGTTAGCATCCACAACACTGATAACATGAGAACCAAATGGTAAATTTTTGATGATGTCTGATGTCGTTGATGTGGTCTTATTCTCATCTACCCAATAGGTGAAGACTCCCGTACCACGCTCTTGATCGGTGATTACCTGACGATCACGAATACCTACGGAATCCATCGACAAAATCTTCGGATTGGATGTTACCACCACCGTGATTTGATCTTGTGCGCTACATGTTCCTCGTGTCATATCCACCACGTATGCTGTCGTCTCCAGCGGTTTCACCACTGTCTCTGCCGTGGTAGCCACCTCCGTACCTCCACCTATCGTCCATAGATAGGTAGTGGCATTATACGAATCTGCATTGATTTTTGCCGTGAATCCTTCACAGATTGGTGACGTAGCTTCAAGTGTACCTGTCAATGGTTCATCCACCTTGACACTCACCTGATAGTTCTTCTCGCAAGATTCATTGCGTGCACTTAAGTAGTAGGTGTAGGTGGACTGATGTCCGTTACCTGACTTAAAGCTTGGTTGAACCGTCACACGCTCACTATTGGTTGAAGTCATAATCGTTGGGTCAGACTGCCACTGGATAGTTGTACCATTTGGTTGGATATTGGTTATCACCAACTCTGCCTCTTCACCCTCACATATCACTGGTTCTGCAGGCAACGTTACATTGATGGTTGGTGTCACCTTCAACTCGCCAATCTCTGTAATGTCAACGCAACCTTTACGATTTGCCTCCACCTTGTAGAAACCACTGTTATCTGCCACAGTTTCATTGATGGTGTATGACAAAGATGTTAATCCGTCGATGACAACATCGTCTTTCTTCCATACGATGGAATAATCTAATCCATCTGCTGGCTTCACTGTAACGGATGAGGTGAACTTATCACCTTCACATAATCCTAACAATGGTGTCGAGTTATCCAATGCGATTTGTGCATCTACCAATTTGAATGTAACACTAGTTGGACAACCATTTGTGAAAGTCAACTTATAAACTCCGGCTCCTGATACTGTGAACGGAGAAACTGAGGATGTTGCACCAGATGGGGTCGTCAGTTGATAATCACCATCGCCCTCATAACCTGGAGTGATCGTCACATTGCCACCGCAATAATAATATTCTTCGGATGTCAATGAATTCGTATAAATCTTCGTTGGCAACTCTGTATTAGTAGGATCTGAGATTGTTAAAGAACCAACTACCGGACCTTCACCTAAAACAACCTCAACAGACTTCGTCTCACTACATGCTCCTGCCGATACCGTCAAGGTGTATGCATAATGGTCTCCATAGTTACCTCCAATAAATTTCTTAGTTACAAATTCTGCCGTATTACCGTTATCTCCATCATAACCTGTCCATGAATAGCTAACACTTGAAGAGGCATTCGTCTTCACCTCACATGTTAATCTTGCAGCCATGTCTGGACATGTTGAGACATCTTCCACAATCACATTCAATGTGTCAATTGTAACATTTATCTTCTCTATCTTTGATTTACAAAGATCTCCCGAATTCACCTTCGCATCGTATGCATATTGAACGCCATAGACACCTGATACTGAAACCATGGATGAATTCATCGGTGTGGTTCCATCTCCATCTTCAAAATATGTTTTGTTATAGATCATACCAGGCACCTCGTTGGTTAATTCAACAGATGATGCTAAATTCACCTCAGTTTCACAAACTGCCGCAGGTGTAGAAATAGTCAATACTGGAGTAGG
Organism: Paludibacteraceae bacterium; assembly: GCA_017551675.1. Taxonomy (GTDB): domain Bacteria; phylum Bacteroidota; class Bacteroidia; order Bacteroidales; family Paludibacteraceae; genus UBA1181. The sequence goes on along the minus strand of JAFZLC010000058.1, from coordinate 12,225 downwards.
ATAGACGATCACCTTGATCTCCTGTGCAGGACTGACAGCATTTGTCTTATCATCTCTCTGTGCTACATAATAGGAGGTGGTGGTCACCTCTCCTGCAGGATTGGTCGCAGCACTTCCTTGCAATGGGTAGGTGTCGCCCTCCGTACCTGGGTCGGTGGTTGAACTTGGCTTTGTCGTACCATACCAAATCAGTGTGTAATCAGCCTCTGTCTTATTAGCGCTAACCTGAGGGTTCTTCTGCGCTGTCAGATTGGACAATGCCTCACCTTCACAGTAAAGCACGTTTGCCACAATCGGTGGAAGCGCATCACTGATGGTCACGGTGATGGTTGAGAGTTCACTCTTACAACCTGTTGTATTATCCACACGGTATACACTATATTTGATATTCTCGGTGTTACCATTCAGATTATTTACATCAAACACTGGTTTTGGAACCTCTTGTTGGAAGTTAGATGAACCTTCCAATGCGTAGTAGTAGGTATAACCCGATTCCTCCACCCAGTTCTTCGTCGTGATGGCAGGGAACGTCTTATTGTCGCTCGCCACCTCTGCTGCAACGAATGAAACAGTGGCATCACCAGGAACACTGGTGAAGTTAACCTTCACCGTCAATGGGGTCTCCTTACTTTCACACTCAACACCGCTCGACATCTTATAATACTGTTTAGCAGAATAGGTGTAGGTGGTCGTAGATGAAACAGCAGTGTTTGGTGTAAATGTCGTACTGGTAGTGTTACCATCAGACCAAACCAATCTGTCTGCCATTAAGAAGTTCGTTTCATCCTTAGTCAATGCTGTTGCTAATGGAGCTGCAACATCTCCCACACAATAATCAGAGACTGGATCTATCACAGGTGCTGGCACATCATACACGGTTACCTTGACTGGCATACGAGAGCTTTCATTAGTAATACTGTTTGCGTCACGTTGAGAGACATAGTAAGTAGTCTCACCAGCCACAGCAGTAGAAACTGCAGGTGGGGTAGTAGAGCCTGTGCCACCGGTCAATGCATCATACCAAAGCAGTTCGTATGTCTTATTAGGATCCATCTGATTAACCTTAGCATTCTCTGTCAAAGCCGCAGGTGTGGAGTTCACGCAATAAACCGTATCCGATACAAGTGGAGCAGGTGCACCCAATATCATCACCGTCAATTTGGTCAATCCGCTTTGACAAGTGGAGCCATCTGGATTGGTGACTTGTTGGAACACCCAATAGTAGTATGTCTCATCTGTAGTAGAAGCTATATTCGCTGCCGTAGGAGTAGGAGTGGTTGACGTAGCACCTGTGGTTGACGTAGGCTCTGTTTCATCATTAAACTGACCTAACCACATGATAGTGCCATCAGCAGTCTTGCCCGTCACAGCATCAGCCTTGCGGGTTAAAATATCCGTAATAGGCTCCGTCTTCAGATATTGCACGGTGGAAGTAGTTAGTTTGGCTGGACTCTCATAGAAATCAGCCGTTACGATACCTTCTGCACTAGAACAGTAACCTGTAGCAGTAGCCGTAACCGTCATAACACCAGCCTCCGCAGCAGTTGTGATGTCAAAAGATTTATCCGTCTTTCCATTTCCCCATTGCACCGATGCCGTAGCAGGAGTCGTTTCCACACTTATAGTGGTTTGATCACACACAGGTACAGCCGATGGTTTCACCACTGCCGTAGGCATAGCTTTGAAGACGATGTGAGAGGTATCGAAACAACCCTCAGCACTTGTCACCCTGTAGTAATAAGTATATGGATCGAGGCTACCTGCAAGAGAGGATAAATCCGTAGCAGCAGCGCTATTCATCGCCTTGTCGGTATACCAATTAATTGTTAACTGATTGTCCACAGGATTAGGCAAAGAAGGAATAGCGGTTGCCTCAGGTGATTTTTGGCTAGGGTCTGATACCGTTGCACAGAAATCATCGACAGTGCCATCCAAGTCCACAGATGGAATCTTATTCACCGTGACAACATACTCATTCACATCCGAAAGGCAATTCGTAATCTCATCTCTCACAACATAATAGAAAGTCTTAGGAGAATTGGAAGCCAAGACGGAAGATACGATTGGTTCTGAGGCAGATGTCGTCGCATTTGCATCGGCATACCACAAGATAGCATAATCAGAGATCTCTTTCGCAGGCTCTGTCATGAGAGTACCTTCACAGAATGGAGCAGGATTAGGCAATGTCAAAGTAGGTTTGTCTGCAGCGAGGACATGGATACTATCCCACACCCAACAACTCATACCATCTTCGCCAGGGAATTCAATATCCTTCACCAATAGATAATACCAATCAGCATCTTCCCACGTCACGTTGTACGATGAAGTCTCATCACCAGGAGTATAACCACTTCCACGTACGCCCGAAGCATTCTTAGAACCTTTATGCCAAGAAGCAACATACTTACGAGGTTCATTATCCGGACCAACAGTGATACCCATAACAGTAGGATCAGTTGGTGCAAACGCCTTGGTAGTCAGTTTGGCAACCTCTCCAGGACATAACAGCACCTCTTTTTCGTTCGTTGAATTGGTTATGATCTTAGTCGAAGGATCAGCAGAGATAATAGCAGCCTCCTTCACCTTCTCACATGCAGCACAGTTCAAACCAGCAATCACTGGAATAGTGGAGATGGAGATCTTACGGCAAGGAGAGAATGCAGAGTTCTTCTTCCATGATTGGTCAGCATTCAAATCAGAATACTCACCTACAACCACACGGAAATAGATACGTTTCTCATGCTTAGGGTCATCTTCCAATTGAGAGAAGATGTTATCCCAATACTTTTCTACTGGTACATCGAAATAATCTGTCTCTACTACTTCTTCTTGATGAAGAGTTTTCCATTCGATAGGATTCGTATCACTTTCAGTAGAAGGATCTTGGAACGTATATTGATAAACATAACCCACTTTCTTGTTCGGATCGATTTGATTTCCAGTATATAAATAGAAACGCTTAACCGCATCAGAAGTTACAGAAGTAAGGGTCAACACATCTTCTGTACAAAGGTCAAGGATATCCTTACCTGTACTTACCGAAGACTCCATGTTCACATCAGGAGGTGTACACACCTGGAATATGATGTTATCGATTGCATAGTCACGAGTTTCACCATAGATTGGAGTACCATCCTCTTGATATCCATAGTGTCTTACCTTCATTTTTATGGTAACTTCTGATTTATTTCCCACATCACTCGCCTCAATTCTAAAGTCTTTACCAGCATGTTTCCAACCGTCTGCTCCATCTTTAAAATATTTGAACTCACTATCCAAAACATTCCCTTCATGTTCCAAACGTACTTCGATGGATCCTGCATGAGCCGAAATGGAAGCAAAATCAGCGCCAAAATAGATGTCTTTTCCCGTACAAATATGTTCGATATCAATTTCGAAGAAATCATCCTGTGTTCCTTCATCTAAGAGGTCAAACTGAAGCATACCGCCCGTCTGAGTACCCGAATTATCGTATGGCACACCACCTGGATAACCACCATACTTAGAAACGACATATACACCATGGTTATACAATTCCGTTTTATTTGCTACAGTACCAGCTAATGGCACAGACAATGTAGCACCGCTTGACTCAATATTATATGCTTTAACATAAGGGATCTTAAGGTCTCCACCATGGGACTGAGAAGTATGAACCTGTCCTGCAGGTATCGTTTCCGTATGAGTTGTGCCATATCTGTCAGTCCACTCATATGTATTATCCGATACAAAATTTCCGAAATCATCAAAAAACAGATTGGTCATTGCCATTGGGGCTCCATCATCACTCGTACAACAAGTTCCTGAATGAACCAACAGCACGTCCGATGTAGCAGGAGTACAGCCTGGCATTGTAACCTCAAGAGTGATCTTATAATCTGTATCCGCAGCATCAGGCACAAAGTTGAAGCTGAGATCAGTAGAGGACTGACCTGTTTTCGATTCTTTCCATAAAAATTTGGTACCTGCAGGGTAACTTTGCTTGGTAGTGACACGCAAAGGTTGTTCCGGACAAGGGTTACCCGTAGTTGAAATCATCGGTTTAATCGAGCCAGTCACCTTTATATCATCAATACCAACAGGAATCTGGAAACAATCGTTTGTACGATAGAAATAGAAAGTGATATTACCAGAGGCAGGGACAGTTGTCTTATGTGTCATTGTAGTAGATTTACCGTAATCAACTGTTTTAGTTGTCGCTTTTGTCAAACTACTTGCCACAAAAGAGTTATTATATCCCGTATTGTATTCAATATTCTCTGCACTCGAAACAACACCAAAATTCAGTGCGTTACCATTGATTACACCCGTATTAGAATAATTATATTTCGTGATATACTTATTCAACGTAGCCCCTTGAACATTTACCAAATGGTTGAAATAGGTAGGGTCTAGCAAGTTATACAGGGTAAAAGACAACTCGACCGAAGATCCGGGAGTTAATCCATACACGGTATAGGAGAGGATTGGACAATTCTCACACGAACCGATGTTGACATACATATTGTTGGGCGCCTCATTCGCCTTACAAAAAGAATTTATAAGTTTCGGCTGAGCCGTAACGATAGAGTAGCCATACTGTTTTCCTCCAGTTTGCGTAGCGTTATTTTGAAGAAAGATATCATTAATTTTCTTCATATCGTTGCTGGACTCACTAGCGAAGACACCACCGATACCCTCCTGTTTAGCATATTCAGGACCGATAAACATATCCGATTTGCAGAGCTTTGTCCAGTCGAGATCCTCGTCATACCAACCATCCGCATCAGAAGTCAACACAGGGCAGCAGAGTTCTGCATTAGTGTCAAACTCCGTACTGGCCACAACGCACTGAGCATTCAGAGATGTTATACCATTTAAGAAGAGTAGGGAGATTCCGAATAAGAATCTTTTCCCATGTTTTTCATAATACCCCATTACTTAATCTTTTTATATTTTATAATCCATTTCATAAACTCACGCATCCAGCAAAACAAAGCGCTCACATAAACTCACCATACTCAATCAACTATCAAATCTCGTCATCCGCGCAGGTTTTTACAACGATGCAAAAGGACCATCCATAATACAAATGAATAGTTCTGCAAAACTATCCTAATTTTTCATTTGTTCCAACATTTCGCCTCTAAAAAAGAGGTAATGTGGAAAAAAAGCGAATAGGAGAGAAGAAATCAGGAAGGGAAGAGATCGATTAAACGATAAAAAAGAGGACTTCGTACAAGGAGTTTGCATTTTCATCTATAATGAGCCAAAAAATGCTGTTTTTATCGAGGAAGAGCATAACTTTGCATTGTTGAGAAACAGTAAAAATATCGATAAAAAAACACACAAGGATATACACAGAATGACGACTTATGTAGAACAAAGGATCACAATTTGGATTATTTAGAGGAAATCGGCGTGAAGCCGATTTTCTCTTTTGTTTTATTTTAAGAAGTAATATCTGTTTCCATCGCGTTTTTTTATCATATAGGTGATGTAGTACCATCATCTGTTTCATTAGGATTTTATAACAATATATTCCACAATGAACATGTTCCACAACATTCGTTTTCAAATCAAAATTGTCAATAACTTCTTAAATGATTTGTACGAAAAACAACAACAAACAAAGAAAATGATTCTATATTTGCATAGTTAAATTATAAAAAAGTTATTTCATGAAGAAGTATTTAGAAAATTTTAAATTTTGGATGGTAGCAATTCCATTATTTTTATTAGTATTTTATGTAGTAGTTTACACAATTACAGGAACAGAACGCGGTATTTTCGGGGAGACATTCGGGGCGGCAAATGCACTTTTTTCCGGATTGGCATTTGCTGGGATAATCATCACTTTATACCGACAAAAAGATGAACTTAGTTCGCAACGTGCAGACCTTAATCAACAAGCGCAAGCGTTGGAATACGCCAACCAAGCCCTTAACAATCATAAGGAGGAAATGGCACAACAGAAAAAGATGATGGACGAACAATTGAAACAAGTTTATGTCCAAAAAATCGAAAGTACCGTATTCACCATGTTGGGACAATATGACAACGTCATAAGTAGAATTCAAGGTAGAACACACGAACCTAATAAGATGATCACGGAAGAAGGGCGTGGTTACATCGCTTACTTCGCAAAACTATTGAAGAATTCAGAGTCGATCAATTCAAAAGATATACAATTCACATTGGCCAATTATGTCAATTACCTATATCAAATTTTCAACTACATTGATAGTGCCAAAATCCTAAACGACGAAGACAAGGCTGTTGAATTTGATGACAGACATAAATATTGTTCCATTGTAACAAGTTTTATTTCGTTCAATGAGATGTTGGTGTTAAAGTATTACATTAACGCAATCACCGAAGGAAATTGTCCTGCATTTAAGGTATTAGCAGACAAATACGCTCTATTTGAGAACATTCGTTTATCGGGTGCCGATGGCAAATTGTATGACGTAAGTTCCGCCTTTTACGCAGATAAAGCGAAAGAAAAGTTTATAAAGCCTAACAAATAAGGCTGAGATAGGCAACATCACCCATCACCAATTGTGATGGGTGATTTCGAAATTTATATTTATGACAAAGAAAAATTCTATCACTGAAATCACCGAGACTGAATTCAAAAATCTAATCTACGAGGTTAGGGGGCAACAAGTTATGCTGGATGCCGATTTAGCCAAAATCTATGGTTATAGCACGAAAGCATTTAATCAGCAAGTAAAAAACAATATCGATAAATTTGACGAGGATTTTAGGTTTCAACTTAATATTGAGGAAATTGAAATTTTGCGGTCAAAAAATTTGACCGCAAATATAAATCCCAAAAACAGATTTTCACCATATGCATTCACAGAGCAAGGCATCAACAGAAACCATATATCATTGTGGTGCTTCATCAAAAGATGGTGGCAACAAAGTGATGTCTATCGAGAAAGTAAATGACATTGAAATCTATCGTTCAATGATTCAAAGTTTAACCACTAACTCCTTTTTAGAATTACCCTAAATACTATCATTCAAACTGAATGAAGTAGGGGAGGAACGCATTAGATTTCAATACGTTTCAACTACTTTTCTTGGAAAGAATAAGTCTGAACAGTTGTAGTATTAGCGTTTTTGTTGGTTATGTCTATTGAATATTTCTTCCATCTTCCTTTTGTAATGGAAAAATATCCTTTTCCTATTTAAATAAGAATTCATTCAAATTATAATATCGCAGCAAAATTATAACCATTTTTTGGTTATAACATTTAAAGTATTTATATTTGTCCCATGATTGATTACAGTGCATATACAAATATTTCATCAGTGCCTGCGGGAGCTATTCTCGACAGGATTATACGTCAGCAGAAAAGGACAAAAGTTGACGTAGCTTCATCTGCACACATGATACCTCAACGACTAAATGACTTAATCAAAGGAACTAGAAGATTCACTCCCAAAAATTCAATGGATTTAGAACACAGCTTAAACATTGGCATTGCAGGATTCTTCTATATGATTCAAGCCAAACACGATATCTATGAGGAACAAAAGAAAGTTAACATGTTATCAACGCCAGATTTATCAAAATTAACCAAAACAACATTTTGGGACGTTGACATTAATAAAATAGACTGGACAAAATGTGCAACATGGGCAATAAGCAGAGTACTAGAATATGGAAACTCCGATGAAATTAAAGAAATAAAGAAGTTTTATGGCATAAAAAAGGTGAATGAGATTTACTCGAATCCAAAGAACTTCAGACTATATGATAAGGTTCAAGTTAGATTAAAGAGTGTAAGCAATGAAACTTCATAAAGAAAAAACGCAGAATTAAAAAAATCATGAATGCATATATAAATCCATCCGAGAACGAGAAAATCATTTTTGTCAATATAAGAAACTCTTATAACTGCAAAGATAAATCCAATGAACTTTATCGTCCGAACTTATATGAAGCCACAAGAAAGTATTGGATAATGTCGTTGACAAGAGCCAGCAAAGCAACTTTATTGATTGGTCATGTGAATGGAATTGTAAAAGAGGTTATAAGGCCAACGAATTGTTATAAATCCAAAGCACCCAAATATACCAATCGAGTAGAATTTGAAGGTGAAGAGATATTTGATTCTATTTATCTGGAAAAATCAATAACCAACAAGGTGAAAATCGGTCAAAATCCTGTCAATTACTTGAATATGTAACGAATGAAGTAGGGGAGTTCTGTTACAAATAATTTTGTATATTTGCATAATTCAGTTTTAAATGACTGTCAAAATATATGAACGTATCATTTCTTCTTAACCAGTATTTCCGTGGATTAGAAAATGTCTCGATAGATGTTTTCGACGCACACACACTCAATGAAGTGTACCAGCAGGTTTTGAAAACCATGACTGCCCATTTCGAGATTGAAGTGAGCGTGTTACAAGCCATGAGCTACTGTTTTTACGAGATTCTAGACAATGTTCATATTCATTCCGGCAAGCCGCTTGGCACGGCCATTACTCATTTCGACGCAAAGAAAGACATCTTACGTGTTTTGGTTGCCGACGACGGAATGGGCATACAAGCATCATTGGCTGAAAATGAACAATATCATAACATAAGCGAAGAAGATGCACTACGAATGTGTATACAAGATACGGTAACAGACGGTAAAGGCATGGGGTTCGGTCTCTACGCCACATCACGTTTGATGAAGAATATCGGAATCAATTTCATCATACATTCTGGAAGTCATAAACTCATCTACAAAGACGGACAAACGGAAATTATCGACAATGGTCATTGGCAAGGCACCATCATATTTATGGAAATAACCACATCCAAAGAAATTGACCCGAATGAAGTTGTGGATAATAGGACTATAAAAAAAACAAATCATATTTAAAGGTCTGAACGAGAGTGCAAAAATTGCACTTTGAAAAAGATCAATTGCACTTTGAAAGGAATTTTCAGTTTCCAAATCCAAACAATGGGCGAGTTCCCCCAAAACTCTATTTAACATAATATAAATTATATAACAATTCATACTATGACGTCAGCATCGGGAAATTGCACATTTGCACGGAACCGTACATCCATGAGACGCACGGCCGTGTGTCTACGGAACCATACTTTAAAAGATCGTTCGTACCCGCCAACATTTTTTTATTTTAAAATTATATATTTCGTGACATATGGGAAAATATTGCGTCTCTACAAAACATTCTCATTTTTATTTATTTATATTTGCAATCACCTTAATCATAAATTAAATATAACACAAATATGACGACAACGCACAAATTCATTTGGATTATCTCCAACATAATTTTAGCATCCTGTAATAGTTCCAATCAAGAAAATGTTCAGGAAAATATTCAAGAAAATGATAATAAGACCGATACAACCATACAAAAACCAAAAGAATATTCTGATTCAGAATATGATTTCAATGAATCATATTTATTTGAAGATATCTGGCAAAATTCAGACGAAAGCGTCATTGAAGACGAATCCATTCTGAGGAAACTAAAGGAAAATGATCCGTATGCTCCTGAAGGTGTCCGTTTCTACGTAGAAAATGATTCCATCGCAGAAAATTTCTTTTTCGAACAGAATGTTAGAACTTTTTTTGAAAAAATAACCATGAGAGTAGTTCTGTATATGCCTGAGGAACATAAACAGATGAGAATCGTGCCTAATATTCAACCTCATATGCCTAATGGATTGCTTGAAACCGTAAGAAACGCTTACCAAGGACATCATCCGTTGGCTCTTTCTCCCGATGTAATCTGGCTTACTATCTGCCAAGGAATGTCTAAACATATCAATTTGAATTTCAAATTATTAGAGAATAAAATATACAAAAATGGACATCCAGAATCAATCTTCGTAAGAATTGATTCCCTAGCATTCGATTCCACCCAATGGAGTGTCGCGATCGACTCATTAGCCCAACAAACGCGTCGATACACCGACCCAAATTTTTACGAGGCTTTCGTGCCACAATTCAGCACAACCACCCCTATCAACCATGTCGCCTACCAAATCACGCTTTTACATGCTCAACAAAATGCTTTCTCATATGATATGTGGTCGGGATGTGGTATTCCTTGGATCGTTTTAAGGGGAACTACAGAAGATTGGGAAATGATAAAGAATAAGTTATCCATATTAGATACCTTGGGGATGACGGAATGGAAGGAGAGCCTCACCCCTATCCTCGACGAGTTCATCGAAGCTTCCCAAGGAAGGGCAAACGAAGCATTTTGGGTGAATATTTATAAAGACAAATATGAATACGATACATATGCCATCACAGGCTGGATTCACCAACTCTTTCCTTACATCGATTACGATCAACCTAATCCATTTCTCACCCAAAAAATTACTGTCAGCGACGACCTAACATCTAGTCATTTTCCAAACAGTTTATTAAAGGTGCCATTTGTTTGGCATAACGTCCTCGAAAACAGAACCGATACATTATACTTTTGGAGCGGAATATTGGGCGCAAAACAGTATGGCGACAAAACCCTGGAACCTTTCATCTCTTGGGCTTTAACTAAAGGGAATTATAAAAAGGAATTTGTAGAAAAATACTTGGAAAAGAGACGCTCATGGGAGAATAATAAATAAATTTGCAATCAACTAAATAATAAATTTAAATCATAAATATGACGACAACGCACAAATTCTTTTGGATTATCACCATCATACTTTTATCATTCTCTTGTAAATCAAATCAGAAAAACGCTCAGATGGTCATTGAACCTGCGGAGAGCTTTGTACCTATAATCCCTGATGACGACTTAGATACCTACGGGCCTGATTATAAAGACTCCATTATGAGGGTTTTAAAGGAAGAAGACTCTATTATGGGGATTTTAAAGAAAAACGACCCGTATGCTCCCGAAGGTGTCCGTTTCGATGTGGAAGATGTTACCATCTGTGATAGATTCAGTGGTGAAAAGGATGCTAAAATTCATTTTGAGGAAATGACTATGAGAGAAATCTTGTATATGCCTGATGAGCATGCACAAAAAAGAATTGTGCCTTCCTCCGACCTTTTCAGTTCGAATGCTTTGCTTGAAACCGTAAGAGATGCTTACCACGGACATCATCCGTTGGCTCTTTCTCCCGATGTGATCTGGCTTACTATCTGCCAAGGTATGTCTATCCATATTAATTTGAATTTTAAATCGTTAGAGGGTAAAATATACAAAAATGGACATCCTGATGCAATTCATGTGAGAGTTGATACCGTGGCGTTCGATTCCACCCAATGGAGTGTCGCGGTCGACTCATTAGCCCAACATACGCGTCGATACACCGACCCCTATTTTTACGAGGCATTCGTGCCACAATTCAGCACAACCTCCCCTATCGATCATGTCGCCTACCAAATCACGCTTTTACATGCCCAACAAAAAGGCTTCTCATATTCTGTGGAATCGGGCTGTGGCATTCCTTGGATCGTTTTAAGGGGAACCACAGAAGATTGGGAACTGATAAAGAAGAAGTTATCCATTTTGAACACCTTAGGGATGAAAAAATGGAAGGCTAGCCTCCTCCCTATCATCGACCAATTCATCGCAGCATCCAAAGGAAAGGCGGATAAGTCGTTTTGGGCGAATATCTATAAAGACAAAACATCATATGGCACATATGCCATTACAGGCTGGATTCACCAACTCTTCCCATACATCACGAGCCGTGATGGTTCTTCAACAACATATTTACAGGATTGGGGAATTTCGGTAGATGGAATAACATATCAACCCAATCCTTTCCTCAACAAAAAAGTTACATCCAGCGACAACCTAACTTCTGATCATTTCCCCAGCAGCATATTAAAGGTGCCTTTCGTTTGGCATAACCACTACGAAAGAAGAACCGACTCGTTGTATCTCTGGAGCGGAATCTGGGGCACAAAACGGTATGGCGACAAAACCTTGGAACCTTTCATCTCTTGGGTTTTGACCAAAGGGGAATATAAAAAGGGGAATTATCCTGTCGATGACGATGAAGATGATGACGAATAAGTCAGGCGGTCACCGCACCATGGAGACGCAATGCGTTGCGTCTCTTCTATGTTGTAAACCAAGAAAAAATCCAAAAAAAATTTTTATCAAAATTTATAAGCCGTTGATAATCAACCTGTAATTTAAATATATTTGTTAAACATGCGCACAACAAAGATTCAACAACTCTTTTTTTAGAGTTGCATCCCTCCCGAAGCTAGGAAGAAGCCATAAG
>JAFZLC010000005.1 GCA_017551675.1 Paludibacteraceae bacterium | reverse complement strand
CGAAGACATTCTCATTCCAAGGGAGACATGGAGCAAGATGATGTCCGCAGGCACCAAAAGTTTGTCAAATCAGTATATTCTAAAGAAACTCGCGCAGTTATCATCAGAGTACCATCTCAACTATCACATTGTTGTGGAGAGATACCGATACGAATCAAACCGCTATGGAATTGGGATGAAGGGGGTGGCGATTGGGTAGGTGTATAAACTTTTCAATCATACCCTAATGGGCTGTAAAGTCGTAGTTATTTCACAATCTCCCAATGTCCACATTTGTCACCGCCAACACGTCGAATGATATTATTCTTCCTTAGCTTTTTGGTATTCCAATAAACACCATCCTCCGAGATACTGCTGCAAGCTCTTTATTGGTGATTCGAGGGTTCTCCTTCATCAGCCTGATTATTTTCTCCGTAGTTTTACCCGTTTTCGTAGTTCTTCCCGCAGTCGCCTCCGTAGTAGCGGCTTCCCATTCATTCGTCGTTGTTTAATCAAGAATAATTATTCCTCATCCTCCTCTTCTTGATCAGATCGGAATTCAAAAACGAGTTCTGATGCTGGAATATTACATTCCTCAAACATACCATGAAGAATATTTATCTTGGTGGCAGTACTATTGTTCGTCCATACATACATCCCTGGTGCAAGTTCATGTTTGCACTCTTCTGGAGTAGTTGAGAAACTACATTTCTCGTTTGCGCAAAGCCATTCAATAGTTGAATGTTTCTCAAATAGGATATGACCACAAACTTGTATAAGCATTTCCTTCCATGTATTAACAGTATATCTAACCCCATGAAGTATATATGCCTGTAATTGTTTGCCAGTGAACTCATAGTCTTCATCATCAAGTGACGCTGATTCTGCCTCACGCCTCAAAGGCTCAAAAGTCGTAGTTGGCATTGGCCATAGGCGCATAAAAACATCTTGCAATTCTTTCTGACGTGCTTTCAACTCTGTTTCCGTCCATTGTTCACACGATTTCACTGAGTTGTTGAGACGGAATGCACTATCCTTGAACCCCTTCTCCATGTTTCTCTTCTCAATAAACGTGAGATTGCTATATTGAGAATTATAACCAGTTAGAGTTAGATTTGCCATTGTGTGAAGATATTGTTCATGAATTCTTTCCCAATCTTCGCCTAAAGCTGCTTTCCACTTGTCCGACAGAGTTTGTGGCATAATATGCTCTATCGTGATATTTTTTTCTGTCAGTTCCTTCACCACATCATGCCGTTCATTGTTATCTCTGTTTTCCATACGTTCCAAGATAAACATGCGGGCATTCGCTGGCATCTTATAAACCTGACGAGTTTTAAAGTCACTCTTTACCTCTTCATCAGATGGGAAGACAGAAGAACGTCCCTTCTTCAACAAGACATAAGTTAGTACATCTATATACGAAGGTGCAGTATCATCACCTGCTTTATTGATGTGATTCAATACATCCCTATGGAGTGTTGCAAACACTTTATTCAATGCATTTGATGGGAGATTGCAGATGATTCTGCGTGCCCAATAAGCTTCAATGACATCAAGAACATGATAAATTTCATTCTCTGCTAATCCCACTTTTGACGCATAATCGAAAAAAGCCATAAAGAATGGGTAAGCAATGGTAGAATCCAATGTTCGTAGTTGGTTCAACTTCCTATTGAGTTTATCCGCACCTATCGTTGCATTATCCAATTGGCTATATATCTTGGCATAGTGATGCATATCTTCCAAGAGCTTTGCCCTGTCAATATTTGCAGTTTCGGCATATTCTTTAAAGATAAAGTATATCTTATCGATACGTCCTATTTTCCTTTGCTTCATGGTCAGGTAATCACGTACGAAAGACGATGGGTCATACTTGGTAAACTCTTCTATAGGATTCCAATATCGAGTATATAAGTCATCCTGTTCTGCAGGTGCTAACGACATCAACAGATAGTTACGTATCTTGTCAGCCTCACTCAAATCAAGGCCAGTAGAGTTCAGACTCTCAAAAATCAGTTGCGGGTCATCATCTTCGTCAAGACGAATATTGATGACTTCCAGTTTTTTGATGGTCTCAAAGAGCTCGTCGAGCGTTAACCCTGCACGAGTGATTTTATCATAGAAGAAGTCGTAATTGCGAGTAACATTCGATTCTTTGATGTATTGGTCTTTCGGTTTATACAACAAAGCATCAAAGGCCTGCATATCTTTCTTGATAGGCTTAAGCATTTGCATTTCGCTTTATATGAGGAAGTTCACTTATTCGTCGATTGTTCCATCCTCTCTTTTCAATTCCTTCCAAATTTGATTCATCGTAACATCCGAATGTGTCTGATTGAGTATGGTCAAAATCATTCCTGACCATCGCTGAAACAGATAACATGGATCAGTTATCCCCCGCTTCTCCATCTCGGCTTTGAATGGTTCATTATAGATTGATTTAATGGTTAAATGATTACCGAGTCCCGTGTATATAGATATCCACCCCTTCGGAGCCTCATGATCAAAAAGCTTAAACGTACAATCCTTCAAAATGGGAACGACCTCCAAAAGATGATCATACTCTATATTTCTAATGTAATTGGTATAGTATATCTGACCATTCGCATCAATAATGCATACGCCTCCCCCATCTCCGCAAGCACCTCCTTTTGCACAGGAAAATGCTACAATATCAAGGTTGCAATACTTTTTATAATTTGCTTCTTCAATTTTAATAACCTGGAACATAGTGTTTTTATAATTAAGTATAGTGACTTCAAACAGTTGAGATCCTCAACAAATTTAATACATGAATCCATATTATAGGTCATCTACTCAAACATTTTTATCATCTTTATTCATCAACCGCTTCGTTTCCTGCAACTCTCTTTGCAGGAGGCGCACACGCTCAACCAATTGCTCTTGGCTTGGCAAGGCATCCTTGATTCTGATGTTGTTATACGTTGCCACCCCCATTGGCGTGTTGATACCTTTGAATGACCATTGAACGTCAATTTTATCCATATCAGAGCAAACGAGCAAACCGATTGTAGGGTTTTCATCGTCGGTCTTCAGTAATTCGTCAACCGCATTCACGTAATAGTTCAACTTGCCAGCGAACTCAAGTTCAAATGGCTTGACTTTCAGTTCGCAGACAACGTAGCAACGCAGGCGTATGTGATAGAACAGCAAGTCAATCTTGCGAGAACGTCCGCCAACAACAAGTTCTTTCTGCCTACCAAGAAAGGCAAAACCAGTTCCTAACTCCAGCAACAGGTCTGTCACATTCTTTGTAAGAGCTTCCTCTAACTCGGCTTCGTCATATACATCATGCCCAACCGTAGCAAAGCCGAAATCATAGTTTTCCTTCAGAACCTCTTGAACAAGTTTGCTTTGCAATGCTGGCAGATGGTCAGTGAAGTATTGACAATCTTGCCTTGGTGTTCGTAGAGATTTGCCTTAATGCAGTTGATGAAAGCATCACGACTTAATCCTTGTTCTATGGTCTTACCCACATAGAACAAGGCTTCATCGATTGATTTGCATTTCGTTATTATCTCAACATGATGTCGCCATGGAACTAACGCAAATGGCAATGGAAATTCTCCACCAACCTAGTGGAGTTTCTCAGAACTAAATTCTCTACCAACTTAGTGGAGTTTTGTCACATGTTGTTTTTCAAACATTTGTAATACTGCACCAGCTTGACGCAGTATTTCTTCTCCTCCTTGAGTGTAAAACAAATACCATTTCTTCATGTACCACAGATTGGAAGTGGAGAATCCATCAGCATCAGGAAACTCTCGCTTCTAATCCATGCTTACCTGCTCAACCACTCCAGCCCCCATCGCTCCTCGGCTTTCTTTTGTACCAAGTCACGACCAAGTTGCCAGTTGAACAAGAGTTTCTCCGCATTCACCTTGACAGCCGCTTTCACTTGTGCAGAACGATAGCGATGTTTAATATCAGCTATCCAATCCACATAGTCCGCATCAACGTGAATATCATGAGACTTCACAATATAAGGTTCAGCCTATGGCTGTACGTCTTTGTTTTTTTGCTTCATTGTTTGATTTCTTCAGGCATGTATATTAATTTCTTTTTTCATATTCTGTTCTCTTGTATATCCATAATGGACACGCCACAAAATTAGATGATATTTTTCAATAACAAGAATTTCTATATAATTTTTTCATATAATCACCTCCGAACGTATCTGAGTATCGCCCTTCTTCATTTCAAACCCCTTCATTCATCGCTTATACGTCTCCCAACGAACCGCTCCACATTTGGCAATCAAAAGGATGGCATTGTTTTCTGCGTATTCAGCAATAAAGGCTTCTTTAAGGGTTTCCCATGGTGCCAATTCTGTTTCACAATGACCATACAAGCAATAAATACTCTTGCTATTGAAAATTATAACCATAGGGGAAGTCTTCGCACTTCCATCGACCATGTATTTCAACCCCTCGATTCGCTCCTTCGAAAAGAATCGATCTACAGCGGCCCTACACTTGGTAGTGTCGTTAAAGTGGTAGAAACTTAAAAAATACTGTAGGTGACTTTTCTGATCATAGATGTTTTTAAACAATTTCTTCGATTTAAGCTGGTAGCAATCATGAGGGTTCCATGATTCTAAGAAAGCAGAGCGGAAATCATCTGGCGCTTTGTTAGGTATGCAGGTATAGGCAACATCCAATTTCTTGGCAAAATCTTCGAAACGGGTTGGAGCCACAGATTTCTTCTGTGCCATCATTGCTGACATTCCACATAAGAATAATAGTGTATAGATGATTCTCTTTTTCATATCAACAATACTTCTTGTAATTTACTAAAATTTACCTAAAAGACCATTAAAAAAGCACATAGCAGATAAAATTTGTAGAATAAACAAATCAGTTACGACAGAAGCAAATCAAACCAAGGCTGCAACTCAAAACTAACGATTTTCTATCCACTATGAAACCAACAGCATACGCCAGTGATTGGGACCCTCCTTTTCTCTAGAAAAAAAGAATATGCGCAGTTACGCGCATATTCTTATATCTCAAATCCGTTCCGCCGCAGTCTCTTTCACCCAACCTACTCGGCCATCAGCCAATTGAATCTCGAACCACTTGTTGTAGGCTCTCTTTACCTTCACCTTCGTGCCTTCATGCAAGACAAAGACATCTTTGCCCGAATCCTCTGGAGATCCCTTCACCGTAACAGATGGAGAGAATACGATGGCATAATCATGGGTCGTAGCCTTCGACTTAGCACTGGATGAAAAAGCCATAGTGGCAACCAGCAAGAGGAGGGATAGTATGCCCGTAAAGAACGCTATCTTCTTGAGGAGGGTTATGCGGGAAAACAAGAACAAGCCAGCCATCACCAACAAGAGATAGAAGAACCCCAAACTCAAATAAGCCCAAGCATCGGAAGAGATCCAACTGCAAATGGAGTCATACACACGCAAGAGGAAGAATCGTTCCACAGGATCGATCTCATCCACAACCTTCGTTCTGGCCATCTCCAAATTGGCCTGCACATCATCATTCCCCGGCTCCAACAAAAGTGCACGCTCAAAATTCAAAATGGACGGTGCTATCTTGCCCAACTTGAAATAGGTACACCCCAAATTATAATAGAGAGCCGCAGACTCCGAGCCGCGCTTCAATATGTTTTCGTATTGGTTAGCCGCGTTCTCATAATCTTGCATTCCATAAGCGGCATTCGCCTTCGTAAAATCGGATGTCGGCACAACAGCATATGAAGAAACGACAGATGCCATAATCCACACCAACACT